>NZ_JAUBRC010000074.1:0-27657 GCF_036701635.1 Microcoleus sp. N9_B4 | reverse complement strand
ATCTACTGAATATGCTTTCATTGGTGTATTTTTTTAATCTATTCTTATTGTACCTCATAACACCCGGAAGTGCTGTATCAGCGGCAATTTGTTTCTCTTTATTGATTGCTAAAATGTCAAATCTGCCTGTAATCGTTGTGTCTTCATCTTCTATAGTTATGTTAGCAATGTCTTGTTCTAGACTCATCTTGATTGGGCGGCGGTAGAAGCCAGCCAATCGCATTAAGGGAAAGGTAGTTAGAGCTTGTACCAGTCCTTCAGAGACTCTTTCCACTGAGAGGTATTCGCGAAAATCGTTGCGGATTTGGGCGAGTTCTAACTGTTCTATCTCTGTTAAGGATTCTAAGGATAAAAAATTTGTGTACGTGTCATTATTAAGCTGCTCTTGGAATTTCAAAAATTGACTAACTTCACCGAGAGTTATATTTTTGGCGTTAATAGTTGTTGTCATGTTTTGATAAGTATTTAAGTTTTAGTTATAATTATAACATAGAGATTGTGATAGTCAATTTGTACCATTCTTAGGAACAGGCAAGATGCCTGTTCCACGACATATTAAATTTTTTGTGGGGCGGGCATCTTGCCCGCCCATGAAAGTGACAAATGGGATAACTGCGAACCTAATCTATCCTTTCCATCACAATTCCATCAACTATTTCATAACCCCAATTAGAGTTGCGATTTGCCAACTGCTGGGCCATGTCATATTCGCCCAAATCGCAGAGTTCAACTAACTTTTGATATCCTTCATCTCTTTCTCGCTGCAACCTTTCCTGCCCCAATTTTTCTCTCTCTTCCTCAGAAGGATTTGGTCGCTCTTCTCCCAGCGGATTGATATCGCTAATTCGTTTCATATCAGCCTCATTAAAAAGGGATTGATTCGACTATTTCACCGTCAACTATTTCGTAACCCCAGTCTGGATTTGCAGCGATTTGTTTTTCAACTATACTTCGACCTAGAGGAGTTTTGTAAGCTTTTTGCAAAGAGGAAATACTGGGGATTTCGGCGGCGGTTGGTGGCTCTTTTTGTTCGAGTTTTGGCGGTTCACCAATTGTTTCAGATGTGGATTGATTGAGGGCTAATTGCGGCGCGATCGCCCCTAACTTCCGCATAACGCTATCCTTGGTGATTTGCGGTTTTTCGTTGAAGGAAGAGGGCAGATATGGTGTGTCAACGCCCTGCTGTTTTGCTTTGAGTGCATCATCGGCAATACGATCGCACTTTCGCAAAAATCCCTCCCACAAATCTTTGCCCAAAACGGGGTTTCTCAAATCAGCACGGGCTTTAGAGACTGCTGCTTCTAGCGGTTCGCCTTTGTGCACGTAATACTGAATTCGCTCCTCTTCAAAGGCAGGATAAGGCACTTCCGGCTCGATTTCCCAATCTCGCTTAACTTTCTGACTTTCTCCTAAAGGGATTCCGGCGATAAATTCCTCCCAAAAAGTCGAGGTTAAGCCTTTTGTCATGCTGTCAATAATTTTAAATGCCCATCCCGAAGGATTTCCAAATCCTAAGCTGCGCTCTTGAGCATAGGCTTCTAAAGATCGCTGAAAATTGTGAAGTTGTTCTTGGGAATTCCAAGGACCGCTAAATCGGTAATGAGGCGTGACAGCAACGGCTATTTGCTGGCGGGGTTGCCCGAAATATTTGTCGGTTTTAACTTCATGATTTGGGCGTGATGTTTCGGCGAATATTTCTACAGCGTGATTGTTGTTTTCGCCGCTTGTCTGTGGTATAATTCCCGCAGGATTGGATGTCCAAAAGTTATTGAGTTTTTCCTCGAAAGCATCAATGTCCGCCCAGAGTTCTAGGGTGTCCGTGTTGGGATTTGTTAATTTTTCTTTCAGGAGCGATCGCACTTTAAGCTGCTTTCTCGCTAATTCCTGTTCTTCCTGATTTAAACCCGTTGCTTTTTCTATTTCTGTGCTGTTAGTTTTCACCCATTCGCCGGAGTTAGACTGTTGTGATTGCCATTGCAATAATTGGCAAAGAAAAATACTCGCCACGACTCCGCCGGTAATGGTGGCGAGTTTGGGATAGTAGATGGCGGGATTTCCGAGATTTCCTAAAAATATTCCTATTTTCATTTTGTATATTCCTAAGTCCCGTAATAGTTGGGTGCGGCGAAGAGCATCTTACCTCGACTAAACTAGCATTGAGAAACTTAAGATTTTCTTTAAGCTTCTGTCTATTCCTGACTGAATGGAGTTTCTAGAGTCAAAACGGGGATCGCTTATTCGATCGCCTGATTGACAGGACTGACTTAAACGTAATAATAAATTATTTACTGTACAGATCCTGCCAAAATGAATCCAGAACGCCAAGAAGCTTATTTGAACTTAATCGAGCGAGTGCTTACCTGTCCCAACGGCCAAGAACCAGAAGTTTTGAGTTCCTGTTCCCATTTAATTGATGCGGGATTTGTGCAAATGCTAATCCAGATATCGGCTTCAATGGCCCGCGAAGGTGACGAAGATACTGCTAATTTTTTAGTACAACTTGCTCGTTTGCTGGGGAAATCTTTGGGTTTGTCGCCGGATTTGATGCTGGCTGGGTACAGTAGTGGACAGGGGTAGAGAAAAAGTGCGATCGCCTCGTTGTATCATGTTTTGAGAAATGAGGGCGATTCCCTACCCTTCGGGATAGCTTTGCTTCACCTAATTTTTAAATGCAGCTATGGCTTTACAGTTTATATTCGAGAGGCTCGCAAAACTCATTCACCCCAGTTTTAAAGACATAAATAATCACCGAAGTCACCAAAATATCAGGGCAAATTTTTGCTGCAACTAAATCTCTAAATGCTGCATTCAATTGTCCGTTTGTCAACTCTTCTTTAACCTCGGATTTGCAGATAGCAACGCGGCATCTTTTTGCCAATCCGTCTAACCAATTTTCTGATATATTCGGTTCTTGTCCGGCTTGAATTGCTAGAGATATCGCTGCATCTTCGATGTTACCTTCGCAATCTTCGATGGCGTCTAGGGCTTTTAGGGCTTCGGGATATTCCGCTAATTGCGAGCGAAATTGGGCAATTTGTTGGGAGGTAATAATCACCATATTATTTTCCTGGGTTCTCTGTTGTCGGGATAAGTTTAGCAATTAAAGTTGATATTATAGCATTTTTTGATGGAGGTGGGAATTGGGCGATCGCACTTAATTACATTTTCAAATAATATTTTGCACTTCGCAATAGTCGGGCTGGGGCTTAAGCCCTCGTATTAAAGCTTAAGTCCGGGCTATGAGGAGTGATGTTAAAATTGACCAAATGCGGCGCTAAAATAGGTTGGCAGGACTCATATTTATAGAGAGTTAGGAAAAATGACAACCGTTACTTTAAACTTAGATACTGTCGAACTAACAGACGAACAGTTTTACCGTTTATGCCAGATGAATCGAGATTGGCAATTTGAACGGACACCTAAAGGAGAAATCATTATTATGTCACCCGTAGGCGGAGTCAGCGGCAATCGAGAAGCCTATTTAATTACAGATTTGGGCTTGTGGAACCGTAAAACGCAGCTAGGGAGAGTGTTTAGTTCATCTACAATTTTTCGCTTGCCTAATAATGGCTATCGAGCTCCAGACGCGGCTTGGGTTAGCTTAGAAAGATGGTCTGCTTTAACAGCAGAAGAACAAGAGAAATTTCCGCCGATTTGTCCTGATTTTGCCATTGAATTGCGATCGCCCCCAGACCCGCTGCGGCCGCTTCAGGAGAAAATGCAGGAGTATCTAAACAGTGGTTTACGCTTGGGTTGGCTGATTAATCCTCTAGACGAACAAGTGGAGATTTATCGGCCTTCTCGCGAAGTAGAGATTGTACAATTTCCTGTAAGTTTATTGGGAGAAGATGTCTTGCCCGGATTTGTGCTTAATTTGCCGATGATTTGATATTGCATCAAACTTTTTCTGTTTCCAACTGTATTTTCTTCGGACAAATATCATCATCGTACCAACCAGTCAAAGCCACCGCCAAAGCATCCGCCGCATCGTCGGGTTTCGGAATATAACCCAACTCTAACTCCCGCGCCACGGCCTCTTGCACTTCAGATTTATCCGCATTACCGCGCCCGGTCAAAGCTTGCTTAATTTGAGCCGGCGTAAACTCGAACAGCGGCACTCCACACTGCGCCAATACTAGCGTCAAAACACCCCGCGCTTGCGCTACAAGTATGGTATTTCCCATCTTGTAAAAGAACAGTTTTTCGGCAATTGCTAGATCGGGTTTAATTTGTTCAATTACCTCGTGCAAATCGTCGTAAATTGTTTTCAAGCGCTGTCCCATTTCCTGTTTTGGCGTTGTTTTTATGACGCCGCAATCAATCATGGAAACAACGTTTTCATCTTGTTTTCCGGGGACAATGTGACAGGAAATTGCGCCGTATCCGAGGCTTGCTAAGCCGGGATCTAATCCTAAAATTCGTTTTTCCATTGCTGAAATTAGTAATTGGAAATGGGGAATGAAGCCTTAAAAAATTGGGAAATGTTTCATCACCACCCATTACCAATTACCAATTACCTATTACCCCTCAGTTGATTCTAGACCGAATACCCGATCGAACACTTTAGTCACTTTATACCCCGAATCTATTGATTCTAGCGGGTCTTTCCGCAACCGGTGTCGCAAACACAGAGTCATCACCCGGCGAATATCGTCCACAGTCACCTCTGTGCGGCATTCCAAAGCCGTGAAAGCTTTCGCAGCCCGATTCGTCACCAAATCGCCCCGCAGCCCGTCTACGTCCAATTCAGCGCAAACTTGGGAGATTTTTACTCGCAAATCTCGATCGATAGTTACCGATTTCAGCCTTTCCTGAGCTTCCACCAACTTCTGCTGCATCTCATCTTGTTCGTGCTGATATTTCGCGAGAAACTCCGGCGGATTTTGGTCAAAACTCGATCGCTGTTCGACAATTTCCACTCTTAAATTCGGGTCTTTTACAGTCCGAATTTCTGCGTGCATCCCGAATCTGTCGAGCAACTGCGGCCGCAATTCTCCTTCTTCTGGATTCCCGGAACCGATTAAAATAAACTTAGCCGGGTGACGGATCGAAATGCCTTCTCTTTCAACAGTATTCCAACCGCTGGCGGCGGAGTCGAGCAAAACATCGACTAAATGATCGTCGAGCAAATTGACTTCATCAACGTACAGAATGCCGCGGTTAGCTTTAGCTAAAAGACCGGGTTCAAAAGCTTTAACACCTTCCGACAAAGCTTTCTCGATGTCGATCGTACCGCAAACTCGGTCTTCGGTCGCGCCCAAAGGTAAATCTACCATTTGGACTTTTTTGCGGGCGATTTTGATGTCAGTTTGAGATAGACTGCGATCGCGCACCTCGTCGCTCATCAAATCCGGATCGGTGGGATGACTGTTAAAAGGATCGTCAGCCACCACCTCAATTTCCGGCAGCAAATCAGTGAGGGCGCGGATTGTGGTAGATTTACCAGTACCTCGATCGCCCATAATCATCACCCCGCCAATTTTCGGATCGATGACATTCAACAGCAGCGCCAGTTTCATCTCCTCCTGGCCAACAATTGCAGTGAAGGGAAAAACAGCGCGGCGGGCTGCGGTAGCGGTAACGGTTGGTAGAGCGCCCGCATTTAGGGTATTGCTGACTTCGGCAGTAGGACTCACAGGATAACTCAAAATATAATAATTGCTTGTTTATTGTGACATACAAGCGGACAACAGTCACTCCAAGGTAGGCGATCGTCATTTTGAGTAGCCTCGTCGGTTTACAAAAAATCCTACACCTCTATAATATCTTGTAACGTCCGTCAAGAGTTATAATTATCAGGTATTTTTCTATCTATTTTATCGGCATATATTGGCTAAGTCTATCGCATTAAAAGTTGAGTTACTTTATGTTAATTGAATTTTCAGTCAGTAACTTTAGGTCAATTAAAGAAGAGCAAACATTAAGCATGATTGCCGACTCTTCCACCCGGAAGAATGACAATACTTTTGTTCCAATCGAAGGTAATAAACTGCGCTTGCTTAACTCTGCGGCGATCTATGGAGCAAATGCTTCTGGCAAGTCAAATATTCTCAAGGCTTTGAATACACTGCTCTCCTATATTCACACTCTCAATATTGATGTGGATGACAATATTCCTTATTACGAACCATTCGAGTTAGAGAAGTCGTGCTTAAGCCAGCCTTCAAGCTTCAAGCTGAGTTTTATTATTGAAGAAATTATGTATGAGTATCAAATTGCTTTTGATAGTCGAGAAGTTCATCACGAACAGCTAGATTATTATCCAAATAAAAGACAAGCCAACTTATTTATTCGTACAAAAAACGAGGTCAAGCGCGGTGCTTATTTTGAAGACAAGCGATTTTTTTCAACCAAAGCCTTAACTAAATATCCTTATTTATCAAAAGTTGCTCGTGAAGAACATGAACAAATGCAAAAAATTTATCAATACTTAAAAACCTATGCTTTGTTTGCAGCCAATGATACTCATATGAGGAGTTATTTAGTACCTCATGTTAATCAAGAATTGCAAAAAGATGAAAAGCTAAAAAGAAAGTTAGATAAACTCATCAGAATAGCCGATACTCATATCGAGCAAATTAAAATAGAAGAAAAAGATGTTGATTTTAAATTTGATGATGAGGTGCCAGAGGAACTTAAAAAAATTATTATGCGTGACAATAAGTATGAATTGTTTGCCGTCCATAAAACTCGAGATGGCTTGTTAGAAGGTGAACAAGCTAACTTTCCTTTTTTCCAAAAAGAATCAATCGGAACTATTACGCTTTACGGCCTTGGCGCTCTAATGTTATTGATATTAAATAGAGGTCATATTCTAGTTGTTGATGAAATAGATAATAGTTTACATCCTAAACTGTGTAAGTTTTTAATTAAGTTATTTCACCATCCGTTAACTAATCCCCGTAAGGCCCAACTAATTTTTGCTAGCCATGAAACTACTCTACTTGATCGGGAATTATTGAGAAAAGATCAAATCTGGTTTACCGAAAAAAATAAATATGGTGAAACACAACTCTTTTCTGCCCAAGACTTTGATAAGGTAAAAGGTGATGAACCTTTTGACCTATGGTATATGCAAGGTAAATTTGGTGGTCAACCTAATATTAAAGAAGTTGAATTTATTTATGGCGATGAGTAGAAAAACAAAAATAAAATCAAGACAGTTAAAGCAGACCATCTACATAGTATGTGAAGGAACTAATACGGAACCGATTTACTTTGAGAAGATTGCTGAGCAACCTGATGTATTTGAAAAATATGCCATCAAAGTTTATCCAAGTGAAGAAGACCAAATAAAAGCCTCAAAAAAAGAAGGTGAATCTATTAAAACAGATGCGGTGAATCTGGTCAAACTCGCCAAACAAGAAATAAAAAATTATGACGAAGTTTGGGCAGTTTTTGATAAAGATGGTTATACCAAACATGAAAAAGCATTTTCCGATGCAAAGACACACGGTGTTAAGCTAGCGTTTTCAAGTGTTGCTTTTGAACATTGGATTTTATTGCATTACGAAAAGAATCGAACTGCTTTCGATAAATCGCAGAATGTTATTGATTATTTGAAAAAAGAAAAATATTTTACAGGCTATTCTAAAAAAGCCGATATTTCCATTTATCCTAAACTTCAAAAACTGACTCAAACAGCTATTGAAAATGCAGCCTGGTTACGGATGGAGATGGCACACAATCTAGCTGCTTGTGATAATAAAATCTATGAATTAAATCCTTATATTACTGTAGATGAGTTAGTAATGAAGCTTTTAGGTTTTAATCCTGTAACCTACGGATATATTAAGGAAACGCTTAGAATTAACGATATTAGTATCACAGTTAATGATGTTCAGCCCCACTGTGGAATAACTTTGAGTGTTTGTATTGTCAATCACGGAAAGTGTAGCTATTTAGTGAACAACCACTGCAACCACTTTTATTTAAAAGATCAAGACCAAAATACATTTCCACTTGTCATTGATACTCCAATTAAAATTGAACCAAGTTCAACTCAAGATATTGCCTTAAAGTGTGAAAATTTTTCCGCAACGGGCAAGTTAAGATTGCATTTTAATCCTAAGCAAAAGGAAATACTAATTATTGCGCTTGACAATATAACTGAACCGTGAAAATAATTACGCACAAAAACCAAATAAACCGGGTTTTGCAACCGGGCTCTATGGTGTTGCACGATCGATTTTCGTTCATCAAACTCGGTTGCTGCGGCCAGGAGTATGTGAAACAAACAGGATTTACCACTGCGGCCCTGAAGCAATCAAAGCAGTCGCAGCCTCGCTCGGTAACGGCTTAGCAAAAAAATAACCCTGACCATATTCGCAGCCGATCGACCTCAACTTAGCTAATTGTGCCGCCGTCTCCACACCCTCAGCAATCACATCCATACCCAAAGCATGAGCCAGTGCCACAATCGTCCGCACGATCGCCACATTCTCCCCCTCGCTTTCGAGCTCCATCCGCCCCACAAACGACTTATCAACCTTCAAAGTATCCGTAGGAAAACGACTCAAATAACTCAACGACGAATAACCAGTGCCAAAATCATCAATTCCCAACTTGACATTTAACCCTTTCATCTGCTTCAAAACCGCGATCGCCGACTCCACATCATCCATCACCACACTCTCAGTAATCTCCAACTTCAAACTCTCGGCACTCAAACCCGTTGTTTCCAAAATCACCTGAATACGATCAACCAAATCCGGCTGAGCAAACTGCTTGCCAGATAAATTTACACTCATAATCAAAGGTTGATCGAAATCAAACATTCCCTCCCAAAGCCCCAACTGCCGACAAGCCTCCTCCAACACCCACTCACCCAGTGGCACAATTGCCCCCGTTTCCTCAGCCACCGGAATAAACTTCACTGGCGAAATCAAACCTCGCAGCGGGTGCTGCCAGCGTACCAAAGCCTCAAACCCAATAATCTTCCCACTTGCCAAAGATACAAACGGCTGGTAGTGCAGCAAAAACTCCTGACGCTTGAGGGCCATCCGCAAATCAGTTTCCAACTGCAACCTCTCCACCGCCAAAGCGTGCATCGAAGCATTAAACACCTGATACCTTCCCGTTCCCAAAGCCTTCGCCCGGTACATCGCCGTGTGGGCGTCCCGCAGCAAGTGTTCCGGCTGTTCCCTGACAGTAGCAGCAGGTTCACCCCCCAGCGCAATCCCGATGCTTGCCGTCACAAATACCTCCTGCCCCTTCAACTCAAAAGGCACAATTAAAGCTTGGTGAATTCGAGTGGCCAAATCCACGGCACTCCCAACATCAACATTCCTCACCAAAATCGCAAAATCATCACCCCCCACCCGCGCCACAGTATCTGCACGACCAATACTAGCCCTCAACCGCAGCACCACCGCCATCAGCAGTTCATCCCCCACCAAATGACCCAAAGAATCATTAATCACCTTAAACCTGTCTAAATCCAAAAACAGCACCGCAAACAGATAGCTGCGCCGGCCCCTTGTATTGGCGATCATCGCCCGCCCCAGGCAATCCACGAACAAATCCCGGTTAGGCAAACCCGTCAGAGAATCGTGAAAAGCATCGTAAAGCTTCCTGTAAGCACTGACACCCACACCAGTCACCACCAAACCCAAAGTCGGCGACACTAAGGGTACCCACCCACCCCCAGTAAAAATCCCATAACTAATCCCCAACAGTCCCATCAATCCCGCACCCCCAGCCAATCCCGCCCTCGCAGGGTGCTGAATCCGCCAAGCCAAAACCCCGCCCACCAACGCCCAAGCACCGTTCCACAAAATTTCCGCCCATTCCGGCCACACCCAAAACAGCGATCGCCCATCCAAAACCGCACTCAATATTTGGCTGAGCATTTGCGCGTGCAGCAACACCCCCGGCATTTTCGGACTTTGCTTTTTAACAGGGCTGTAGGGCGTCAAAAACAAATCTCTGGTACTCGGTGCCGTCGTCCCGATCAGCACAATCTTGTCCTTAACCCAGCTTGGGTCAATTTCCCCCTTCAATACCTGCCTGATGCTGACTTGTCGCGCCACATCGTTACCAGAACGGTATTTGAGCAAAATTTGGTAGCCTTTGGCGTCGAGATTTGCATAGCCACCACTGTCAGAAGTTAAAGGCACAAATTCTGCCTTTCCCCAGTTGATTTGGTGGGGATGAACAGCGCTATTTTTCGGCTGTACTCTGTCTTTGAGATACAACAAAGCCACTTGCATAGAAAACGATAAAGCAATCTTTTTGTCTGGTTGCGAAACTGAGAGCAAATTACGGCGTACAACGCCATCAGGATCGAGCACGAAGTCGTTAAAACCAACTCGATCGGGCGGTATCCCAGGGGGCGCAGCCACTCCCTGACTTTCTGAATCGCTCAATTTATAGATCGCCACCACATTCGGTGCTTTCAGCCCGGCCAGCAATTCTTCGTGTCCCGGCGCTTGAGGCAAATCGCGGTACAAATCCAAACCGATGACTTTTGGCTGATACTTTTGCAGTTTGGCCAAGGTTTTGGCGATCACCTTGTCGGAAATCGGAAATCTCCCCAAAGCTTGAATATCGGCCTCAGAAATGGCCACTACCAACAGTCGCGGATCGGTGTCCGAATCTGGCTGCAAGCGCACTAACGAGTCAAAACTCCCCAATTCCCAACTTTGCAGGCCTCCCAACTGCCGAACTCCCATATTCAGCAGCGTTACAGTCACGCCCGCAAACATTGCCGGCAAAATCCTGACCCGTCGGTTTTGAGAACTCAGGTCGAAGCCAGTTGCGACAGACATGACATATCGAAGATTTCGAGAGAATTTGGCAGTCACAGAAAAAATATGTCGGTGCAAATTAGCTTTGCACAAGTCTGTTCTTACAGAATTGAGCTTAATATGAGATTGAATGTAATTTTTTCAGAACTTGTGCCACAACCGAGTTTCTTTAAGCTAATTACTCGATTTGGCAAAGTATTTCTCGAATGGGAACCGGGTTTTTGAAGATTTGCCGACAAATCCTGTCTTTCATTCCTTGTTTCCCCCAATTCGCACAAGCGTTAAAATTTAGTCGATCGAACTTTCAGGATATTTTTGAGATGATGGCGAATCAACTTCCGATTCCGGTGATTGTTAACGGTGCTGCGGGCAAAATGGGCCGCGAAGTAATTAAGGCGATCGCCCATGCTAGTGACATGACCTTATTTGGGGCTGTAGACCGCTCTCCTGAGTGCCTCAACGCCGATGCCGGGGAATTAGCCGGATGCGGCCCGTTAGAAGTTCCCATCACGGACGACTTGCAAGGAATGCTGGTATTAGCAGCTCAGGAAAAGCAGTTAGGCGTGATGGTAGATTTTACGCACCCTTCGTCAGTTTATGAAAACGTGCGATCGGCTATAGCTTACGGGGTTCGCCCAGTAGTCGGCACTACCGGATTGAGCAGCAAGCAAATTGAAAACTTAGCTGAATTCGCTGATAAAGCGAGCATCGGCTGTTTGATCATACCCAATTTCTCGATCGGCATGGTTTTGCTCCAACAAGCCGCCGTCACGGCATCTCAGTATTTTGAACACGTAGAAATTATCGAGCTGCACCACAATCAAAAAGCCGACGCCCCCAGCGGTACGGCAATTCAAACTGCCCAAATGTTAGCAGAAATGGGAAAAACTTTCAATCGGCCTGAAGTTGAGGAAACGGAAAAATTAGCCGGAGCTCGAGGTTCTGTGGCCGATGAAGGGATTCGCATTCACAGCATCCGTTTACCTGGTTTAATTGCCCACCAAGAGGTAATTTTTGGCGGCGCCGGTCAAGTTTATACTTTACGACACGATACGAGCGATCGAGCTTGTTATATGCCAGGAGTCTTGCTGTCTATACGCAAAGTCATTGAATTGCGATCGCTCGTTTACGGCCTGGAAAAAATACTATAGGCAATTGGGAATTGGGAATTGGGCATGGGGCATGGGGCATGGGGAATTGGGCATTGGGCATTGGGCATTGCTAATTGCTAATTGTTAATTCCTAATCCCTAATTTCTAGTAAATAACCAATAACCAATAACCAATAACCAATAACCAATAACCAATCACTAATAATCAATAACTAACGCCCCATGCCCCATGCCCCATTCCCCATTCCCCATTCCCATGCCCAATTCCCAATAACTTCCTATGCTAATTCCCTTAACCCGCCAAACATTTCAAGAACTAATTCCCGCCGTCGCCACGGGAGTTCAATACAAATATTGCTGGGGGAAACCGCCCGATTTCTTGAGGAGAATGTTAATCTCTGCGGTTATCGTAATTCTCGTGCTGGTTGTCTACAGCTTCGTCGGTTCCGATGTCGGGCCGCTAGTTTTAATCACCGGATTGATAGCTGGTTTGTACTGGCTATGGGGGCCGATTTTGTGGGCGAGTTTGCGGAATGCAGAATGCCGCAAATATCAATACTGCGGTTTTTGGCAAGGACGAGTTTTGGATATTTACATCACAGATGAAGTCACAAGTCAAGAAGAAACAGTCAATCAAAAAGGACAACTCGTAATAATTGACAACCTAGAACCGCGAATCAACTTAGAAGTTGGCGACAAAACCGGATTTACCACTACACTTCGAGCTCCCTTGCGGAAAGAACACCAAGGAATTGTCCCCGGTCAAGCTGCTTTAATGTTAATCATGTCAAATCAAGAAGATTTAGGCAGAATTGCCAAAGTTTCAGATATTTATATTCCCAGCCGTGACGTGTGGGTGAGCGACTATCCTTATTTACGCAGAGATTTGTTTGTCGAGATGAGCCAGCAAATTAAAAAAGGTAGGAAAAAAGACCGCGATCGAGATAATGACAATAGAAGCACAAAAAGGCGATCGTCCGCTGATTATTAATCTGGGACTTATGCACGGGTGCGTGGGCAGAAACCGGGTTTTTGGGAGATACTTGGTTGTAGTCGCAAATTAAGGTGAAAAACCCGGTTTCTCGGAGCTCATATAAATTCCGTTATTATCGGAATGACAAGCGAGGAGACGGCAGTGCCGTTTCCCTACCGAAAATAATATTGTAGGGAAACGGCACTGCCGTCTCCTAATTTTGGCTAATAATTCCGATGCAACCGGAAATGATCTCACAGATAGAATGACTACTGACTAATAACTAATAACTAATGACTAATGACTGCTGACTTCTCGATCAACTGTTCCCCTCTTGGCCGTAAGCTTGCCAAGCCAAATCCACCAGCCCGTTAACAATAGCCACAGCCACCACCGCAGAACCCTTGCGGCCCTCAATCCGAATGTGAGGAATCATCGAATCGTGCAGCCGCGACTTAGCCACGTCCACCCCCACAAACCCAGAAGGAGTGCCAATCACCAAGGCCGGTCGAATTTCCTCAGATTCAATCAAATCTACGATCGCCGACAAAGCAGTTTGAGCCTGGCCCACCACAAAAATCCCTTCAGGATAGCGTCTTGCCAAAGTTTCAATCCCCCAAGCCGCCCGCGTCCTTTCCTTTTGGGGGCGTGTCAAAGCCTCCATCGAACAGTAAACCGGATTCGCAAAGGTACTTTGGATTTGTGGCGTAATGCCCACCTGCACCATCGGCACATCTACCACGATCGTAGTTCGAGCAGCCAAAGCCGCCGCCCCAGCCTGCAAAGCCTGATCGGAAAAACTAATTAAAGACTTGTACTCAAAATCAGCAGTCGCATAAATCACGCGGCGGACTATTTCGTACTCCGCCGCTGAAAAACCGTGGTCGCCAATTTCGTTATCGATTAATCCCAGACTCTGGGCATCGCTTACGTGCCATTCCATTTGTTGGATAGCTGTCGCCTCTGAGTTGTCAGGTATCAGCTTACCAGCTTTTAGTCATTTGTTGACTGTTGACTGTTGACTGATGACTGTTGACTGTTGACTGTTGACTGATGACTGTTGACTGTTGACTGATGACTGTTGACTGTTGACTGCCAACTGACAACTGCCAACTAAGTTTCCGACGACGAAGAAGATTTGCCCAGCACCGGAGTCAGGAATGCCGCCAAAGCTCCGATCGCAAAACCGGACACATTCCGAACCACAGGCAACCAGTCAGAAGTCCGAGTCACCACAGGCCCAAGTCCGAAAGCGAAAAACAGAATGCCCCACAGCGGCGAAAAAATCAGAGCCCACTGCCAAGCCACAACCTGTCCCGGCTTCCGAGGCTGAGCGGCAAACCCGCAGATGACGCCGCCAACCACCGACGTAATTAACGTCAGAACCCACTGTTCCCTCGGCAAACCGGGAACCACGCGGCATCCGCCCTGACGCAAACAGCCTTCTATCGACTCCAAAGATTCAATAATCGCTCGATCTTCCCCATTGTCCCGCACAAAAAATTGATTACCGTAGCGGGTTTGCAGTTCCACCCAAAAAGTGCGCGGCAGCAGCGGATACAGCGAGTCGCCCACATTAAAATTGAGCAAATTGCCCCCTCGGGGGTCAGCAACTAATAACACACTCTTGTCATCTAGCCCCCAATAGCTTTTGACAGCCAAACCGGGCGTGCGATCGTACTGAGTCAGCACTCGCAATTTCCAGCCGGTTTCGGCTTCAAATGCGTTTAAATTTTTTGCCAAACTTTGTTCTTCAATATCCGTGAGGGCTTTAGCTAAATCAATGATCGGCGTCTGAGTTGACGGCAACAAATCGGGATTGTTGAAAGCGTGGGCCGCAGGTGCGATCGTCCACACGGACAAAGCCAGAAAAAATGCGGCAACAGAGGCTAGAAATTTTCGCGGGAAAAGCTGTGACATAGGAACTTATAATCCGGGTCTTAATTGTGAATGCTAGCTGGCGGTCTTAACCAAAGGATAAGAGAAAACTCATATTTCTTTACAATTATTTACTTTACAGGAAGCCGAGAGCAAGGGGAAGGAAAAAATAGTTTTTGAGAAAGGGAGAGGGGGAGGGGGGAGGGGGAAGGGGGAAGGGGGGAGAAATTAGCGATCGAGATCCTCAAGGGGGTGAGTAACATCGACAATCGACTGCATCCCCCAATCGAAAATCTAAAATCGAAAATCTAAAATCGACTCAATTCCCCAATCGAAAATCTAAAATCTAAAATCTAAAATCGATTTGGTTTTGCCGCCACCCCCTCACAGAGACGCCGATCGCGATCGCTCACATTAGGATTAGTTCTCAGATAATCTCCCACCCAGTCACAGCCCCTCACCAGTAAATCGTCAAGATCCAAATTCCACAAAATCACCCGATTATCCCGGCCCGCAGAAGCCAGAACCTTCCCATCCGGGCTAAAACTCACGCTCATCACGCTATCCTTGTGACCCGTCAAAGTTTTCAGCAAAGTCCCGCTGCGACTCCAAAGCTTCACCTTATGATCGTAACTGCCCGAAGCAACCAACAAACCATCCGGGCTAAAACCCACGCTAGTCACGCTGTCGCTAGAACCCTTCAGCAGCGTCGCCACCAAAGTCCCGTCTACCTTCCACAATTTCACCGAATTGTCGTAACCAGCCGAAGCCAGCATTTTGCCATCAGGGCTAAAAGCAACCCCCAACACAAAACTGTTGTGAGCTCCTTCAAAAGTTCTTAGCAAACGACCATCCCGATTCCAGAGTTTGAGAGTACCATCATCGCTTGCAGAAGCCAGCATTGAGCCGTCGGGACTGAAAGTCACCCCAGTCACCCAGCCTGTGTGTCCCGTCAAAGTCTTAATCAACCTGCCGCTTCTAGTCCAGAGTTTCACAGTCTTATCCTTGCTCGCCGAAGCCAGAACCTCGCTGTCGGGGCTAAAACTCACGCTCATCACGCTGTCGGTGTGGCCGTCGAGAGTGAACAGCACAGAAGGCGAACACGGGAACAGCGGAGCCGAAGGACAAGGGAGAATATTATTCATGCCATCTTCTGTCAAACTCCACACCTTCACCGTTTTGTCGTAACTCCCAGAAGCAAGTAGCTGGCCGTCGGGGCTGAAACTGACGCTGGCGACTCTCTGAGTGTGTCCTTCCAAGGTTTCGAGCAAAACTCCCGTGCGACTCCAGAGTTTGATAGTTTTGTCCGTAGAAGCAGAAGCCAGCCTTTGGCCGTCCGGGCTAAAAGTAACGCCTTGCACCCGGTTTTGGTGTCCGTCGAGGGTTTTGAGCGGCACGTCATCGAGTCGCCACAGCCTGATAGTTTTGTCAAAACTTGCCGAAGCCAAGGTTTTGCCTTCCGGGCTAAAACTCACCTGAGTAACTCGATCGGCGTGTCCCTCAAAAGTTCTCAGTAAGCGACTCTCTGGTTTAATGTTGCTAGCATCGGTTGGGCGTTTGTCGCCAACACCAGCAAGACTCCAGAGTTTGACAGTCCCGTCTGCACTTCCAGAAGCAAGTGTTTGACCGTCGGGGGAGAAACTGACACCAAATACCCACTTGCTGTGTCCCCGCAAAGTTGCTAGCAGTTCAGCTTTTTTTGCTGGTGTTGAATTTTCTCTTGCGGGGTGTTTGAGTGCAGCGATGCTCCAGATTTTCACCGTTTTATCTTCACCGGCACTGGCGATCGTTTCACCATCGGGGGAGAAACTGACGGTGTAAATTTTCGAGGGTTGTCTGTTTTCGCTGTGCCATAAATTAGCGATTAACCGGCCGTCAGAACTCCACAGTTTCACAGTACCGTCATCGCTCGCCACAGCGATTATTTTGCCGTCGCGGCTGAAGCTTAGCCAATTTACGGGAGCAAATTGTTCGATCGTTCGCAGCAGCGTGCCGTCGGTTTTCCAAAGTTTGATAGTTTTGTCTGTAGATCCACTGGCGATCGTTTGACCGTCCGAACTAAAAGCAACGCTGGTAACGCTATTAGTATGCCCTTTGAAAGTTGCCAGCAAACTGCCGTCTGTTTGCCAAATTTTGACAGTTTTATCTAAACTTGCCGAGGCTATGGTTTTGTTGTCGGGACTGAACGCCACACAGGAGACACTGTTAGTGTGGTCTTTGAAAGTTGCCAGCAAACTGCCGTCGCGCCGCCAAAGTTTGACGGTTTTATCTACACTGGAAGAAGCTATTGTTTCGCCGTCTGGACTGAAGCTAAGACCCCAAACTACATCGCCGTGTCCTTCCAAGCGGTTGCGTTCTTTGACTCCATAAACTGCCTGCTGGAGGGCGGCAGAAATCAGAATTTCTGTGTCTTTGAGAGTAGACATTTGTTGGGAGTGTTCGATCTGTTTCCACTTTTTACCAGCTCTCAAACTTTCCATCATGGCGTCAAATTTGTTGTTTGAGAAATACAGTGCTTCAGAAGCTGCTGTCAGGGTACTGATTTCGGCTCGCTGAGTTTGAGCGACAGCTAGCTGTTTTTGACCCACAGCCCGCCACCAAAAATTTACGGCGGCGATGGTGGAACTGGTTAGCAGCATGACGCCGATCACTGCTACTCCCAGCAGTTGTTTGAGAAAAGTATTGGCTCGGTAGAGCTGTGCTTGACTCATTTTTTTGTCTGCTTCTGCTTTGTGCAGTCTGGCTTCTAAGCCGAATCTTTGGCGGATTGGTCGCACTAAATAGTCGTGTACCAATTGATAGCGGTCTTCGGGCGCCTCCCGTAGCAGAAATAGCAAACCGTGACCAACTAAAATGTCTAAAATTAAGTCGAGGTTGTCGGTTTTATTTGGTCGGATTTCAGGGTCTTTTGCGAACTGTCGCTGTAGGGAAATTCTGTTTCTGCCGATCGCCGAGAATTCAGTTTCGCGGGCATCGGCTGGCTGCGGGCCTGTAACTAACGAGAGTTCGTGTTTGGTTTTTATCAGTCGAACGCCTCTTTCATCTGTCAGGGAAAACAAGATTTTCCAAGCTGCGTCTTCGTTAACGGGCCCGCAGTCAGAGATGACTCTTTCGAGCGATCGTTTCACTAATTCTGCTTTGGGATTGTCCCCCAACTGCTGGTATTGTGCTAGACTGGTAATACCTTCTTCTTGCAGTTGCGCTCCTACTACCTGCAATTCGATTGGTCGCACTTCTTGCAGTTCGTCTGCTAAATCTTCTACGAAGGCATCGATCAGTGCCGGCTCTAAATAAAATTCCGCTCGTTCTGTTAAGTGTCCGATGACAGCCCGCGCGTCTTTGATAGAAAAACTCCGCAGTTGGTAGCGGATGCTTTTGTCGAGAATATTATTGTTAATAGCGTCAAGATTTGGGAAGCGATCGCAATCTAGTAAGTAGTGCAAATAATCTTCCCGCAAGCACAGAATTATCTTGACATAAGGCAAGTTCAAAAACAAACGCAAAAAATTATAAAAAAGTTGTCTTTGTGCCACTGAAGTCGAAACAAAGAAAAACTCTTCAAATTGATCAAAAATCAGCACGGTCAACAAATTATTTGTGGCATTTTCGCGCAACTGCTCTATAATAAAAGAAGAGACTTCCGAACTGCGAGCAGGAATAACCGAGCAACTTTTTTTGTGGATTTCCTGTAGTCCTTTGGAGATTAATTTACTTTCCTCTTCGGCTTGTTTGTCGTACAGTGCGCTGTTCAAAGCATTTTCTAACTCCACCAGCCAGTCGGTATAAACTTTGACTACTACCGGCAATGTATCCCGCGCGCCCGGAGTAATATTTTTCAAAGCTGGTACTAAGCCGGCATTGACTAGAGAACTTTTCCCGACTCCGCTGGGCCCGTGAATAATAGTTAATTTATGGTCGTCCCTGCTAATTCTTTCTAGCAAGCTATTGATATCTGTTTGGCGCGAGTAAGCTGTCATGGAGGCTGCGATGGCAGCTTGGTTTTGAGCTGAGGGGCCTGAAGGATTGACCGCTTGGCGCTGCTGCTGCAGTTGGCTGGCTCCGATAAAAGCTCTAAATCCGTATTGATATTCGATCGAACGCTGGCTTTTTTTAATCCGAAACGCTTTAAGATACTCTCCCTGCTCGAAATAAACCGCTTGCAATTCCGTCAAAATATCTATGTAAAGTCGGGGGTCGTACTTCGGCTCGCTTTGAGATTGAGCCAACTCCAAAGAATGAACCGCCGCTTCCCACTGGCCTAACTGCCGCAAACTTCGGGCTAAAAGTAAAAGATACGAACTCCTGTCGGATTTGGGATGTTGAATTTTAGATTTGGGTTCGTTACTTGACTCATTAGATCCCACAAATTCTGGATAATTTCCCTCAAACCCCAATCTCAAATCTTCAATCAGTAATCTCAAATCATTAGGCGTTTGATCCAAAATCGCCAAAGCCAACTCGGCTAGCTGGCGGGCTTGACTCCACCTCGACTGTTGCAGGGCAACTTCAGCCAAAAAGCCGTAATCTTGAGCTAGTTGGCTGGGAGTACCGTAAGTGAAGTGCAACTGCAAAGAATTTTCAGCTAATGCTTGCAACTCTCCCCAAGCTTTCAAGCGCTGCAGCACTTCTCCGAGGTGTGCTGTCACCTCAGCTACCAATTCCGGGCGTGAGGCAAGGGAGAAAGCGTTTCTAGATTTTTCCAGGCTAATCCAAGCTTGTTCCCAGTGCTGGCGGTTGGCTACCGGGTTTCTGGCTGCTTGCAAGCGGTGACACAGGGCTATGTGAAACAGCACTATGCCTTCTCTCTCTAAAAATAAAATTTTGGGGACAGGATTCGACAAGGAGGAGAAGGTTTCTGGGTTTTCGGAAGGTTCCAAGTTTGCCAGTTCCCAGTTGCCCGTTTTCTGCTGCCAAAATACTAAACTTTCTTGGTAGTGAATTAAGGCAGTTTCGGTTTGGTCGCTGACATAGTAATCTCTACCGAGAACGAATTCCAGGCTGGCTTTGAGGGCGGGTTCTAATTCTTCACCGCGATTTTGTAAATCTCTTAAAGCTAATTCTAGTTCTCGGCGTGGCAAAGAGCCGATCGCCAAATCGAAGGTATTGCCCGGACTCAATGGCGAATAGGAGTGGATATCTGATTGTCGTCGGTTTTGGGGCCGTGAGTTAAAAGTTAGAAAGCGTTCTCCCGGGCTGATTTCGCGCTCCAGGCCGCGTTTTTCGGACGGGGTTTCGCAGGTCTCACCATTAGGGATGGTGCTGACGGTGCTGCTGGCGAGTGCTTGATTGAGTTCGCCTATTTTAAATATAGTATCGGCCCGCCTAGCGAGAAAATTAATTAATTCGTCAACGCCCATTTCAAATTTAATTGTGGCGGCGGCCCAACTTTTGAAATCCGGGGCCAGACGAATCATTTTGGTCACGATGTCATCTGTTACCCACAAAATCACTGGGCAGGAAAAATTTTTGCGAAATTCGTCTCGCACTTGATTGGTAGAGGCCATCAGTTCGTCGATCGCTACTACTGTTTCTAAACCAAATACCATCAAAGCCGAGGCAGAAACCACAGGCGAGTACCCCTCCTGGAAAGTGCTTGCCTGCAGAGTAGTGTAAAGGGTTTTGACGGAAGCTGGCAGGACGAGATCTTGAATTGGAACTGGGGACACTTCTCGCAGCCGCTGCGCTATTTGCTGCCGCAACTGCTCGTAGTTGCAGCGCACCAAAATTAGCGAGAATTGGTGTTGAGACATTGTGATGGATCTGACCAGAGTTTTGAGCGAGCGCTCGTTGTAGTTGGCAGTTTCTTGTACCTTAATTAGATCGGTCATGCGTGCACCTCTTTTGCATTAATCAATTACCTAACGCTCGCTAATCGTGACTGAAACCGTATCTACTTAGACATCGCCGTCTCTGTATGACGCCTTATCTCTGTATAAACACTTAGTTTTCCGTACTTCTCCTATCAATACTTACATAGTTATTAGATTCAATGTAAAGATATCATACCTCTCAATCTCAGAGAATGCTAGACTTCCCAATAAAAATTTAAGCCCACCTAAGATTTTTTGATTCAGCTATATATAAAGGACTACCGATCATAAATAGCCAACTGCTAAGTTCACGATCGTACCGACGGCTAGCTATTAGTAAACAACTCCGATATATCTGTAGCAGGCATTTAGCACAACCCCAAAAAAAAATGTCGTCCGGGATGGGATTATGTGAAATTAAGAGCAACAGGTAAAAACAGAAATAGGGGGTATGACATTGCAGATATGAGAGTTGAGAGTGGGCAAAGTCCTTAGTGGTGGCAAAGTTTTACACGACAATAACATTCACCGCCTATAGCCAGCATTCAACAGAAATCAGCCAGTGGCAAAAACCGCTGACTGATTTCTTTATTGGATTGTAAGATTTCGGAGTTGTGAGCGATGAATTTTCAGTTAAATACTTTCTAAGTCCCTCGTGGTTAAGGGTTCTTAGAGTCACGAAGCTATCTCAAAAATCCCAACTATTTTGCTTCAGTGCGCTGCAGCCACTCCTTATATTTTCTGGTTTCTGCTAGGGCTGGATTAATCCCAAACCAACGACCTTCTTGATCGCGGTATTCAAAGACAAACATACTTCGCAACAAAATTTGAGACTCTTCTTCGCCGGTTACACTTTGTCGCTTGACGACTTGAAACAGCAATTCCCATTCCATGTCATTGATGGCTCCCAAAAGGTCATCGCGATATTCTTGAATGACGCTTTCGAGGCATTCGCGAGAGAAGGGAGGGTCTTCGTGCTGCAAACAGCTATACAAAAGCATCAGTAGATTGCGAACGTGACCGCCACTAATCCGGCAAAGCCGATCTAAAGTTTCGGGAGAGTCAAATACCTGGGAAATCAAATCAATGCGTTGATCGGGAGCAACTGCGGGGAAAGCTCTAGCTAATACTAGCTGTCGCAGCAGTGCCATTCCTTCGAGGTGGTCGTCGCCCGATCGCATTTGCACCGGTACCATCGGCATCACCTTGGGTTTGACTCCAAATCGACTGGCGAGGCGTCCGAAGTCGTTGGAAAAAATCAAAGTCAATGGAATCGTGTAGACGACGTGGCAATTGAGTTTTTTCAACTGTTCGCCACGGTCTAAAAACAAGTATTCTGGCTGGGTGCGTCCGCTGGGTTTGAGGGAGGCATCGAGGCGATCGAGGTTATCAACGATGACTGCGAGCCCTTTTTTGCCTTGCTGTTTAAGTTCAGCGTTAGCTTTGTTGAGGAGTTCTTCGTTGATCGACTGCAAAATGCTGTTGGTGCGGGGTTCGAGATATTGCCTAAGTTGCGATCGCAGTTTGGGAGAGTCTTTAGTTTTAGCAGTCACTCTAGCAATGCCTACAGATAACTCGGCTTCCGCTGACAAATCTATGGGAGTCTGCAAAAATTCTGCCACTTCTGCAAACAGATTGGTAAAATAGCTCGGTCTGAGTTTGATTTTAGCGGATTCCATAGTTTCGCTGACTTGGCGCGCAATGCTCAGCAAAATATCGCTGATGTCTACATCCCCCATGTCTAAGTCTTGGGAAGACTCGAAGTAAACGACACAAAAACCCTCTTGCTCTAACTCAGCTTTTAGTCGAAACAATTCCGTAGATTTGCCACAACCGATATGTCCTGTAAATAGCTGACAGGTTGGCTCGTTGGGGGAGATTCGGGTAATGGTTCGCTGTAAAGATTCAATGATTTTGCCGCCACGCACGGAACCAAAATCAATGTAGTATTGATAATCTCCTGGGTCTCCAGCAACAAGGGTCTTGCTCGGGTTGCAGGCTTTATAGAATCTGTCTAATTCGAGTGCGATCACAATTGAAGCCGAATAAAAGTTAAAAAAGTTAATCGAAAGTCTAAACTTTCTTTAGTTGAGTTTAGTTTGATTTGTAACCTTTTGCCCTGTGGGGTAATGCCCTAAATACCCAAAGAACCTTGCTCTGATAAGGGGTTTTCCCGGCGCTGCAATTGGGAATTTTTAATTAATAATTTTTTATTACTTATCGGGATCAGTGATATTACTGATATTGGCAGGAGTCTGGGTAAATTTGCGGGGATCTGGTTAAATGGTAGGGGAAAACAGGGTTCAAGAGAGAGAGATTAAACAGTTTTGAATTTGTGCTAATCCTTAATTACTATATTGTCAAGAGGTAGATGGCTAGTTTTGGAGCGGTTTCTCAAACAGAGTTAGGGCGCAGGCGCCAAAAGTTGCGGCAGCAGAGGCGCGCTCGATTGGCGGCTGTTGTGTGGCAAATGCTGGCAGCGAGCGCAATGGCTGGAGGTTTGCTGTGGTGGATTGCTCAGCCGGCTTGGTTAATTGCCCGATCGGAACAAGTGAAGGTGGAAGGCAATCAGTGGCTGTCGGATAAGGCGGTGCGGTCTTTGGTGCCGCTGTCTTACCCGCAGTCGCTGTGGGGGATTCAACCGCAGGCCCTGGCCGAAAAGCTGGAGTCAACGGGGCCCATCGCCAAAGCGAAGGTGACTCGTAACTTGTTTCCCCCGAGTTTGACTGTAGAAGTGGCAGAACGCCTGCCGGTGGCGGTGGCGCAGCCGACAGCGGTGTTGAGATCGAACAGTGACAAGGAAAAAGTGGGGTGGCTGGACGCTCGCGGAGGTTGGATGCCGTCGGATAGTTATACTGCTGTACGATCGCACAATAGTTCGATCGGGCCCGGCAGCATTCCGGGAACGCAGCCTCAGCGTTCTTTGCCAACTTTAAAAGTGATCGGGCCTTTGGAACAGTATCGCGCGTCTTGGCCGAAGTTTTACCAAGGACTCAGCGGCTTGACGGTGAAAGTGTTTGAGATTAATTGGCAAAACCCGAACAACTTGATCTTGAAAACAGAGATCGGTACCGTACACTTAGGGCCGTACAGTTCCAAGACTGCGGAGCAACTTAAGGTTTTAGACCGAATGCGACAATTGCCAAAACAGCTAGATTCAAGCAAAATAGCCTACATTGACTTGAAAAATCCTGCTTCGCCGATCGTCCATTTGCCAGAACTCCCCCCCAGTTTGGAGAGTTCCACTCCCGCACCCACTCGCACCCAGAATTGATTCTCTGTCAACAGAAGGTAGAAGGTATCGATGGATAGGTAGAATTTTTAGCCATCAGGATCGATACGCAGGGCTTGAAATCAGCACAGTTTTTGGATAGCGCTCCGCGTCTGGGGCTAGTATCCATTTTTTTTCCTTCTGACGCAGCTTACAACTGCGTTAATCCGGTCAAGTACCTGGATGGCGTCCAGCGAGGTCTGGGCTAGCGAGATCGGCCAAATCCGAGATTGCTAACATTAAGCATCGACCAGTGTTAGTTTTTCGCGCAACTTAGCCTATAGTTGATTGTGAATTGGCGTTTAGTTAACAAGCTGTAATCTACTATCCCCGACTCTAATGAAGCTTAATAATAGACAGGGGTCTGACCAAGACAGTCCCCCTTCGGAAGAAGTAAAAAATTTTCCGGTGGCTGCAGATTCCGCCAATCCCTTTAGACGCAAGTCTGGTTATGTAAATGTAGATAGTATTGATATCGATCCTATGGTCAATCCCAAAGACATAATGCCCAGCAGTGCCGCGAAAATCAAAGTAATTGGCGTCGGCGGCGGTGGGGGCAACGCCGTTAACCGGATGATTGCTAGCGAGGTTTCTGGTGTCGAGTTTTGGTGCGTGAATACAGATTCCCAAGCTCTGGTTCTCTCAAATGCTCCGAAACGCTTGCAAGTCGGACAGAAATTGACGCGCGGTTTGGGGGCCGGGGGCAATCCGGCGATCGGTCAAAAGGCTGCGGAGGAATCCCGCGATGAAGTTGCTAATGCTCTGAATCATGCGGATTTGGTATTTATCACGGCCGGCATGGGCGGTGGTACAGGCACGGGCGCGGCTCCGATCGTGGCTGAGGTCGCTAAGGAAATGGGCGCCTTGACTGTGGGCATAGTGACGCGGCCTTTCACGTTTGAGGGACGGCGGCGCACCAGCCAAGCTGAGGAAGGAATCGCGGCTTTGCAAACCCGCGTAGATACGCTGATCGTAATTCCTAACGACAAGCTGCTGTCTGTGATTTCGGAACAAATGCCTGTACAAGAGGCTTTTCGAGTTGCTGACGATATCCTGCGCCAAGGGGTTCAGGGTATTTCTGACATTATTACTATTCCCGGTTTGGTGAATGTTGACTTTGCTGACGTGCGGGCAGTAATGGCTGATGCGGGTTCGGCTTTGATGGGCATCGGCGTGGGTTCTGGCAAGTCGCGGGCTAGGGAGGCTGCGATGCAGGCTATTTCTTCGCCTCTGCTGGAAGCTTCGTCTATTGAGGGCGCTAGAGGTGTGGTGTTTAACATCACGGGCGGTACTGACATGACGCTGCATGAGGTGAATGCGGCGGCTGAGACGATTTACGAGGTTGTCGATCCGAATGCCAATATTATTTTTGGAGCGGTGATTGACGAGCGGCTTCAGGGCGAAATTAAGATTACTGTGATCGCTACTGGTTTTTCGGGAGAAGTTGCGGCGTCTCCGCCTCCGGGGCGGACGCAGAATGTTAATGCTCCTTGGCGGGCTGCAACTGTGCCGGTGACTCCTGCTCAACAGACGCCCGATCCGAAAGCGAAACCGCCGCAGGATTTGGGATTGGATATTCCTGAGTTTTTGCGTAACCGTCGCCCGCCAAGATGATTAGATATCTTGCTCTCGTCAAATTCACCCCCCTTAGTCCCCCCTTATTAAGGGGGGAAACAAGAATAATCTTGCCCCCTCCCCGCGACTTCGGGGAGGGTTGGGGTGGGGTGCATTGTATTTTTGCAAGAGTTCTATTTTAGATTTTAGATTTTAGATTGGGGATTTTGCGATTTTGGATTTTAGATTTTGGATTGAATCTCCAATCTCCAATCTCCAATCTAAAAAATCTCCAATCTCCAATCTAGAAAATCGAACATCTCCAATCTCCCATCTAAAAAATCTAAAATATCGAGCATCTCAAATCAAAATCTAAAAAATCTAAAATCTAAAATCTAAAATCTAAAATCTCCAAGGTTTGGCCTGGTTCGGGTTCGAGGAGTTGGGTGGAGAGTCCCGATTTTGCTAGTAAATCGCGAAATTCGGGGATGCTGCCGATCGATCGCACTAACTTTGGTAAAATTCCTGTGGCTCGGATGTCTCCCGCCGCTGTAGGCAGGAAAAACCGAGGTTTGAGTGTTTGGGCAAGCTTCAGGGCTTCAGAAGGGCCGATGATGACTTGTCCGAGGAATGGGAAGATTTGACCGATGACTGGGGCGATCGCTACGTCTACTGTGTCTATTTTCTGTTTTACTTTTTCTAATGGTGGCAGGTGCGGTTCGTAATAAAGTGTCTCGCCACTGCTTAAATCTTTTAGCAAATAGCCGTTTTCTTCTTGTCCGGGCTGGACTTCGGCTCCGGGTACGGCGGTAATTTGTAACTTTTCTTGATAATTAAATTCTTGCCAATTAGCTAAAGATGTGATGTTCGTGTAGCCTAAACTGCTGAGGACTTTGGCGGCGGTTGGTGAGGCGATCGCGGGAATAGTGCGATCGAGCTTTTCGAGTGTTGGTCTGTGACAGTGGTCGTCTAATCCTTGGGAAATTAGGATGAGGTCGATCGGCGGTAAGGTGCTGGGAGTGAAGGCGACGGGGGTGTTGTGGTAGGCGGTGAACAGCCAGGGTTGACCGTAAAATACCAGCGGATCGACCAGCCAGGGATCGACGAGGATGGTTTGGCCTGCAATGTGGAAGATCCAAGAGTTGAGGTCGATGCGGGTGATTTTCACAGTTGTTTGCAATAATTCTTTACATTTGGTTTAATCATAGCTAATTTTGTTTGGGAATTTTAACCCCTTCGGAAGCACAGGCGGGACGCCCGTGCCACGGGAAGCACAGGCGGGACGCCCGTGCCACAGATATGATTGGGATTTGTCTGGTTCAAGTTGGCGTTTATCTGCGGCTGAAAGAAGATGATTAAATCGAAGATTCCTGTGGCTTTGACTGTGGCTGGTTCGGATAGTGGCGGTGGGGCTGGGATTCAGGCGGATTTGCGGACTTTTGCGTTTCACTGCGTGCACGGTACGAGTGCTTTGACTTGCGTGACGGCTCAAAATACTTTGGGGGTGATGCGAGTTGATGCTTTGTCTGCTGAGGCTGTGGCGGCTCAAATTGAGGCGGTAGTGGGGGATATTGGGGTGGATGCTATGAAGACTGGGATGCTGTTGAACCTGGAAATTATGGCGGCGGTGGCTTCACAGGTTGAGGTTTTGGGAATAGGGAATTTGGTTGTCGATCCGGTGATGGTTTCACGATCGGGCGATCGATTGATTGACGAGGGGGCGATCGCATTTTTGCAGGATGTTTTGATTCCCATGGCTGCTGTCGTGACTCCGAATCGCTTTGAAGCTCAAATTTTGAGCGGTTTGCAGATTGATTCTGTGGATGATATGCGATCGGCGGCGCAGCAGATTTATCGTTTGGGTGCGAAAGCTGTTTTGGTGAAAGGCGGCGGGATGGCGGGAGATTTGCGGGGAATTGATGTTTGGTTTGACGGTAGGCGGTTGGATGTGTTGAAGACTGAGAATGTTGATACTGGGAATACTCACGGGACTGGTTGTACTTTGAGTGCTGCGATCGCCGCTAATTTGGCTTTGGGTAAAGATTTGTTTTCGGCGGTGACATTGGCTAAGGATTATGTGACTACTGCTCTCAAATATGCTTTGGATATTGGGGAAGGTCAAGGCCCAGTAGGGCATTTTTTCCCGCTTTTACTGAAATAAGAAGTCATTGGTTATTGGTTATTTGTTATTGGTTATTGGTTATTTGTTTGTTGCTCGCTTGGGCCTGCTAATAACCAATAACAACTGTCAACTGTCAACTGTCAACTGTCAACTGTCAACTGTCAACTGTCAACTGTCAACTGTCAACTGT
>NZ_JAUBRC010000073.1:0-27664 GCF_036701635.1 Microcoleus sp. N9_B4 | reverse complement strand
TGATCTGATTTTCTCTGTTTGATCCTCACGAGTGAGTGTCAGTAACATGATACCTCATATTTCTGAGAAAGGCTATAATATCAATTAATTGATGATGTTTCGTTCGCTCAATTCTGGGATCTTCTAAGTCGGGAAAATGGTCAGCAATGGTGATTTTAGGTTTGAGTTTCATACAGGTAAACTCTAATTAAATGTTTTTTGGCTACTCAAGAATTCTCCTCCAATATACCATATTCTGTTAACATAAAATTTAGATGCGTTCGCCCTGCAGTGATAACTACAATAATATGCTGAGAAAGCGAGAATGCTGCACTGGTTGCGGTGAAACTTACAAACTAGAAAACTTATCAATGTGTGTCGAATGCGATCGCGTCTATTGCTATCGTTGTGCGGATAGTTCTTGTTTCTGCGGTGGAGAATTGGTCGGTTGAGCATACCTGAATCTGCTTGAAGGTGAGACAACTTGGAAGCAGCAGAGACGTTCTGGTGGAACGTTTCTACTACCCGGTTTTGATTGAAAAGAGAACTTCTTGCTTCTGGCAGGGATGGCGATCGTTCTCGTCTTTATTTGCGTTGCGCTCGCATTCCCACTGTCCCGTCATATTGAGTGCAGACACTTTCTTCGCTACCTGTGGTGTATATCTGACCCGATAACGGAATCGGTCAAACTTACTGCATTGGTTTCGGGTATTTCTTAATGCGGTGGGTGAGCGGGGTCAAGGGGAAGAAGGGGCGATCGTAGATTCGGTGAAGGACAATCGTTATCGGGTATTCTAAAAATAAAGGATGTTGGAAAGTTCATCGGAAAACAACGCTCGGATGATTGTTCGCGATCGCCAAGGCCGAGAATACCGCCTGCAAGTAAACGGGGACGAAGACTCATATTTTATTGCCAAACTCCTGTACCGCAACAGCGAAGTTGGTAGGCTCGAAGGCGTTTTGTATCCGCCTGATAAATTGGTGATAGGTGATATCTTAATTCGCGACGATGTAATTCACGCTCCAGAGCACTTAGGGGCAGCTCTTTTGAGACGGCTAGTTGAACCCAAGCCAATCGATTACCGTCGCAGGGGACTGGGAACTCACAGTAGTGCAGTTTGCGATAAAGAAAGCTCGTCAGCGGGGAATTAAGCGAATCTGCGCTTCTCTAACTCAAAAAGACATCAATAATAATCCCAATCTCGTCAGAGAGTATATGACCGCACTTTTTAACGTGTTCCGTCTCAAGTCCAATCCGGCTTGTTGAGTAAAAAAATTTATTTTAAATTACTGTAGTTTAGACTAACCAAAGATGAGAACGGTGGCAAAAGAAGAACTAGAGCCACCGCGCCAGGAGAGAATAAGGGTGAAAAATAAAACCTATCCACTCCTTAAATGAACAGTGAACGATTAAAGGACTTTCCTGGGAGCAGCATACGATTTATTAGTGAAAGCCAAGGATGCCACATTCGAGCTGATGGATGCAGTGATGACCACTCCGAATGCGTCATGTTTAGCGGAATTTTCACTCAATCCATTATTCAAGCGTCAATGGCCAAGCATCTATGAAGCGTTACAAGACTGTAGACCTGATCGGAAAAAACTGATGCTGCTGTATCTGGAGCAATTACAGGAAGAAGCACCCCCAACAGAACACATATTAGTAGCAATCGACCACACTGCATGGGGGAGACGAGATGCCAAAACGTTAAAAGACAGAACTCATGAATATCAGAGGGGTTCCATTGTTGGACAGGGATACAGTACAATTGCGTGGATACCTGAAGCACAAGGAAGTTGGGCATTACCCCTACTTCATGAAAGAATTAGTAGTGGGTCTTCACCCATACTTCAAGCAGCTTCCCAACTCAAACTTGTCTGTGAACAGAGCGTCAATCCAGTTTTAGCAGTTTTAGATCGAGAATATGGGAATGCAAGCTGGGTGCTAGCGCTAAAGCAAGCTTCCATCCCTGCTGATTGTTTAATGAGAGTCCGAAAAAATGCCTGCTTATGGTCAGCACCACCAGCCTATAGTGGTCGCGGTAGACCACGGAAACATGGGCAAAAAATGAGACTCAATGACCCAACCACATGGCTTCAAGCGGATACAGAGATTGAAATTGACGAACATCCAGATTTGGGAAAAGTCCGAGTCAAACAATGGATTGACTTGCATTTTTATCGCGCCCCTGGACAAAAAGTCAATTTAATTCTGATCGAAAGAATGAAGCCCATGTCAAATGGTCAGCCGTTTCCACCCTTATGGTTGGCTTGGGTTGGAGAACTAACTCTACCTTTGGAAACAGTCTGGTTCAAATATTTACGACGTTTTGGAGTGGATCATTGGTATAGGTTTGCCAAGCAAAGATTGCATTGGACATTGCCTAATTTGAGAACCCCTGAACAATCCGAGCGTTGGAGTGATTTAATGCCGTTGATGAGTTGGCAACTCTGGCTAGCTAGGGATTTAGTGGTTGAGAATGTCTTACTGCAGGCAATCTGCTACCATTAATTTTACCCCTGGACGTGTTGCTCAATCAATGTTTTCGCTTTTAGTTGACATTGGTACTCCCACAAAATTGCCTAAACATAGGGGAAAATCCCCCGGCTGGGAAAAAGGAAGGGTACGGACGGTAGCACCGCGATATCCCACTGTCAAAAAACGGGTTTCTCGACGTAAAAAGTCTTCAATATTAGCTATTTAATCTTCTCCCTCTTGAGTTTTTAAGCAACAGCTTGCCTGAGATTCAAAGGTGGCTACTTTTAGCTACGCTTATTTTTTAGTCTAAACTACAGTCAACAGCAACGATTGGCTTCTAGTTGGGCGGTATTTTTAGGTTCTTTACTGCTCTCACCTGCTGCTACAGGGCAGCCAATTACTCCGGCTCCCGATGGCACCGAAACTGCTGTTACGAAATCGCTCAATGTATCCCGTCGGCATTCACACGCTGGATTGCCAATCAAATGCTGAATCAATTGAGCAATTGTGATATTTGCAATCGTTTATAAATAAAACTATTATTTATATTCATTGGTTGAGATAATTTACTTGTTAGAATAAAAAATGCTGAATACATATTTTTTAAAAGGCAAAAATAGTGTCTCAATTCCTTAGCATTTTTAACTATCAAGGCTTTCGGTGCTTCTTCTCTATATACTGCTATTAATATTTTCTGGATAAATAAAATTTACCCGCAGGCTTGCTCTCGGTGACGAGATCCTTGTCGTAGTTGCCGGCTCTTTGTAACTTCTGCTTGGATGTCCTGGCTATTCGTTATTGTTCGGGGCTGTGCAGGTTAGTGTAATGTAAATTTTTCATGGTACACTGCTAACGAAAGAAGCGAAGTCTCATTAACTTTACCCCTAATCAAAAATCTCAAACCAGGAGAGTTATTATGACAGTGTTGGTTACAGGTGCAGGTGGTTTTATTGGCAGTCATCTCACTGAGGCCTTGTTAGATAAGGGATACACTGTCCGAGCTTTAGTACATTACAACAGCCAAAATAGCTGGGGGCATCTCAGAGAGTTGCGATCTGAATTGCAAAACAAACTTGAGGTATGTCTAGGGGACATCACAGATCCCTATTTTGTCGGCTGTCTGGTTGCAGGGTGTGAGGTTGTATTCCACCTCGCTGCCTTAATTGGTATTCCCTATTCCTACCAAGCCCCAGCAGCCTATGTGGCTACGAATGTAGGTGGAACCCTGAATGTTCTGCAAGCCTGCCGTCAAGCAGGTGTACGTCGGGTAATTGTAACTTCTACGAGTGAGGTTTATGGTACAGCTCGTTACACCCCCATGAATGAAGTTCATCCGTTGCAAGCGCAATCTCCATATGCTGCTAGCAAAATAGCAGCGGATAAGCTAGCTGAATCTTATTTCTGTAGCTATGGTCTACCTGTCGTAATCCTCCGCCCGTTCAACACCTATGGGCCTCGTCAATCTGCCCGTGCTATCATTCCAACGGTGTTGACTCAAGCGATCGCCAAAGTTGAAAAAATCAGCCTCGGAAATCTAGAACCAAAGCGCGATCTAACCTTTGTTTCGGATACTGTGCAGGCGTTCTTGCTAGCATCTGAAACACCAGGGATTGAAGGAGAAACCATTCACTTTGGGCAAGGCACAGCAGTGAGTGTAGCAGAGATTGCTCAACGGTGCCTGAGCGTGGTTGGCAGCAAAGCTGAAATTGTGAGCGCGACCGAACGACAGCGACCCCAACAGAGTGAAGTTGAACTACTCTTGTGCGATGCGTCTAAGGCACAACGAGTATTGGGGTGGAAACCAACAGTCTCACTAGATGAGGGATTGTCTCAAGTAGCTAATTATGTGCGAAGCTATTCTGAGCAATATCGCTATAAAGATTATGTAGTATGACTACAGAATATCTAATCAATAAATCTAATAACAGTGCAGCAGGTTTAAGGGCTGTCATTTTGGCAGGCGGTAAGGGAACGCGACTGAGACCCTTTACTGTCAACTTTCCTAAGCCCCTCGTACCTCTAGGCGATACACCCGTACTGGAAGTTTTAATCCATCGCCTTATCTCCTACGGTATTACTGATATTACTCTTACCTTGGGGCATTTGGCTGAGTTGGTTAAAGCCTACTTTGACCATCGGCAGAAGCTAGTTCAACAAATCACACTCCATTTTGTTGAAGAGGAAGAGCCAACAGGAACAGCCGGTTCACTATCATTCGTCCCCAATCTTGATGACACATTTTTGGTGATGAATGGAGATTTGTTGACTAATCTAAATTTCCATGACCTAGTGCAGTTCCATCGAGAACAGAAAGCGGTACTTACAATCGCAACCCATACTCGCACAGTCAAAATAGACCTGGGTGTTCTGAAATTTGACGAGACCTATCAGATCGTTGATTACCTGGAGAAGCCAGAAACAACGTATCAAGTCAGCATGGGCATCTATGTCTACGAACCGAGTGTACTTCAACATATTGAGTACGGCCAGTATCTTGACCTGCCCGATCTGGTATTGCGGCTTTTGGCAAAAGGGGAACGGATCTGTGGGTATCCGGTCGATTGCCTTTGGTTAGATATTGGTAGACCGGATGATTACGCCAAAGCCCAAGAACTGTTCTCACAAAAGAGGGAGGAGTTTGGTCTTGTCTAATTGGCACATTCCTCTTAGCGACTTGGACTATGGTTCTGAAGAAACCGCCGCTGTTCAACGAGTATTGCAAAGTAAGTGGCTTTCTATGGGGCCTGAAGTTCAGGCTTTTGAACAGGAGTTTGCAGAATTTTTGGGGGTCAAGCACGCGATCGCTGTTGCTAATGGAACAGCAGCCTTGCACCTGTCCTATCTGGCACTGGGGGTAGAGCCTGGGGATGAGATTATTCAGCCTGCAATTAATTTTGTAGCAGCAGCCAACATATCTGTAGCAATAGGCGTTACACCAGTGTTTGCCGACATTATTGGTCTGGGTGAACCCACCATAGATCCAGCCGATATTGAACGGCGCATCTCGCCTCGCACAAAAGCTGTTCTAGTTATGCACTATGGTGGTTATCCCTGTCGCATGGCTGAGATTCAAGGCATTTGCCAGAAATATGGTTTGGCATTGATTGAAGATGCCTGTCATGCTGTGGGAGCGCGTTACCTAGACTCCCAATCGAGAGCGCCCCACGGCAACATGGTAGGCAATCTGGGTGATATTGCCTGCTTCTCATTCTTTAGTAACAAAAACTTAGCAACTGGAGAAGGCGGTCTAGTCGCCACCAATCGGGATGACTTGGGTGAGCGTCTGCGTCTGCTTCGCTCCCACGGGATGACTACTCTCTCTTGGGAGCGTCACAAAGGTCATGCAAGCTCTTATGATGTAATCCTACACGGGTACAACTATCGACTTGATGAGTTGCGAGCTGCATTGGGTAGAGTTCAGCTCAAAAAACTGCAGCGCAATAACTCCCGACGCCAGCAATTTGTATCAGCTTATCAACAGCACCTAACCCCGATATCCGGTTGGACAGTTCCCTTTTCGGACTATTTTGGCGACTCGGCCTATCACTTGATCGTGATTGTGGCACCAGATAAGGAAACTCGCACTCACGTGGTAAAGACTCTCAAGGAAGCTGGCATTCAGACAAGCTTGCACTACCCCTGCTTGCCTGACTTCACAGCCTTTAGACATTTGACGAGTCATGACTTAGAACAAAGCCGCTTGTTTGCCCAAGGCGTCATCACACTGCCACTGTTCCCAACTATGACCTTAGACCAAGTTGAACAGGTCTGCTCCCACATCTATGAGCTTAGCCATCTTGCCCCGGTAAAAGATGACCTCCCTTAAGACGGTTCAGGAGTAACTTTTTAAGAATTGAGAAAATATTGGGGATAAGCAGACAAGACGTACTAGAGTGTTCAAGATGTTTCCAAGGAACACGCACATGCTAAGTATCCATAATGTTGAACTCAAACCGGAGCGACGAACCTACCCCTCTCCTCACTGTAGCGAGTATCCCAAAGCCCTTTACATAGAGTTGACCGATCGCTGCAATCTTCTATGTCCGATGTGCCGCCAGTCTGCCGTTGCAGGCGATGTGCTGCCCTTGGAAACGTTCAAGGAGATTGCAGACACCCTATTTCCCCATGCCGTATTCGTAGACCTCCGAGGGTGGGGCGAAAGTACAATGCTGCCGTCCTTTGATGACTATCTCGACTATTCCCTCAAATTTCCCCTGAAGAAAAAGCTGATTACTAATGCCACAGTAAACAAGCCATCTGTTTGGCAACGACTTGGTGAAACTGGGGTGGTAGTCGGTGTATCTATTGATGCCGCAGACAAAGAGTTGTATGAACAGCTACGCGTTGGTGGCAAGTTAGAGAAAACTCTTGCTAATGTGCAACAGTTAGTGCAAGCCGCTGAAGCGGCAGGATATGACCCCAAACAACAAGTCTACTTTTGTATTACTGCCAGTGGTTCAAATATTTTTGATATTAAAAATATCGTTCGCATAGGACTCGATTTAGGTATTAACCGTTTCAAGTTAGAACCTATCAAAACCTCCGATCAAGACCCTGTTCACCTCAAGAATTTTACCAAAGAGGTGCGAGAGGAAATGGAAACACTGCGGGAACTCGCTAGGGAGACAGGGGCACGCATCGAACTTTCGGCATCAATGATTGAGGAGGATGTATACCTTCTGGCGACGCAAAAGCTGTGCATTCATCCTTGGCAATATCTTTATGTCAATGCCAGGGGTCGGATGGGATTTTGCGACCACCTCAATGGTGTGGAGGAATTTACCTTTGCCCGGTGGGGCGAGGTTGATTTCGATAGCTTTTGGAATGGAGAACAAATGGTGAGACTGCGACAGGAACACTTGGAGCGCTTCCACCAAAAGCAGCAGATCTCAATTTGTGGCGACTGCAATTGGTGTTATGACCAACGCTACATGGATTTGGAAGACTGGGTAGAACCGGGTTGGTCAGCCTATCGTGTGCAACTTTGAAAAACGAGCAAAGAAAAATACAATGGTCAGTGAAGAATTGTGTTGCCCATGGGAGCAGCTCTTTTATGAGCCAGCGCTGCTCGATTCTGCTTCCGGCGATGCTGATAGCGGTGAAACCGTAGAATATTACCGTTCCATTCTTAAACAAGGGGAAATCCGGATACTTGATGTTGGTTGTGGAACGGGTCGGTTAGCTATTCCGCTGGCGGCTGATGGTTATGAAGTATATGCAATAGATAGTTCCAGCGATATGGTTTCTTTTTTTCAGCAGAAACTCGCCCGCCTTGACAGTGAACTCCAACGCCACATCCATCTGCATCATCTGAATATTCAGGCGCAATTTTATGATGGCACCCTTGATGTTGCTATAGCTGTAGACGATTTTCTCACCCATTTTCTGGATGGGTCGAGTTTGCGTTCCACCCTCAAAAATATTTGCCACAGTCTTAAACCGGGTGGTCGTTTCCTCACGGACTTACGAGGAAGGAGTCAACAGCGCATTGCAACAGCCACCCAGCCTTTTCCCAAACCCATGTATTTCTTCGGTATTGTTCACCAAGTGCCAACGCCATCTGGACAGCAGCGATCGGCTGCTATGCGTTCCGTAGAAAACTACGACGAAAATAAGTGCATCCTGACCAGCACTCAGATTTTTGAATGGATCTTGCCTGATGGCACTGTTGAGAAAACAATCTACCGCACCCTACGCCAGCGATTGCATCGTTTAGAAGAACTCGCTGCTGCTGCGGAGGATGTGGGATTGAAGCTGGGATTAGCACACCAACGTCTTAACCCGTTGAACGAGGCTAGCTACCAAGAGGGGATGTCTTTGGAATTTTATAAGGTGTAACGATAGGAGTTAAATATAGGACACATAATTTATGGTTAAAAGAATTCAGTGAAACAATGAATTTACTCCTTTCCGCTCATGCCGACGATATTGCCTATTCCCTTGGTGGTGCCCTGCTAAAGGGATATATCAGTCAAATTACAGCTACTTTAGTCACCGTGTTTCAGCGCGGTTTATATGTTCCTTACGCCCGACCGAAAGCTTCGGTTGAGGAAGCCAGCGCCATTCGGGATGCCGAGGATCTTGCCTACGCAGCCAAAGTTGGTCTCAAGCACAAGGGGTTGGGGTTAAGGGATGTCACTCTGCGAGGATACCCAGATTTGGAGGACTCCATTTTTACAGTGACAGATTACCGCCAAGACCCCGGCGCAGTAGAGAGTATCGAGACAATCCAATCATTCTTAGATGAGCAAACAGAAATGACGCGCCTCTGGGTACCTTTGGCAATTGGCAATCATATCGATCATGTATTGCTGCTGAAGGCGGTTCTGGGATGGAAGGCAAAACCCGAACTGGAAGTGATTTTCTATGAAGATGTTCCCTATGCTGGCTTTGAGGAGCTAGACAGTATTGAAACCTGGGTACAGCAAGTCATTGGCTCGGCAGAAGCAGAAATTATCGACATCAGTGAACAGTTTGAGAAAAAACTGAAAAATTTGGAAATTTATGGTTCCCAAGTTAGCCAGGATGACATCGACTTGGTAAAATTGCATGCCCGACGCATCGTGCCGGGTTTGGCAGTGGAACGTGTGTGGCGCAGAAAAAAAAGGTTAGGAGAATGAAAGTCGCGATCGCAACTCAGTGGTTAACACATATGGGCGGCTCTGAAGTCCTAACGGTAGCGACTGCTTTGTCTCTGGCACTGCTGGGACATCAGGTGGAGGTAATCGTAGCCTCCGGGACGATTCATCCCAAATTTGAGCGTCAATTAGAGTATCAAGGAATCAAGCTAGTTTCTCTAGCTTCCTACAACAATATGACGGAGAAAGTGGCTGCTTTAACGGAACTGCTGCTCCGAGTGCAACCCACTCTAGTCCACTTTATTCCCCTTGAATCGTTGGCTTGTGCCTGGATAGAAACGGAAACTGTCCGGACAGTCCCTGTAGTAGTCACAGAAACTACTAACGCTTCCCCTTCGGTTTGGTGGGTTGGCGAGCGCGAGCACCATACTCTTAAAGCAGCCGATGGGATAATCGCTATGTCCCGTCAAGCAGCGGCGAACATTCGACGTTTTAGGGGAACAGAAAAACCTCTGCAAATAATACCACCGTCTTTGCCTCCCTTGGACAATAGGTGGGACCCGCCTTTGATGGACATTACAGATACTGCCCTCAATAACATTGGTTGCATCAGCCGACTGTCTGAAGAAAAAGGGCTAGAATTCCTTCTGGCTGCTATGACGATGATTGATAGAAAAGCTAAGAAGATAACGTTACACATATTTGGTGAAGGACAGGAGCGCTATCGGGTGGAATCTCTGATTCGGGCTTTTGAGTTGGATGATGCGGTTGTACTGCACGGATATGTCGAGGATATGTATGTAGCTATAGAAAGCTGTGCGCTGTTTGTTCTTCCCTCTTTATTGGAAGGGTTGCCTCTGTCTTTAATTGAGATTATCGCTTCCGGACGGCCTTTCATTGCTACGACTGTGGGAGGCATTCCAGAGCTGGTTGATGGCGAAGACTGGGCTGATTTAGTGCCTATTGGAGATTCAAGAGCGCTAGCAGAAGCTATTGAGCAGCGAATGGGAAATCCAGCGCAGTTACGCCGTGATGGTAGACGGGCTCGCGCCGCTTATGAACGTTGCTGGCATTCCAAACTACGGGCAGAACAACTCGTTCAATTTTATGATCGGGTCTTGAGTTCAGAAATCAGGCTACCAACCGGAGTTTAAACTATCCGCTTGCAGCGCACATAGTCAAACTCTTGCCAAGATTATCATGGCCTAAAGAGTTATTTAGGAGGGAGCATCCCGGTTTTGTAAATATCCGAATAAGCGTAAAATAGTTAAAATCAATAAAAGCGTCAAAAAAAGTCGAGAAAAAGAGCCATGACCCCTGAAGAACTAGAGCGGTTGCAATCCTGTACGGCAGAAATTGCTAAAATTTTGTATAACAATACACCCCCAGGTGAACTGACCAGTCTGGAAAATATTGAAAAGCATCTCAGGCAACAATGGCTGGAAAAAGTGGGCCCACAAATCGGTTTTTTTTTATCAAACAAGCAACGGGAACAGAACAAGGACGACCCCAGCGAGCGTAAAAAGCTGTATTGGTGAACTAATAATTACTGAAAAACAAGCCGAAAAATTAGATATCAAGAAATCTACTCGATTATCTCCATTATTTGAAAAATGCTGTCTCCGTCAAATAGCTAATCTTTCCTACGAAAAGGCTGCCCAAGAAATGGAAGTTCAGACAGGAGTAAAGATAGGACACACTTGTTTACATCGATTGGTAGAAAAACAAGAATGGTCAGAACCTCATGCCAAAATTGAGGTCAAAGAAACAAGCATAGATGGAGGGAAAGTCCGTCTGAGAGGGAAGTTGGGGGAAGGGTCTCATTGGCAAGATTATAAAGCTGTGCGGTTACATGAAAGTTATTATGGGGCTTTCTATCAAGAGAATGAAGAGTTAATTAACTATATAAACCATCAGCCATTAGCCAATATATTAACTTGTTTGGGTGATGGACATGATGGAATATGGAATATTATGAGCCAGTTGAATCCTGGTAAAACCCGACGTGAAATTTTAGATTGGTATCATTTAATGGAAAATTTATATAAAGTGGGAGGGTCGTTGAAACGTTTAGCCAAAGCCAAGGAATTTTTGTGGCAAGGCCGGGTCGAACCCACCCTAGATTTATTTAAGTATGGTCGCAAAAAAAACGCCCAAAACTTTTGCAAGTATCTAGAAAAGCATCGCTCTCGAATTGTTAACTATGAGCAATTATCACAAGACAAGATTTGTTCGATCGGCTCGGGAGCGGTGGAATCGACGGTTAAACAAATAGATAGAAGGTTGAAAATTTCAGGGGCCCAATGGTTGAAAAAAAATGTCAATCAAATGCTAAAACTTCGTTGTGCCTACCTCAACGACCTCTTAGCCATTTGAGGCTTTTGCAAAACCGGGATGCTCCCTATTTAGGAGCTTTTCCTGTAATTCTTGCTTCTTCTACCCAGCTATCAAACAACTGCTGATGTTTCTGAATCCATTCTTTAGCATGGCGACGCATATCTTCTGGAGTATCTTCACCCTTGTGAATTAGATGAAGTTCTGCACTAATATCTTCTATAGGAACCTGAACGAGTTCAAATAAGCGTCTGGCTGCCGGGTTAGCCTTCACAAATTCTTTGTTCGCTACAATGCGTAACCTATCTACTGCAAATCCCAAGTTTTTCCCCTTGAATGAAGTATCCTTTTCTGTATACTTTCCCATGCTTTTTGGATAGGAAGTGAAGGGAACTTCTAACCAGACTACATCTTTCATATCTACATCCAGCCATGAAGGAGTCCAGATGTAGTAAAGAACTGGTTCTCCTTGTTTATAACGAGCAATTGTATCTGCAATTTGAGTGCCAATGTCTCCCCTCGCGTACTCAACAGTATCTTGGAGTCCATAGACTTTTAAGTGATTCTCTATTACTTCATCACAGCCCGAACCTACAGGACAATAAACTATATCCGCTTTACCGTTTCTGTTTGTATCAAACATCTGGGCAAGTTTTGGGTCTTTGAGTTGCGCGAGGTTAGTAATTTTATAGTTATCGGCTGTTTTTTTATCTATCTTATAACCTTGCCGCAGATTAGGAGTAATAACTCCTACTTTCTCTAATTTCTGTGACCCACCCCCTCTTTCAAAGAACTTATCGTAGAGCTTTTCCCAGTGGCTCGTCGTGAAATCTAAGTCACCATTGCCAATAGCAACGTGCAGCAAAACAGGAGGAGAAACTGTTTTGATTTTTTCAACCTCGTAACCGAGTTTTTCCAGACCTATACCAACAATTTCTGTAAGGAATCTTTCATCTCCGTCATAGCCAGGGCGTACTTTCACTCCTTTTCCAGGCATCTCTGTTGATTGACCATTAGTCAATTTGGTAGTGGCTTGAGGAGTTTGTTGGCAGGCGATTAATCCCATAATCGACGCCGCTACGATTGTAGCCAAAGTAAATTTTTGTTTGAATAGATTCATTGCTTGAATTGGCTGTGACTAATATTGTTTGTATTTTTGACCGTCCATTGAGACAAGAGAAAACCAATTGGGCCTCGCTGTTGCCAAATTCCTTGGCTGTTGGCACCACTCACAGCTTGGACGATTCGGTCAAGCATGATGGCAAGCAAGACAAAACCTAGTCCCCCTATGGCAGCTAGTCCTATATCCAAGCGAGCCAGACCATCTAACACCTTCAATCCCAGTCCTTCTACACCGATCATCGAAGCTACTGCCGACATTCCTAATGCAAACAGAATCGTTTGGTTCATCCCTGTCAAGATGCTGGGCATAGCGAGGGGAAGAAGCACTTCCCACAGCACTTGAGAGGGGGTTGAACCAAAGGCTTTGGCAGCTTCCACGGCTTCCGGGGAAACTTGCCGAATACCCAGGTTAGTAAGACGAATCAGGGGCGGTACCGCCACGACGAATATTGCTATCACTCCGGGAATTTTACCAATGCCAAACAGCATGACGACGGGGACGAGATAGATAAACAGGGGGATGGTTTGCATGGTATCGAGGATGGGCAGGACAAATCGCTCGAGGCGATCGCTCCTAGCACAGGCAATACCCAAGGGAATACCTACCAGAGTGCAAAACACTACGCCAGTCACCACGAGCGCAAGGGTTGCCATTGTTTGCTCCCACGTTCCGAGAAAACCGAGCAGGGTGAGGGCAGCAACGCTATAAATCGCAACGTTGCGTCCAGCTACTTGCCATGCAATTAAACCAATCGCGATCAGGAAGATTAGGGGGGGAAGGGACAGAAAAACGAATTCTATGCCATCAAGCACTAAGTTAAAGGGATAGCGGATGACTTGGAAGATGGGGCGAAAGTTCTGAACAATGAAATCAAGGGCAGTATTAATCCAATCATCAAGGGGTATAGTATAAAGCTGGAAGGGGTTGAGGATAATATCTAGCGCTCCAGGACTCTTGGCGAGGAAATAAGTCAAGGAATTTAACACAATTGAGTGCCTCCTACGTGTGATCGGTTGCTACTTACTGTAAATCCGATTTAATTTAAAACTTCCAGCTCTTTAGACTGTTGTTTTGTTTTGGAAAAGCCGTTCTTAGTGGCACTTTAATGGCTGAGTCTGCCGATATTGGCAAGAACATCGGACTGTTCAACCACACCTTTAAATTTTCCTTCAGCATCGACTACAGCTACAGGGAGTCCTTGTTGGTAGAGGTAAAAAATATTTTCTAGGCTGGTTGAGGCTTTGACTTTGGGAAAGTCCGTTTGCATGATTTGAGTGATGTCTTCGCTACCTGTTTGCAGTGCTGCTTTGAGCAACTGTTTTTTGACAACACCAACGGGTTTGCCGTGCCAATCCAGAACATACATTTGTTCAAGGTCGTGGTGTATCATTTGTTCCAGCGCTGTTTGGGCGAAGTCTTGACCGAGAATCAAGGGAATCGTTTGACGAGCAATTGACCCAGTTTTGAGGACTTGGGCGCGGTTGACATCTTGGATGAAGGCGCGGATGTAGTCGTCAGCGGGTTGGGTGATCAGTTCTTCGGGCGTGCCAATTTGGACGATGTAGCCGTCTTTCATGACGGCAATGCGATCGCCCATTTTTAGTGCCTCGTGAATATCGTGGCTGATAAACACAATCGTTTTGTGCAGTTTTTTCTGGAGGCGCAACAATTCATCTTGAATTCCTCGCCGAATTAGCGGATCGAGGGCGCTGAAAGGTTCGTCCATCAGTAAAATTTCAGCATCTGTTGCTAAGGCGCGGGCTAAACCAACCCGTTGCTGCATCCCACCACTTAGTGAAGAGGGTAAATAATCTGCCCATGAGGCTAAACCGACCACTTCTAAAGTTTCTAAGGTTTTGTGGCGGCGTTTGGCTTTGTCCATCCCCTGCATTTTCAAACCATACTCGACATTCTCAGCAACGGTTTTGTGGGGAAACAAGCCAAAGTGCTGAAACACCATCGACATTTTTGTCAGGCGAATTTCTCGCATCCGTTTCTCATTAAGGTGGGCAATGTCTTCACCGTCAATGTAGATATGCCCGCTGGTAGGAGTGAGCAGACGGTTAAGGCAGCGAACTAGGGTCGATTTTCCCGAACCGGACAACCCCATAACCACGAACAGTTCTCCCTGGTTCACGGTGAAAGAAACATCAGTAATAGCCAGCAAATTTCCGGTTGTTTTCAAGATAGAATCTCTACTTCCACCTTCACGGAATATCTTTAAAGCACCACGAGGTCTTTCTCCATAAATTTTGATTAAGTTTTTGATTCTAATTTTAGATTGTGAACTATCCATTTCTCTATCTAGCCTCTACCAGATCTAATTGGTTACTTGCTGCCACGAAACTTGATAAATTAGCGAATAGGTACATGAGTCCTCTAAGAGTGTATTTAGAAAGCAGATATTCAGCGGAGAATAAAAGCTGATTTCTCAAATAAATCTTTAGACACCAAACTTTATAAAGTTAAGTCAACTCGTTTTATAAAAAGTTTACACCACGGCTCTGAAAGAGTAGATAGTCTAAACTCCAGATCCCAAGCTGGGACGCTAAATGTTCAGATACATCAGGAAGTATACCAAGCTTAACATCACACGGAAACGATCATGTATAGTTTGGAGGGTCGTTGGAAAAGTGTCTACCAAGATAACTCGCTGGCGACCTACCCTACTGCACGCACAGTTCGGAAGAGAGTTGGGAGGTGGCAACATCTCCCTTCGACTTCAGTAGGAGGGGAGTGGTAACCATTGGTGTCAACTTAAGGTGAAACCTAAACGTGGTAACAACTTCTTATCAATGCCCACAGGTTGGAAGCTTGTAGCTACACGAACATAGATGCGCTAGCGGCTTCCCGAAGGGCTTGAAATGCGAGTCCGCGCAGGCGGACTACCCTGCGGGAAAGGCTTTGCCCAACGTTTGTAGGCGTTGCTGAGTTAGAGTATGAATAGGAGGAATAATTTATGCAATGCCCAGAATGTAAATCAACCCATATCCGTAAAAACGGCAAGAAGAAAGGAAAACAGAATCACATTTGTGTCCAATGTGGTCGTCAATTCATCAATCAGTATGAACCCCACCCTTGGTTATAGCGAGAGCATCAAACGTGATTGCCTAAAAATGTACGTCAATGGTATGGGTTTACGGGCGATAGAACGAGTTAAGGGAGTTCATCATACCGGGCGTAATAAATGGGGTAAAACAAGTCGGGAAACTGTTACCAGATGTTTATGACCCTGAAGTCATTCCAGAAGTTGGTAAACTCGATGAATTACAAACTTATGTAATAAAAAACAGACAAAATCTGGTTGTGGACAGCGGTTGACCACTTTCAACCAGGAATTTTAGGATGGGTATTAGGGGATAGTGCGTGCTAAGACATTTGAACCACTATGGGAGCAAGTAAGTGCATGGAAATGCTACTTTTATGTAACTGATGGATAATCTGTATATACCATGTTTATTCCTGATGGAGATCAGATTATCAGTAAGACTTATATGACACTCCTTAGAAGGAGAAAATACAAGACTAAGACATCCGGATAGCCAGACTACATCGCAAGACTCTTTGTTATTCTAAATGTGAAAAAATGCTCAAGCATTCTATTAAGTTATTAATACATTACTTGAAATTTCACAATATTCCCATTCCTGGGGCATTCATACCTTGATTCAGCAACGCCGGTTTGTATAGCCCAAGGCTTTAGCCTTTGGGCTTAAGTTGACACCGATGAGTAGTAACACTCCCTCGACCCTACCTATCCCAGCGAAAGCTCCCATCACGCCCAGTCAATGTATATTGCGAAATATTAACAGGGTTGGGTTTATTTATGCCCACGTGCCTCGGAGATTTTAGTGTATATTTTAAGAAGTTTTGTAAAAATTAATCATGGACATCAAAAAGCTAACCAACCCCGTACAGAGTGCTAAGGGTAAAGCGCAGGAAGTTACAGGTAAACTTCAGGAGCAGGCTATAGAAATTTCTGCGGCTGCACAAGCACAATTGAATGCCGTGCTGGACGAATACAAAAATGTTCTCCCAATTGCGGAAAGTCTCGGTCTAAGTGTAGGTAGTTTTGAAGTAGAAATGGGTCTATTGCCAGAGATCAGAACCTCCCTAGTTGGTTCGGTAGAGCGGATTAACAAGGATGCTGTTCAAAAACTGATAGCAGAGCATCAAGGCAACAATTTACTGGTGCTAATTTTCAACGCTTTACTAATCACCAAGGAACTGCAACAGCAACTAAATATATCAAATCTCAAAGGTATTGTTGTCGATGTTAAGCTTGGTATCCCTCCTAATGTATCTGTACATTTAGCGTCCTAGCTTGGATTTGGAGTTGAGACTACTTCCCAGTGTAAAACCCAGGAACCTCCAAAAAATCAATGACTCGGGAGAGACTAATTGGGCTATTACCCCAAGTTGCTAGTTATCCGTGCGATCGCTACCAAGCGGAGAGAGTCGGTAAATCGCCGCTGAAATGGCTAGCAACTTGGCTAGGAGTAGTTAGCAGGACTTATTGAAAAGATAATCATCAAGAATAACCTGATAATAGACTCTATTGACTTTGCCGCACTTGCAGCGCCAAGTTTTATCAGTTCCTTACTCCTCGGATTCTTGTTCCAGTTGGGATTAGCGCTCGGTCGTCAGTTAAGAATTTATAATTTTAAGACAGCATACGTTGAGTTTTTAAAAAGATGAAATAGGTTATCCATTATTCCGGAAAGCCGGTGTAATCTCCGACAGAAACGAAATTTATCTAGCATCTTGGGCATTACAGCACTTCCGGGTGTTATGAGGTACAATAAGAAGAGATTAAAAAAATACACCAATGAAAGCATATTCAGTAGATTTGCTTTCCAAAAATAGTAGCAGCCCATCAAGATCAGAAGCTGTCGATCAGAAAAACAGCAGCGATATTTTCCGTCAGTAAAAGCTTAGTTCAAAAACTTGTCAAGCAACAAAAAATAGAGGGAAATTTACAGCCGAAACCCAGGGGGAAACCGAGATACAGTCAGTTGAATAATTCCACAGCTTCTTTGAGAGAAATAGTGGCAGCACATCCCGATGCAACCTTAGTAGAATTGTGTGAGTTATTTGCCCAGAAGACCGGAAATTGGGTGGGTAGAACAGCCATGTGTAACGCCTTACAAAAGTTGGGATTAAATCGTAAAAAAAAACAGTGAGAAGTAGCCAAGCCGCTACTGAAAGAGTCATGAAATTACGGTTAGAGTATTGGGAAAAAGTTAAGCATATCGACCCAAAAAATCTAGTCTTTTTAGATGATACGGGAGTATTGCTAGGCTTAACCCGAACTCATGCACGTTCCCAACGAGGAACGAGAGCCTATGCGGTCAAACCTTTTTACGCCCGGGAAAAAAGTCACAGTAATTGGTGCAATTAGTTTGAAGCGAGTAGTGGCACTCATGACAATGGATAACTCAATGGATGGTCAAGCATTTGAGGTATTTATTGAGCAATGTTTAGTGCCACAATTGTGGTCGGGAGCAGTAGTAGTGATGGATAACTTACCAGCGCATAAACTAGATTCAATTAAGCATATCATTGAAGCGGTGGGTGCTTCTATCTTGTGTTTGTCCATACTCTCCTGATTTTAATCCAATTGAATTATGGTGGTCGCAACTTAAATCTTTATTGATCCAGTTTTCACCAACCACCACTAAAATGGTTGACACCATAATTGCTGTGGCTCTTGACTTAATTAATCCGAAACATCTTAAAAACTGGTTTACTAATTGCTGCTACTGTACCTCATAACATCCGGAAGTGCTGTAGCCCTCTTTTGTCACTCTGAAAAAAAGAAAAATAATAGACAAAATTTTAACTGTAGATAGAGCGAGCATTTGAGCGTTTATTTTCTAACAGAATGGCTGAAATCAAGATTTTTGGTAAAAGTCTTATGCTATAAGCATTCTAGATTATTTTTTGCCGAAAGTGACAAAAGAGGGGTAGGAGTAGGGCTACAAGCTTTTTTAGGATGGACAAATAACTACGGGCATCTATCCTATGAAAAACAACAAGAGCTTTTGTGGGAACTCGGTCAGATAGAAATCGGGGTGGGAACCTTAGTAACCACTAATGAAAGAATAGATGCCGCATTTGACAAAAGCGTTAGCTCTCTCAAAAATTGGATACAGCAAACACAGCCAAATATTCACTCCGATGAGACACCTTGGGTTGTAAAGGGTGTGAAAGAATGGTTGTGGATTTTTGCTCAGACAAACTTCGCTTTATTTCATGCTGCCGATACACTCGACGAGTGCAGAACTAGAAACCATTCTCGGTTTGAACTACAGTGGTGTACTTAGCTCGGACGATTATTCAGTTTATAACGGTTATGACGTGAAAGCAAGGGCATAAATGTTTAGCCCATCTACGCCGTCACTTTAAAAAACTAATCCAGCTTCCAGGTTTGAACAATCAAAAAATTGGGGAAATGTTTGTCAAGCTGATTGACGAAGCATTTAAGAATTACAGCTTATTCCAAGAGAACCAAAATATAAGTGAGTTGTTCGCTTGGGCTTGGGAGTTTAAACTAAAAGTTAAGTCCTCTATTGATAAGTGGATTGCACTCGCATTCTTGAGAAGCCAGTAAGCTTTTGCGATCACTACGAGCCAAAACAGATCAATGGTGGTATTTTTTAGACCATCCAGAGGTACCTCCAGACAATAACTTAGCAGAGCGAACACTCCGGCTAGCAGTAACAAAAAGAAAGGTTAGTGGCGGTTCCCGTTCAATGGAGCGGTTTAAACATACTGCCAATTTATTAACGGTTGTACAAACTTGTCGTCGTCAAGGACGTTCCCTAATTGATTTTTTTGAGCAAGCTATAAAAGCGATGGTTAATCCAGAGCTGCAAGAACCATCTTTAATTCCTCAAATTTAGACCTGAATCCTTACCCAGATTGATTTAAGTTACAAAATTTCATAAAATGAAAGGAACAGTAGGACTCTTATGTCAACCGATGCGGTTATGCTAACCCGGAATTAGGATTGCTGAACCGACGCTCTAGATGTAGTAATTAACAAATCAGGCTCTACCGAACTTGCTATGCTTGATGTGTGCTAGAAACAGCCAATCGCGTGATTGGGCAAGGGTTTGAGTTTATGATAGTTTTCTTTTTATTAATTTTTAGGCAAACTATCTCTACATAAGCGTTTCCGCGATTTCTTACATACTAGGTTCGGTAGAACCACAAATCAAAACTTCCTTAACTTGTCCTAAATGAAAAAGAGTTGTGTTGCCAAAATGCAGATAACCTCAACGAGATTTAAGTCAGAGCTTCTATCAGAAGCTCTAGAAAGCCTGCGACTGGTGGTTCCCTTAATAATTACTCAACTATGTGACACTGCGATAAATGCCGTAGATGTAGTAATGATGGGCTTACTTGGTACTCAAAGTTTAGCGGCCGGTGCATTAGGTGCAATCACCTTTTCTAGCTCATTGTATGTTGTCTATGGAATTACCTCGGGAGTAGGATCAATGGCAGCCGAGGCTTTTGGGGCGGGCAAAACAGACCAAATAGGTCGTGTCGCTTGTCAGGGACTATGGCTAGTAGCTGCCACCTCCATACCCGTGATGCTTTTAACTTGGCATTGTGACTCCATCCTGCTTCTATTGGGTCAAGAAGAAAGCAATGTACTATTAGCAAAAACCTATTCACGGGCGATTGTTTGGGGCTTTCCTGCTGCTGTAGGTGTCTTGGTTTTAAAAGACATTGCCTCTGCTATCAAGCAACCCCGATTTGTCACGATAATTATGGTGGCTGGATTGTTATTGAATATACCAGCTAATTACGTACTGATGTTCGGTAAACTTGGTTTTCCCAGCCTTGGTTTAGCTGGGATAGGCTGGGCAAGTAGCCTCATTTTTTGGATGAATTTCTTAGCTGCTGCTGCCTTCCTTGCTTTTCACCCAAACTTTAAGGATTACCAGATTTTTCGCTATTTGCATCAGTTTGACAAGGCTATGTTTGTAAAAAGTTTTCAAACTGGATGGCCTATGGGGATTCACTTTGGAACGGAAATAGCACTGTTAAATGTCACAGTTTGGCTGATGGGGTATTTGGGAACAGTGATGTTAGCAGCCCATCAAATTGCTATCCAAACAGCAGAAATTTTTATGGCGATTCCCGCAGCTATTACCTGTGCTACTGTGGCGAGAGTAGGGCAGATGCTGGGGAAGGGAGAACCTTTAGCCGCAAGAAGAGCGGCATCTGTCGGTATGGCTTTTGGTGCCATATTCACGTTCGTTGTTGCACTAATTTTCTGGCTATTTTCTGACCACATTGTGGCAATTTATTTGGACATTAATAATCCAAATAATACTGAGGTGGTTAAGACAGCAACTTCTTTTCTCAACTTGGCGGGACTGTACCAAATTGCTTATGGTATTCAAATGATTGCTGTTGGGGCTTTACTAGGATTACAGGATACCCGCATACCTATGTTGATTAACCTCTTGACTTTTTGGAGTGTTGGCTTGGGTGGAGGCTATCTTATGGGACTAACTTTAGGTTGGGGAGGTATCGGCTTATGGTGGGGTTTAATTCTAGGTCCAGCAATCTCTGCAGTGATTTTAATTTGGCGTTTTTATTTTGTGATATCTGGAAAGCTTGCTAGCTTTGAGAATGTTAAAGAGCGCGATCTCGCCATTAGTAGCCCACCTTTAGACGACGTTCAAGCATCCATTAGTTGAGAATAGTCAATTACCCCATTGACAGCTAATAGTACGATCGCAAAAAAAACAGACACCTTTGGATAGTGTCAAGCACAGGCTCAGCAGGAAGTTGAGCAACACTGTTGATGCTTAGACAATACGTTTGAGCCTGAAGTCACTTTCTCAGCAACAGTTAGCAATTCTGCCCAGAATTTGTTAGGACTGACTCTTTTTTGATTCACAAAGTTTGAATTAAAGCAATACTTAGAAATATTTATTTACAATTAGTCGCCGTAAGGCATCTATTTCGGTGCGCTCCAGCATAGCTCCGCCACTTTTTCCGCTCTCAATTCCCACGGGTTCTTGGAAAATTTTTTAAATTTTCAAGTTAAGCGGTGCTGCTCGTGCTATGAATTTTCTGGACAGTATTTAAGCAAATATGAAGACAATTGCCATTGTCACTTTCTGTTTCGACCGAGAACGGGAGCTGGTGCGCTGTATCAAGAGTGTTCAAGCTCAGCAGGATGCACCGCCCTTTGTCCATTACGTATTTTCTGAACGCGTTGAAGCTCTTAAGGACACCCCCGATGTGGCAAAGAGGGAGACGCTAGTTAACTGGGTTTCCATCACCAATCCCTATAATGGTGAACATTCTTCTCCTCGTATGGCCAAGCTCCGTCAGGCGGCTTTGGAGATAATACAAGAGCCATATGTCTGCTTCTTGGACGACGACAATGAAATTCTACCGAATCATTTGATCAGTTTGTTTAATCTCATAGAAGCCCAGCAACTAGATGCTGTATATTCGTGGAGGTTATTGGTTTACCCCGATGGTTCTCCGTTCGCAGGGGATTACTACCCCTGGAACCCAAACAAGAATTTTGCGGAGTCCTTATACCGCTGGTGTGTGAAAAATGAGCTGATCCGCCCTGGAGACTCTATTGTGTATGATGGTCCCCGAAATTCGGACGATCCGCATAATGTAGCCACCGTAGACATGAATGAGTGGTTGTTTCGCACCGATTCCCTGCGTCGCCTTGGGTTCAACCCGGAATTTACAGAGGAGGAACTGGCAAATCAGGTGGGTGAGGACGACAAATTGCTAGAAAAAATTCTGCGAAGCGATTTTCGTTTTGAGTGTACCCAGAAGGCAACTATCCGCTATTACCTGGGAGGTGTTTCTAATGCTAGAGCCAACATCAACTGAATCAGGGCTAACCTACGAATCCAGCAAACTAGCCATCAATGGGGGAACGCCTGTCTGTCAAAAGCCTTGGCCCACATGGCCTCAATCCAATCCCGCAACGGAAACAGCGGTCATTGATGTCTTGTGTAGCGGTCGCTGGACGATTAGCGGTTTTACCAATGGGAAGTCTACTCAGGAGCAGATATTTGCCGCCGCTTTTGCCGATTTTCTGGGGGTGAAGAACTGCATCCCTACCGATCACGGTACCTCAGCTCTAGAACTAGCTTTAGCTGCTTGCGGCGTGGAACCAGGAGATGAGGTCATTGTACCCGGACTTACCTGGGTTGCCTGTCCCTATGCGGTGCTGGCACAACAGGCGGTTCCGGTTTTGGCGGACGTAGATCCTTATACCATGTGCATTGCCCCCGAATCAGTGCAGCGGTTGCTCTCATCCAGAACCAAGGCGGTGCTGGTGGTTCATCTATACTGTCGTATCGCCGATATGGCTGCTTTGAACCGCATTGCTACAGAGCACGATCTGGTGCTGATAGAAGACTGCGCCCAAGCTCATGGAGCCCGTTGGCGCGGAAGATGTGTAGGGAGCATAGGCAAAGTGGGAGCTTTCAGTATGCAACAGGGTAAACCTCTGACCTCTGGAGAGGGAGGATGTTGTGTCACCGATGATGATGAACTTGCCGATCTGATCTATCGCCTACGCACCGACGGCAGAAGCTTTATACCGGATGTACAAGCGCTGGGAAAGATGCAATTGTGGGAACGCGGTGGGGTGGCTGGGCGTAACTACTGCCTTTCTGATATTCAACTGGCGATCCTTACAGCCCAACTGAAGGACTTGCAGGCTCAAAACGCCCGTCGCCGGGAAAATGCTGCTTATTTGACAAAACTGTTGGGGCAGCTACCGGGACTGTCTATTCCCACTTTTCACGACCCCGACGACGAAGAGACTTACTATCACTTCGCCTTTTTCCTAAATGAAGAGTTTTTACGGGGGCGTTCTCTTGCCTGGGTTAGTGAAGCTTTGTGTGCTGAGCTTGGTGTCTGGGTTCATCAGCCGTATGTGCCACTAAATCGTCATCCTCTTTATGTTCCCGAGGAGAAACACTGGGTAAAGCAATGTGCCGAAGCTCGGCAGGCGGTGTGCAAAGAGCGTTTCACGCTGCCCCATGCAGAAGAGGTTTATGGCAAAACCCTGCTTCTGCATCACTCCATCCTCCTGGCAGAGCGCAAGGACATGGAGCTGATTGCCGATGCGCTGAAAAAAGTTTATGAGGAAATGAAATGATGCCCCCAAACACGATAGTGACATACCATAACCGACAGCATTCTCAAGTAGAGGGGCAGCTAATCAGAATCAACTTTTTCTTCGCTGAGCGGTCAATGCCTATCTTCGTAGGACAGGATGTGCATCCGCAGTGTATGGAGTTTTGCGCCCAACGAAATCCAGATCGACTCTTTTTCATCGCTGATTCCCATGTCTGGAATTTACATGGCAAGGAAATCGTCTCCCGCTACGGGTATCACTTTCCCATCGAAAGTGTTTTGGTGGAACCAAGTGAGCAATGTAAGACTCTAGAGTTGGTCAACCGCCTGCTGGAGACGGCGATGACCGCAGGCGTGACTCGTCGCAGTATCATCATGGCTCTGGGTGGCGGACTAACGGGGAATATTGCAGGTATGGTAGCCGGACTACTCTATCGGGGCCTTTCCCTGGTACATCTGCCCACATCCTTCCTAGCCATGTCTGATTCCATCCTTTCTCTCAAACAAGCGGTCAATGGTCGGGGCGGAAAGAATCTCTTTGGCATGTATTATTTGCCTGCTGCCAGCTTTGTGTCTGTTAACTTTCTGCGAACCCTGCCTGAGTTGGAACTCATTGCCGGGATCAATGAACTGATCAAGAATTGTCTGGTATTTGATGCCGAGCATATTGAAATTTTGCTCTCCCTCATCAATCAGCCTCAAAGTTCTTCCACCTGGATGCAGCTTGTAACTCTGGGAATTGAGGCTAAACAGAAATTACTGCTGCACGATCCCGATGAAAAGAACATAGGCATTTCTCTGGAATACGGACACACCGTTGGTCATGCTCTAGAGTATCAGGATTATGGTCTGTCCCACGGTATTGCTGTTGGACTGGGAATGCTTGTGGCATCTGCCATTTCCTTCAAGCGGGGGTGGTTGAGCGAACAGGAGTATTGGCTGCACTACGAGCTGATCAACAGCGTCAATGGCAACCTACAATTTCCGCAAAATCTCGACATGGATACTACTATCAATATTATCCGGAGGGATAACAAACACGGTTATCTCACTCTCAGTAAAGATCAGCATCCTTTTGTTCTGTTGCGGTCGATAGGAAGGGTTGAGATCACTGAGGGTAAACCCCTAGTTGGTGTCAGTGAGGACGAAATTATTCCCGCTATAGAACAGGCTCGGAGAGATGCATGGGAGTATTTTCAGAGGAGAAACTGTGAACAAGCGAATATATGGGATGGAGGAGTTAGTTGATGTTTGACCAGGCAGTTATCCTAGCCGGTGGACGGGGAACTCGTCTAGCTCCTTTGACCGACACTTTACCGAAGGTCATGGCACTCGTGCATGATCGTCCTTTCTTGGAATATCAGATTCAGTATCTGCTCCGCCAGGGAATTACCTCTTTTTTGCTTTTGGTCGGCTATCGCTGGGAACAAATCCGAGACTACTTCGGGGATGGCAGCAAATGGGGAATCGATATTGAATACAGCCTAGAGTTAACACCCTACGGCACCGCAGGATGTTTGTACAACGCCTACTCTCAGCTTAGAGACTCCTTTATTGTGATTTATGGCGACTCTTTTCTGCCTTGCGATTATTCGCTCATGTTTAAGTACGCTACTGAACATACACTCACCGCTTTAATGACTGTCTATCCCAACCGAGGGGAATTGCCCGTTCCTAACAATGTGCAAGTCGATTCTGAGGGTCACGTTGGGCAGTATCTCAAAGACAGGCCCGATCAAAATTTTGGCTATGTTGATGCCGGTGTACTGCTGTTGCGTCGCCATCATGTAGCCTCCTTTCCCCAACATATTCCTTCCAGTCTAGAAGAGGACGTTTTCCCGCGTCTGGTAGCTTCAAGGATGATACGAGCTTTCGTGAGCGGACAGCGCTTTTATGATATTGGAACGCCAGCTAGGTTGGATGTGTTCCGGCAAGATGTTACTCAATTTTTCGATGTGTCAAGTTTTCGATGCGTAGGTTCTGACGTACTATGAATAGTGTACAAAATCCTATGGCTTTAAAGCCAGAAAATCATCAATCCCGGTCTATGATTGCTGAACCCCGAGACTATGTAGAGGTTTTGCGAAATGTGCTTTCCCTTCTTGATTTTGCAGCGATAGAAAAGATAGCTCACATAATTTTTGACGCTGTAAACCGAGAAGCCCAGGTGTTGCTAGTAGGTAATGGTGGCAGTGCTAGCAACGCAGCTCATTATCGTTGCGATCTTACCAGCACTTTCCGCTATTACCAACGTCGGTTCCAAGTGTTCAACTTAGCCGAGTCTCCTGCCATACTTACTGCTCTGGGTAACGATTTCGATTTTGCTGAAATCTTCAGCTATCAGGTTCAGGAAAATGGCAGACCTGGCGATGTACTCATCATGCTCACGGCATCGGGCAATTCCCCCAATATCCTCGCCGCCTGCAAGACAGCTCAAAACCTGGATATGTGTACCGTATCAATTACTGGCTTTGATGGGGGGAAGGTTGCTCAGATAGCCGACTGCAACATCACTATTCCCTCCGACAACTATGGTGTCATCGAGGATGTTCAGCTAGCTGTGGGTCATATGCTCAGCCAGACTATTAGCGGAATGCTTAAAGAATCTTTAATAGGTCGAGACTCTCATGCAGATAAACTCCCATCTCAGACCGGCAGTCTTTTTAGACCGTGATGGCACCCTCATCAAACATGTGCATCATCTTTGCTCTCCAGAGCAAGTAGCACTTGAGCAAGGAGCATCTGAGGCTCTCTGTCTTTTACAGGAGGCAGGATTTGTCTGCGTGGTGGTAACCAATCAGTCAGTGGTGGGACGGGGGATGCTCAGTGTGGAGGGACTAAAAGCTATTCATGACAAAATGGAGCAGCTCCTTTCTACGCAGGGAGCAAGGGTGGACAGCATTTACTTTTCCACTCACGTTCCCCACACTTCGGACTTGCGTGAAGTTGAGTATTTTGACAGAAAGCCGGGACCTGGTATGTTGCTAAGAGCAGCCCAGGATTTAGGACTCTCTCTAGTAAAGAGCTGGATGATTGGCGACTCGATCAGTGACGTGCTGGCAGGTGCAAACGCTGGTTGCAAAGGTAGTTGCCTGTTGAAGACGGGACTGTATTCTCTCGAATGCCAAGATTGCAGCCAAATATCGTTTCTAGCCTCGGATATATTGGATGCAGCCCAGATAATTTTGAGACAAGATAGCATTTCTATTTAAACCCTCAATCCGCGTATGTGCCAGTTGGGGGTGCGGAATGTGGGTTAGTGGGCCAGCCACTATGCCACCAGCCCGCTACAAGATTTCGACGGTTTGGAGAAGTTTTTCGCTACCTTGAAGCGGGCTAGAACGATCGCTTTTATCCGTCCGTCTCCTTCAACCCATCCTCCAACCGCATCCGCACCCAGAGTCCACTTTCTTGCGCCCGTCTTTGCCGCCAACATCGACAGCTTGCGGTGTTCTCCCGACGGACATATCAACAGTAAATCTGACAGTCGCTTCTTTGTCGGGTGCTTGCAGGCGGTGAGTCAGGCTACTTTCCTTTGATTGAAGGGGGATGGGTTCGAGCACGGGTGCTTCCGGTATTGGCGGTGTTGTTGCTGGCAATGCAGCTTCCGTTGCTGGTAGTGTTTCCGATGTTAGCGATGCTGTTGATTTTGCGGATGGCGGTAGAGCTTCCGTTTCCATTTGCTGTGTTTCCAGCGCGAGACGAACTTTCCACCCCACATTCCGCAGTTCTGGCTTTGATGACTAAGGATTTTCATACATTCACTGTAGAAAAAATATCTGTGCCTACCTTTTCTAATTTTAGTATCATTATTTTGCGATTTTAGCGAGATATAACAAATTTGAATTCACAGATATTTCCTAATATATTCCTTCGGCAATATCTGAACTAATTTTCCATGAATTAGACATCACAATTCCGGCAACATGATTGTTCTGTTGCCAATTATTTGAATTTATTCAACAATATTCTCCGGTTTGTTTTCCGAGTTACCCATCTTCAACTATTAAATAATATTGACCGCAA
>NZ_JAUBRC010000072.1:0-27913 GCF_036701635.1 Microcoleus sp. N9_B4 | reverse complement strand
CTCTCCAGTTGTTAAATCCCAGACTTTGAGGGTGTTATCATATGAACCAGAAATCGCCCGCTTGCCATCCGCAGTGAAGACTACTGCATATACCGAACTGCTGTGACCTTTGAGAGTCCGCAGCAGTCCCCGGCCGGGGGGAGTTAAACAAGAGGTCAAAGGACGCAACCAAGGTGCTGCTTTCCACTGCTTAGCTACCTCTGCCATTCCCTGAATTGCCGGAATGTTAAAGTACAGCAAGCGCCCTAACAATTGCTCTGCGAGTTGCGTCTTATCTAGAGTCAAAATATCCGCTGACTTCCACAGTGCCGCTTGAATCAAGTTCAGGGCTTTAACTTTTTCTGAGTTGTACTCTGGGTGAGTTAATGCTTCTGAATCGTCAACCAAATTGAAATCATCAATCAGTGCCTGCAGTCCAAACTCAGGATGCTGAATTTTTGCCATCAGGAAGTTGAAATCTGTCAGGGTTTGATAATATTTTCCTAAATTTCCAGACTTGACATAATTTGGCAGTAAGCTGCCCAGATAAGCACGTTGATAGTAAAGTTTTTCGGCTGCTAACTTGTCAGCAAATTCTCCCATCTCACGCCATCCTCTTTTCTAAATACTCAGTAATCCGTTGATTTACTTCCCGAAAGAGCTTCCGCTTTGAATGCATCTCCCGTTTGCTTTTCAGAAAGTCAAAGAAACTAGCATGATAGATGGTGTAGCAGATGTCTCCGTCTACGTTCTGCTTTTTCAAATACTCGACCCACTCATCTAAAACCGCTTCTACGTCGCATTCATCTTCCTTAGCAATTCCAGCAATCATCTCGCAGGGAATCGGCGTGCCAATCTCTAACAAAATATACAAGACAATCTCCATCAATTGCCCGGGCTTAGCTTCCAGCCCCATCCGCATCCAGTGGTTTTGATAATACTCTTGCAGGCCGTCTGGCAATTGCTTTAAACTTAAGTCATTGTAATCGCCCTTAGCAATTGCTGGCAAAACATAGCGCAAATACATAAAATTATTTTCGCTTTTGTTTGCCAATTGTTCGACAAAAGCTGTATCGGCAATGCTGCGACTTTGAATCCAGTTCCTCAGCCCATTATTATACTCAGAATCGGTATTTATAACAAAACCAATATATTCTTTGATATCATCTTGATTATAATTAGCATACTTTTCATCTCTTAAATCTAAATCTGTTACCAAAACTCCAGGAGATACGGAAAGCCGCTTTTTGCCGAGGTTATAGGGTCGCCTCGTCAGCAAGAAATAAACCCGATCTGGCAGAGTAGTCGGTAAATGTAAAAGATTTTCTCCCGCTTCTTGTTCGACTTCATCCAGTGCATCAATCGCAATTACCAAACGTTCGCCCAAAGTGAGTTTTTCTGCCACGTTTGCCAGTAAAGTTGGTAAATCGGCGTCTTCAGAATTTGGCAATTGATAGCGGTCAATTAATTGCCGACGAATGCTCTTCAAAAACAATTCTGGTCTGTTGCGGCCTTCGACGAGAATGTTGAAATAGCAGGGAGATTTATGTTCGGAGACGTATTTGGCAACGATCGAACTTTTGCCCATTCCCGCATCCCCGATGATTGTAAAATAACCGTGAGGATTTTCGGTGATAAATTGCTTAAAAGTATCAAAAACAAATTTGCGACCACAAAATGTCCGAATTTTTTCTTCTATTAACGATGTAAATTCTTCAGCGTAGGGAGATGAGTTAGAAACTTTGGGGACAACGACTGATTGTGACGTTTGATAATACTTCTGTTTTAATTTAGTATGCAGAATCTTTAACTTCCCTGCACCTTGTTTGTCAGAAAGTTCAGGAAAACTCGCTGAAAATTTCTTGTAAATCTCTCCCAGCCGCTGTTTTACAGTAGGTTCTTCGATGCTTAAATCCGCTGAAAGCTTTACCTGATTTAGCGGTGCTTTTTCAGGAGAGAAGAGTGCTGATAATAATGTTTCTGTTTGTTCTGGAGATAACTCATGTATCCCAGATTCGCCTTGAAGAAATTTTTGCCAATCCATAGTTTAATTATACCTTGACTATACTTTGATTAGACCGACCTCTAATAGACCTAAGTTTATACCTCTGGTCAACTTCACTCAATTAAAGTGATGCAATGATTTTATCAGAACACAAAAGCAATTATTGATAAACAAGAGAGGTCAGTCAAATGAATTTTAACTTATTCGGCAACTCGCAACCTGATGAAGATTATAGCGACATTGCAGAAGAAATACTGGAAGAATTGCTGCGACAAGTTCGCCAAAGCTACAATGTCGCCCTTACCGTCATCGGTACATCGGCAATTCTTGCTTTCGTAGGTGTGGGACTTGTTTATGTTAATCAAGTTCGGGAAGGTGCTATCACTACTGCTGCAGGAGGAGTAACAACTGTTGCCGCCACTCGGTTTGCAAACCAAAATAAGAAGGAATTACAGGAGATGATGGAGCTTGTTGAAAAACGAAGAGCGAAAGAGGAATTACGGAAAATGATTCCTCGTCCCCAGGCTTCGCCTCATGTGAAGTCCCGATAAGCGAGGCAGAGCCTCTAGATATGGGTTCCCAGGCACAGCCTGGGAACCAGCTAAGATATCCTAGTTCTTAGCCGCCCCAAACCTTCTTTAAAACCTCTTGAGGAGAGATGTCTGCCATTTTGCCAGTAGGAGATTTAATGCCCAAAAATCGATCGCTCTTTGGCAACAATTTCGCCGGTTCAGTCGGGCCAAACAAAGCTATTGTATAAGTTTGAACCGCCACAGCTAAGTGCATCGGCGCACTGTCAGTACATATCATCAAATTAGCAGCAGCAATTGTCGCCGCCAACTTGCCGACATCATCCGGCGAGATAACTTTTACATTCGGACATAACTCGACTAACTTTGTCACGAACTCTGCATCTTCTGGGCCTTTCACAACAACAACAGGCAAATTAGGCTGCCGCTGCTGACAGTCTTCGATGATTTGCTTCCAGTTGTCTGTAGGGTAAATTTTGTCAATACCTTTAGACACAGCTAATTGACTGGAACCGCCGTGAATTAGAATGTAGCCGCTTTCTTTTACGCCCAACCGCTGCTGTTCGGCTTCCGCCCACTGAATGTCCTGTTTTGGTACATTAATTGCCACTGGCGGACAAGGATTTGTAATGTTAAATCCTTGCAGCAAATCATGGTACATTGAAGCGGCGTACTGTTCAGTTTTCAGCGGTACAGCAGCAGTGAGAAATCGAGCACCGTTGGTTCCCGAATAGCCAACTCTCTGCGGAATGCCGGTCAGCCACAGCAGCAGCCCTACAGTCCACCGCTGGCCTAGGGAAATAACTGCTTCGTATTCGCGATCGCGAATTACGCCCAGCAAATTGCCCCAATCCGCCATCGCGTTGCGGTCTTTGAAATTGTACGTCAAGACTTCTTTAACAGACTTGCAGACTCGGTAAGCACCCTTTGCCCTCGGTTCCACGATGACATCAATTTGCGCGTCGGGATAAGACTGCTTGAGGTCATCAAGAGTGGGGAAAAATAAAATTTGGTCGCCAATCCCGCCAGGGACAAGTGCTAGTATTCGCATCATAAACGATCGGGCTATTATTGATCGAGGTAGCTCTCAGAGATCGGCTCTCAACTATCAGCTTATAGTATTTCTAGACCTTAAAAGCTACTGGCTGACAGCTAAACAACTGACTCAAAAGTACAGGACGCTCTTATTATATATATCTAGTTGGGTTAAAAACGGTTAGTAAATGCACTTATTAATTCCTGCGGCGGGTTCGGGGCGACGGATGGGGAGTCAGCGGAACAAACTGCTGCTGACTTTGCTGGGAAAACCATTGCTGAGTTGGACTTTGGCTGCTGCTGAAGCTTCGCAGCACATTAGCTGGATTGGCATCATGGGCCAGCCAGACGATTTTCCTGATTTTAAAGCCATTCTGAGCGATTTATCTTTGGTTAAGCCCGTGGAACTGATTAAAGGAGGCGCCACCAGGCAAGAGTCAGTTTACAACGGTTTGCAGGCTTTGCCTCCGTCGGGCGATCGAGTGTTGATTCACGACGGCGCGAGGTGTTTGGCAACTGCTGAATTGTTCGATCGATCTGCAGAGGCCCTCTTGACCTGTCCAGGCTTGATTGTCGCCGTCCCGGTCAAGGATACGATTAAGGTCGTAGATGAGCGCCGGATCGTGCGAGACACCCCAGACAGACGCAATTTGTGGGCAGCCCAGACTCCCCAAGGATTTGAAGTGAAATTGTTAAAGCAGTGTCACGAAGCAGGGCGACAAAAAGGTTGGGAAGTGACAGACGATGCGGCTTTGTTTGAAAAATGCGGTTTACCAGTGCAAATTGTGGAGGGGGAAGAGACGAATTTGAAAGTCACAACGCCCGTTGATTTGGCGGTAGCGGAATTTATTTTGCGGCAGAGAACAGATCAGAGTAAATAGAATTTGTTGACTATTTTTAAGAACGGGCAAGATGCCCGTTCCACAATCCATAATTTTATTAATTGTGGGGTAGTCCTGCATAGCAAGGAAAATCAAGGGTTTTAATTGATAGATAAACTGGCGTTATACTCATGAATAAAATACCAAATACCCCCAATATGATTAGAGAGTTTTTTGGAGAATGAAAGAGTTTTTCTCACCAATCTAGATATTCTTTGTCTCATCGTATTATTAAATCTTTCTATATAGTTTGTCAGACCAGTCTCCTTTCCTACTGCCTTGTGTCTTTTTTGAGAAAAAACTGTTCCATAGGCGCTCCAAAAGTCTGTATAACTTACGGCACATTGACTCTGGAACAGGTCGCACAAGAATCCCATAATCCTTGAGCGCCAGCTTGATCTCTTTTGCCAATATACACAGGGTAAGAGCGTCTCAATCATGCTTGACAAAAGGAATCCGAAGAATCTAAGATCTTGTCAAGAAAACAAGAACTGATAATTTGAATCAGATAATCATTATCCATAGCTGCCCGTTTCATTTTTTGTCGAAGACTACGTTTGTAAGTCAGGGTAAGAGCATCTCAATTAGGCTTGACACAAGGGATGAGAAGAATCTAAAGTCTTGTCAAGAAAAGCCGAACTGAGAACCTGAATCATATAATTATTATCCATAGCAGTCCGTTTCATTTTTTGTCTAAGACTACGTTGGTAAGTCCGTTCGCGATCTCAACTTCCTCAATCTTAATTCGGCTGGCTAACTTTTCAGCAGGGGCGGGTGGCTTCGGTTTCAGTCTGGTACTCGCGGCCTCTCGCCTGACTTTATCTGCTTTAATTCTGCTTCCGGCTTGGCGGAAAATTCAGTGGAACGCCCTGCAACCGGGAGTTCGGCGTTATGCTGCTGCTGCGGGTTTGTGTCTCGCCCTGCATTTTGCCCTCTGGATTACCTCACTTTCTTATACTTCGATCGCCGCCTCGACTGCCCTTGTCACCACTAATCCTGTCTGGGTAGCGCTTTTGTCGCGCTTCTGGTTCGGCGAAAAACTCAGCAAAATGTCGATCGCTGGCATTACTATAGCCCTGACTGGGGGAATGGCGATCGCCCTTGGAAGTGCGGGCGCAGCCCATGCTGGCAGCAGCCAACTGCTGCGCGATTTCCTGCTATGGCTGGTTCCTGGGCTGTCAGCTTGTATTTGCTGATGGGCCGGGAAGCTCAGCGGCGGGGACTGGGAATTGGTGGCTATATCGCGATCGCCTATACTGTTGCTGCGATCGTCCTGCTGCCTCTCCCCTTCGCCTTCGGCACTACTTATACTAATTACCCCGACATTGTATATTTTTATATTTTGTTAACGGCCGCTTTGCCTCAGTTAGTCGGCCACACCATTTTGAACTGGGCCGTAGTGCAGATTTTCCCAACTCTGGTAACTCTTGCGATCTTGTTTGAACCGGTTGGGGCGAGTTGGTTGGCTTATTTGCTGTTTGGGGAAGTGCCGGCGCCGGCGGTACTCGCAGGTGCTGCGGTGCTGCTGTTGGGGGTAGCAATCGCTACCGTCGGAGCAAAAAAAATTACTGTCAACAGTTAAGAGTTAACATTTTTCAACATTGCCACTACCGTTGCCGTGAGTCAGAATAAAACAAATTAGGGCTTAAAAACCCCAATAACTGATCAGTGAAATATCGATTCAAAACTATCAAAGGTCTGACTAATGACTAATAATACTCGGGTGCCTTTCGGAGAATAAAATTATGCTGCCAGAACAACTACAGCGGATCATCGGCTACTTTATCGAAGAAGCCACAGAACAGATCCAAATTATCGAACAAGGCTTGCAAGGTTTGCAAAACACCGTGCCCGATCCCCAAAGAATACACCAGCTCATCCGAGCTTCGCACTCGATTAAAGGGGGAGCAGCTATGCTCGGATTTAGCAGCATTCAGCGCATGGCTCATCGGTTGGAGGATTATTTAAAGCTGCTCAGAGAATGTCCGATCGCCATTGATAGCAGGCTACAATCGCTCTTAACCGAAGTTTTTGATATTTTAGTAGCCCTCGTGTCCAAGGTTTCTAAGGGTTTTGGGCTCAACCACGGAGACGCAAACCAAATGCTCTCCCTCGCCGAACCGGTGTTTGACGAACTCGACGCTTACCTGAGATTGCGAATTCCCACTCGCCTGACTGTGAGAGCTACTACGGACGAACATATTCACGTTTTCTCCGGTTACTGCACCTCCCTGAGCGAATTTTCCTCGGCTATTACTTCGCGCGTCGGTTTGCTCGGAGGCACTATTACCCGCCACGATCAGGATAGTCAGGGCCTACGCCTTTGTATTGACATTTACCTGCCGCCTTACACCAGGATCGAAAACATCCGCCAAGGTGTCGAACTCTCCGGCGCTATTATCGGGAATGTTCAGACGCAGCGCGACTTTTCGCTGCTGGCGAATGCGGATTATCCGGTTTACCAAAGTGCGATCGAACCTCCCGCAATTTGCATCGGATGCCGCTACTATTACGGCAGAAGCGATGGCGGCTACCTGCTCAATTGCACGATCCATCCCCGCGGCCCGGAAACCGAAGATTGTCGCGATCGCGAACCGGAATAAGCGCTGAAAACTCAGCCCTCGGAAGCACGCTTTGTCTCCCGAAAAACTCTTCTGAAACCAATATTTTCCCTGAAATTTTTCACATTACACCCTGCCAAATTATTTTTGAGTTGCTAGATAACTAGATCTTTGTCTCTTAGACAACTAAATCCTTCTTCCTTCTGAAACCTCCCCTAACAACTGATACCGCAACTCGAATTAATTGCATCATGCTTGCAGGATGGGCGATAGCCCAGACATTGATTGTCAGACAAGTGATTGCCATAACTAGCAAGATGTATGTCGGAGGCATTACTACCCCGATCGCGAACCAGCTAAAAACGTGAAATATCATTGCTGTAGCCCAAAGGCTGGCGACAACCACAGACGCCCAAATTTGTATTCGAGGTCGGTTTAGTCCTGTCAAAATCACTGTCTGCAAAGTAGTCAGCAAATTTGCCGGAACTAAAAAGGCACAGATAGCTATGCAGTAGGTATGAGAAAATTCAGTAACTGTATTGAAGTCGATCATCAGTCTAATTGTCGGGCCTGTTGGGTATACTTAAAGAGCTTAGCGTGACTTGACTTTCAGATCTTGTCACCCTTACCTTAACTTAATATTTCAGTAAGTAGGCCGCTCTGGAGACGCATTTCTCTCCCCCTTTTCCAGCAGGCAAAATTTTACCACAAATATTTAACTTTGTGGAGATTCATTAAAACTACTTGAAGAATGGCAACAATTGCTATGATAATTAACATCGGGGAGCGATAGTATAGAAGAGCCAATTCGGTAAATTTTCTAGAAGGCTGAGGCTGGTGTCACAGCAACAAATACGGCAGGCTGATTTTCGACTCAATCATTTTTGATTCGCTGATTCTCTCATGATGGATTCTCAGCGTCCATCAAGGGATCGAGCCGTTATGCGATCGAACAATATGAGATTTTTATGAAAAAGCCAATTTGCTCTCAAATCTCAAATCAATAGAACCATCTCGAAATTTTACAGCGGAAGACAAAGAAAATGGATCAACAAATCACAATTCCCGCACTCGAAGAAGTTGACTTGACAAACTGCGACAGAGAACCCATTCACTTATCGGGGCACATTCAGCCACACGGGGTGCTACTTGTTGTACGAGAACCTGAACTAGAAATAGTGCAAGTCAGCGAAAATACGCAAGATTTGTTAGGAATTGATGCAGAAAGTGCGATCGGTCGAAATTTGAGTTTATTCTTCAATCGAGTTCAACTAAAAAAACTCAAGCTTTGTTTGTGTAATGAAAACTTAAAAACCGTTAATCCCATTAAACTCTCTGTCATAAACAAAGGTAAATATTTAGAATTTGACTGCATCCTCCACCGAGTAGAAGAAGTATTGATGGTCGAGTTGGAATTAGCCACCAGCCCCGAAAATCTTTCTGTTTTTAGTTTTTATCATTCAGTGAGAGCCACTATCAGCAAAATTCAAAGCGCCCCCAATCTCCAAAAATTATCTCAAATAACGGTAGAAGAAGTCAGAAAAATAGCTGGTTTTGATAGAGTGATGGTCTATCAATTTGACCACGAAGGCAACGGCGCTGTGATCGCTGAAGACAAAGCAGAAATGCTGAGTGCTTTCTTAGGATTAAACTACCCCAGTTCAGATATCCCCAAACAAGCCAGACAACTGTATACGTTAAATTGGCTGAGGTTAATCCCAGATATTAATTATCAACCCGTCCCCCTTATTTCAGGAAAAAATGCTGTTACCACCCAGCCCCGAAACCTGAGTTTCAGCGTATTGAGAAGCGTTTCTCCCATTCACATAGAATACCTGCAAAATATGGGCGTTGCAGCTTCGATGTCAATCTCATTAATCAAAGATAAAAAACTGTGGGGATTGATTGCTTGCCACAATTATACACCAAAATACCTCAACTATGAATTGCGCGCCGCCTGCGAATTTATCGGGCAAGTAATGTCCTTAGAACTGCAATCAAAAGAAGGAAACGAAGACTACGACTACAAACTACACTTAAAATCCATTCAAACCAAGATTTTTGAAGACATATCTACGTCCGAAAACTTGTCACAAGTGTTAGTTAAATGTCAGCATAATTTGCTAGAAGCAGTCAACGCCCAGGGAGCCGCCATAGTATTTGGAGACAATTGCTATCAAGTAGGGCAAACACCTCAAGGAGAAGCGCTCAAATACTTAACTAATTGGGTGCAAGAGCATTTAAATAAAGAAATTTTTTATACAGACTCGCTCACCAAATGCTATCCAGAAGCTGAGGAATTTAAAGACACAGCCAGCGGGTGTTTGGCCATAGCAATATCCCCGACTCAGAAAATATACATTTTATGGTTTCGCCCGGAAGTAATTAAGACCGTAAATTGGGCCGGAAACCCCAACAAACCAGTTGAAACCGATGAAGATGGCAACCCTCGACTATCTCCTAGGAAATCCTTCGAGCTGTGGAAAGAAAATGTGAGGTACAAATCGTTGCCTTGGAAACAATGCGAAATAGACGCTGCATTGGAACTGAAAAAAGCAATGATTAATATAGTGCTGTGTCAAGTCGATAAACTCGAAAAATTAAATACAGCACTAGAAGCATCAGTCGCCAGAGAACGGGAAAAAACTGCTAATTTAAAAACAGCGATGTCCGAGCTGAAGCGGGCGCAAACTCAATTGGTGCAAAGCGAAAGAATGTCAAGTTTGGGACAGTTAGTGTCGGCGGTTGCTTATGAAGTCACTAACCCGATTAACTTCATCTACGGCAATCTTAGCTATGCTAATGAATACAGTCAAAAAATGATCAATTTATTGCAGCTTTACGACCAGCACTATCCGTCGCCTTCGCCAGAAATTCAAGCACAAATAGAAATAGCAGAATTAGAGTTTATAGTTGAAGACTTACCGAAGTTGCTGGGTTCAATGAAAGTAGGAGCTAACCGCATCCGCGAGATAGTTCAGTCCCTACGAAACTTCTCTAGAATTGACGAAGCAGAGATTAAACCAGTTGACATTCACGACGGATTGGACAGCGCTTTGTTGATTTTGAGCAACAGACTCAAACCGAAGCCCGATCGCCCCGCAATTCATCTCATCAAAGAATATGGCTCTCTGCCTTTGGTTGAGTGTTACGCAGTTCAAATCAACCAAGTATTTATGAATGTACTGGCAAATGCAATTGATGCTCTCGAAGATGCTTTTGTCAACAATAATTTATCGTCCCACGGCGGGGACAAAGAACAGCCAGTTAAGTACGGACAAATTCGGATTGTGTCTGAAATTTGTCCGGGAGAAAAAGCCGTAGCAGTTCGGATCGAGGACAACGGTTGGGGCATGGAAGAAAAAGTTCACCAGAAAATTTTTGAGCCGTTTTTTACCACAAAACCGGTGGGGAAAGGTGCGGGGATAGGTTTGGCGATTAGCCATGAAATTGTGGTAGAACAACACGGTGGCAAATTGACTTGCTTTTCAGCCCCCGGAGAGGGAACCGAGTTGATTATTGAGATTCCCTTGAATCAAACTCATCCCACACCCATTGTCAAGTGAAAAAAAGTCCGCGCTAGCGAAGCTATCCCGAAGGGTAGGCTAGGAAATCGACCAAATTCAAAAATCGAAAATTCGATTAAAATACAAAAGCAGCTAAGTAGATTTGAGCCAATTCAGAGGAAGCTAGTATGACTGAAAAAAAAACCGCCCAATGGGATGCCGGCCGGTTTCTCAAAACCTTGGCTTATTTCGGCGTCATTCCCTTCATTGGCAGCATTAGCTGGCTGCAACAACTCTTTGGAAGCAGCAGCAAAACTAAAAAAGACCAACCCAAACTGATACTGGTAGCCGGTGCTACCGGCGGCGTCGGGAAGCGAGTTGTCCAGCGGCTGCAACAGCGGGGATATAAAGTACGGTGCCTCGTCAGAGATGCTAAAAGAGCAACAGAAATTCTCGGCAAAAATGTCGAATTAGTCGAAGGAGATATCACTCTCCCAGAGACCCTAACACCGCTAGTAACCGATGGCATAGAAGCAGTTATCTGCTGTACCGGCACTAAAGTTCAACCGATAGAAGGAGACACCCCAACGCGGGAAAAATATTATCAAGGCATCAAATTTTATATGCCGGAAGTTGTGGATGTTCCCGAAATAGTCGAATACAAAGGCCTCAATAATTTAGTGCAAGCTGTTCGCCGCCAGCTAATTAAAGCAGGCGAAAAAACAATTTTTGACTTCACAAAACCCAGCCAAGATTTAAAAGAAACTTGGGGAGCACTCGACGACATCGTGATGGGTGGCACTAGCGAAAGTTCGATCGTACTTACAGACAATACAGCTATCTTCACAGGCAATGTTTCTACCGCCAACTCGGGCGGCTTTGCTTCGGTGCGTACCCGCAACTTTGATCCTCCGCTTAATCTCGCAGGATTTAGCGGCCTCCAACTACGTGTCAAAGGGGACGGCAAGCGCTACAAATTGATTGTTCGCAGCGAATCTAAATGGGATGGAATTGGCTATTGCTATTCGTTTGATACTGTTTACAATATCTGGATTACTGTCACTGTTCCTTTTGATGAATTAATTCCAGTATTCCGCGCCAAAACTGTCAAAGATGGCTCTAAATTTGATGCCAGCAGTATTTTTTCTTTTCAGTTAATGTTGAGCAAGTTTGAATATGATGGCGCGCTCAACCCGAAATTTACACCGGGTATTTTTCAACTGGAGTTAGAATCTATTAAAGCTGATGGGGGACAGACTTTGCCGCGATTTGTGATGGTGAGTTCGGCAGGAGTTACCCGCCCTGGCCGCCCGGGAATTAACTTGGAAGAAGAACCGCCTGCCGTCAGGATGAATGATATGTTGGGGGGGATTTTGACTTGGAAGTTGAAAGGGGAAGATTGTGTGCGATCGAGCGGCATACCTTATACTGTGGTCAGACCATGCGCTTTGACTGAAGAACCGGGAGGCAAAGCTTTAATATTTGAGCAAGGAGACAATATTAGGGGCAAAGTCAGTCGGGAAGATATTGCAGAATTGTGCGTGCAAGCCTTGGAACAGCCTCAAGCTTGCAACGTTACTTTTGAGGTGAAAGAGGGGGAAAATGGCAGTTCTCCCGGAGACTGGCAGGCTTTGTTTGCGGGAGTTAAATAACAATTGTTTGTAGGGGCTGATTAGTTTGTTACCCCTTGATTACTCGGCGGTTGAAACCGCGTCTACACAAACGAAGTCTGCCTCCGCAGACTAAGAAATAACTGGTTCCCAGGCTGAGCCTGGGAACCAATGTCCAGAGGCTCTGCCTCGCTTGTTAGTAGGAAAATTGGAGGCAGAGCCTCCGGATCTGCGTTACCAGGCAGAGCCTGTTAACGAGTAATAACTAATAACCAATAACTAATAACTAATAATTAATTTATGTCTGTGACTTTTTCCCGACGCTATTTGACGCCTTATTTGTTTTTGCTGCCGGCTTTATTTATTTTGAGTTTGACTGTTTTGTGGCCGGCGGTGCAAGCTTTTTATTTGAGTTTTACCAACTACGAATATGATTTGACTCAAATGCCGCAGTGGGTGGGGTTGAAGAATTTTGAGAGGTTGTGGGGCGATCGCACATTTTGGCAAACTTTGACGAATACGCTGCTGTATCTCACCTGCGTTGTGCCTGTATTGGTTGTTCTACCGTTGGGAATGGCGATTTTGTGCAACCAGAAACTTAAGGGGATGAACTGGTTTCGAGCCGCATACTACACGCCGGCGGTGATTTCCATGGTTGTCGCTGGGATTGCTTGGAAGTGGCTGTTTGCTGAGACTGGACTGCTGAATCAGTTGGGGGAATTGTTGGGTTTACCTCCTGTTTCTTGGCTGGCTAATCCGAAGTTAGCAATCTTTAGCGTCATGGCGGTTACTATCTGGAAAGGATTGGGCTATTACATGGTGATTTATTTGGCAGGGCTGCAAGCTATTCCGGCAGAACTTTATGAGGCGGCTGCTATTGATGGTTCTGATGGTTTGGGAAAGCACTGGGATATTACTGTGCCACTGATGAAGCCTTATCTAGTTTTGGTAGCGGTAATTTCGGCGATTTCTGCTACTAAGGTTTTTGAAGAAGTTTATATTATGACTCAGGGCGGCCCTCGCAATAGTTCTAAGACTGTTGTTTATTATCTTTACGAACGGGCTTTTAAGGATTTAGAAATTGGCTACGCTTGTACGATCGGGCTGGTTTTGTTTTTGCTAATTTTGGGTTTGTCGATTTTGCAAGTTAGCCTTCAGGGTTTGACTCGCAATGATTAAGATTTTTGACTGATGATGACGGACGCAATCCGGGCATCATAAACTCGGTTTCTCCTTCTCATTCCAGTGATTACCAGGACTTCATTACATTCAGAAACCGGGTTTATTGCTCTAATTTATACTAATTTTAGACTTGAATATCGAAGTAATGCGATCGCTCACGGCTTTGGGCAGGTCTTATTGGCGAAATCACAGCTATAAATATAGGGTTTCTGCCAGTTCAAAGGAATTTCTAATAGATCCCTGGTTCCGGTCATTCCCTGTCCCAGAAAGAGCAGCACAGCGATCGAGTTCAAGATCACATGGATAGTGCGCCAGCGATTTGAGCGGTCTTTGTAAATGTCTTCAATGATGGCAAGGGAGAAAACCATAAGTAACGCAGCGGTGATGCCAATATAGTAGTGAGACCAATACCATTCATTGGTTCGCCGATAAACGCCATCTTGAGTGCCAAGAATCACCAAACCCGTACCTGTTAGGGTCGCAAATATGCCGCGCCATAAAGCGGGTGTAGCTCGATATAGCATGACCAAAGAGGCGACAGTTGCAACAAACATCAGCACAATGAAAATGACCTGAAACGAGTTTTTGCTCCAAACATCCTTGCTCAAAATATGCTCAAAAATCGGGTAGGCTAGACCCAACAACGTCACTCCTACCACAGAACCTGACAGAATTCGACCTGCTTTGACGTGTTCTTGACCGACTACAGGTGGAATTTTGCTCTTGGTGTCGATCGCAATTTGCTTCCGACGCTGCATAGTTTGCCACGCCATATTGAGAACAACACCAAGCATAGGAAAAACAATCGCTACAGCTAAAATAGGATGCAGCAAAGCCAGAAAATCTTTAAATTCCATACAGCACCTTTTTGTTGAGGAGGGTTGGCTTCATCAACCCGGTTTTTGTGATACATAATATCATATCCGGTGATCTAACCACATGAAGTTGGTAGTCAGGACTAATAATAATTGTTCATTAACATAGATAAAACTGAAGTCCTGACTACCAACACGCTTTATGAAGGGTAAGTCACCGAATATTTTGCTCGCTCAGAAAATATAGCAGTTGTCAATTGTGTGAGGTACAGCTTTTAAATTACGCAATAACGCAATTACAATGACCTTTTTGTACCCCATAGAAATGAAAAATGCTGGAGGTAACGTCCGTGGCGGTTAACGACTAATTTTCCGCATCACTTTCAGCTTAGCGGAACAGTTCTTTGTTATTCAGAATAGCAGGCCAATTTTTGTTGGCTGAAGCAATGTGACCAGGGATATCCCCCATCCACTGTGCTTGTACTGTTTTATCGTAGTTGAGATAAAGCTTCCCATTAACGATTTTCCAGGCGTCAGGCTGGCTCACAACAAGATGCCCTTCACTGGTACCCTGGGCACAATATCCACCGTATTGAGGAGCATACTTTTCAGGATTTTTAGCAAACATATCACGGTTTGCTGCACTAGCAAACATCCAAGTTGTTCCACCCCAATTATGTTTAAATTGGCTAACTCCCATAACTAATTTGCTTTGGGTGAAATAGGCTACGACATCCTGACCATCAAGAGCCATACCTTTTTCCGTGTAGAATTGAGGATGAACGGTTGCTGTGCTGCTTTTGCCCGCACAAGGATTGGCTTTACCCGCACAAGGATTTTCTTTACCCGCGCAAGGATTGGCTTTGCCCGCACAAGGATTTTCTTTACCCGCGCAAGGATTGGCTTTACCAGCACAAGGATTGGCTTTACCAGCACAAGGATTGGCTTTACCAGCACAAGGATTGGCTTTACCAGCACAAGGATTGGATTGTGCAACCTTGGATGAGACGGTGGTAGAGTTTGAGTTTGTTGAAGCCTTGAAGTTGCCGTAGCTAACATTAGTTGTTACCAAACCTAGAATGGTGGCAATGGCGATCGTGGTAATGTATTTTACTTTCATGATGTCTAATTTCCAGATAAATTGTTAGTAATTCCACGCCAGATGTTTGCTTGAGAGTTCTTGCTCTCTGGGAATTATTCTGACTTTTTGTGGTACTCAAGACTTGAGGTTATTTACATTAACGCTCAAGAAAATGAGTGCTAGATGAGGAAGAGATGGATGGGAGATAAAACTCTCAATACTTTATAAGTCACTTTCTTCATCAAAAATTCATCTGGAAATTAGGAACGCATCATCTAGTTGCCAGGAATCTCTTATAGAGTGGAGATTAACCCTGACTATCCTTTACAGGATTTATACACTTTTGGCTTAGAAAGCGAGTTTCTTGGTAGATACCTCGTTGCTAAACCCAAGATTGCTGATGAGAAACTTAGTAAGCTGTTCTGTATTTAAATTGTATGTCAAAAAACAATTAAACTCTTGTGGGGATTAGGGGTTGGGCGTCCCGCCCGCCGAGTACGTGCAATTTAAATGCGCGACAGCTTAGTGCAGTAATTTAGCCACGAGTTGAGAAATTATGACAGGACAAGACTGGTTAGTGACTGATGATGGACAGTGCAATATTTTTGAGGCTACAAGTCAAATTGAAGATTTGACCCATCCCTACCGACTTTACCGCTTTTTAACTGACTTGGAAGATGTATTAGAGCAAATTAGTGATGATTATTTACGACTCCAGGCAATTTGTCCCCTTGTCCGCAGGTTGTTAGATAGTTCTTCCTGGTTTCAAATTGCTCTCCTTGAGCCTGACTCTGAGACAGGCTGGGCATTACAAACACTGTATGATGAACCATTTTTTCCTTTGACGGTGCAGTTGGTGGCTTGGGCACCGGGTGCTGTTTCTCCGATTCATAATCATGGCAGTTGGGGATTGGTGGCGCTACTTGGTGGACAGGAGAAAAATACTTTTTGGCAGCGATCGCCAACTCGCAAATTTCCAGATAAAATCACAACAGTGGGAGATATTTTGCTTGATCCTGGTGACGTTTTGTGCTTAATGCCAGATGCGATTCATCATGTGGAAGCACTGGGAGATCAACCAACCATTAGCTTTAATCTTTATGGTGTAACAGATTACGATCGGCGATTTGAGTTTAACCAGATTAAAGGCACTGCGGAAAACTTTTAAGGGTGCATTCTAATGAATTTTTTGCTCTATAGTCCTGGACGCACTCATACCAAAGAAACCGGGTTTTTTAGCGAATCTCCTGGCTATAACGAAGGATTTTCGTAAAAAAACCCGGTTTCTGACTGTACAGTGCGTCCAGGAATAATCTAGTTGGAAGTTTTCCTAATTTTAATGCTTAATTGTCCGCACTATTTGACCATAAAATGAAGCTAATTAGCCAAGTTAAAGGCGCTATTAATCATCTCACGGGCAAGCGAATTTCCACCTCTTCGCTTCAGTTTCGCCTGACGCTGGAATTGCTGGTACTCTCAATTTTAGCACTGAGCAGTGTGGCATTTTGGGCCGGCTGGCAAAGGTCGCAAAATCTAGTCGGTGCTCATAAAAAAACCCTGGAATACATTGGAATACGCTTTCCCGAACAGGTTGAGCTTTATAGTGAAATGGGTTCACTAGAAATTGGCTTAACCCGAAGCGTGCATAAAGCTTCGACAGGAGGAATCATGGTGTGGGTGAAGCGAAATGATGGGATGCTTTTGGTAAATTCACCTGATATGGATCTGCAATCTTCTAAGATTACGAAGATGATCTCGTTAACGGAAGTACCTGCTGAGCCGACTTTTGTTCAGGTGGGCGATCGCTATTTGGTGATCTGTAGCAGAACTCTGAGAATTAAAAATCAGTTACTGGGTACGGTATATTTCTCTCAAGATATCACTGATGAGCAACGTCAATTAAATGATGGGATTCGCAGTCTAATTGTTGTCAGTATTGCGGTCATCTTAGTGTTAATGTTGGCGATCGCCAGTCGCATTCGTCATGCTCTCCATCCTTTAGAACATATGAGTGAGGTAGCTAGCACTTTGTCTGCTGATAATTTGCAGGCGGCAAAACTCCAACTGCATCAGGCTCCTGATGAGATTTTAGGACTAGCACAAACCTTTAATGAGATGTTGTTTCGATTGTCGGGTTCCTGGGAGCAACAACGCCAATTTGTCGGTAATGTTTCCCACGAATTACGCACTCCTCTGACGGTTGTAGTTGGTTATTTACAAAGTTTGCTGCGACGCAGCACTAACTTAAGTGACTATCAGCAACAAGCACTGGAAACAGCGGTTGGGGAAACTGAACGCACGATTCGGATGTTAGAAGATTTGCTCGATTTGGCACGAGCAGATAGTGGCAACTTGCACTTTCGTTTGAATCCGGTGATCCTGAATACTCTGGTGGCTGAGGTGGCCGAAATGAGTCAAAAAGTTAGCAATCGGAAAATTATTTTGGTGTCAACTGATCGGGATGTTGTAGCCTGTGCGGATCAGGATCGTTTACAACAAGTTTTAATTAACTTAGTCGATAATGCAATCAAGTATTCTGCTCCCGAACAACCAGTTGAGTTAGTCTTAGAAAAGAGGGAACAGCAGGTGATGATTCATGTGGGCGATCGCGGAATTGGTATTTCTCTCCCCCATCAAAACCGGATTTTTGAGCGGTTTTACCGGGTGGATGAGTCAATGACGCGCTCTAGAGACGGTACAGGGCTGGGATTGGCGATCGCCAAAAGCCTGATCGAAGGCATGGAAGGACGTATTACGCTCCGATCTAAACCGGGAGAAGGTAGTATTTTTACTATCACCTTACCTGTCTGGAATCCGCAGCTATGAGCGATCGCATTCTCCTTGTTGAAGATGACCCTAAACTGGCAAAGTTCATCGAATCTGAACTTAGTCTTGAAGGATATCACGTCACTGTCGCCCCCAATGGATTGGATGGATTAATGATGGCTCGTGATGCTCAACCGGATTTATTAATTTTAGATTGGATGCTTCCCGGTATCTCTGGATTAGACATCTGTTTAAGGTTGCGATCGACTGGTATTCAAGTACCAATAATTATGTTGACAGCAAAAGATGAAGTACCCGATCGCGTGACGGGATTAAATGCTGGAGCCGATGATTATGTTACTAAGCCTTTCAGTATGGAAGAACTCCTCGCGAGAGTGAAAGCACGTCTGCGCCGAACTCAAGCAAATGACCTCGACAACTTACAATTTGAAGACATAATCTTGAACCGTTTAACCCGTGAAGTTTATCGAGGCAATCAACTAATTGAACTCACTGCAAAAGAGTTTGATTTGTTAGAATTTATGCTGCGAAATCCCCGTCAAGTCATTACCCGCGATCGAATTTTAGAAAAAGTTTGGGGTTACGATTTCATGGGCGAGTCAAACATTATTGAAGTGTATATCCGTGCGTTACGGATTAAATTAGAAGCAAGTAACTCAAAACGCCTGCTGCATACGGTTCGGGGAGTTGGATATGTGCTGCGAGAGCAAAAGTGATCGGGGGGCGGATTTACAAATACTTGGCAGATCAAGTATGGATAATGGTGAAACCGCTCCTATTATACTACCGATTTTTGGGTAAAAAATATATCTAGAAATCCGGCCGTTCCTGATAATCTTCCGCAGAACTCGGGTCTAATTCCCAGCGACTTTCATCTCGATGTTCAAGCATATTTGTTGTGTTCAAAATAGCGCCATCGGCAATCTCTATGCCCGCAGCGGCTCCGAGTTCGTCAACAATATCCAGGTCGGGAGTAGGCGCGGTTCCACCCACCGATTGCTCGCCAGTGGCACTTTCTTGTTCCGCAGCCGGATCGCCATCCTCGCCGCCGATTTGGGCACTGGTGGAAGAGTATTCCGAACTGCTGTCCTGCAGGGTTGTTATGTCGTCTTGGCTCAATCCCGATTGATCGATGACGCCGGTACCGTAAGATTCGGTAATTTCTTGAGGCAATTCGCCCACATTATCGCGTTCTGTTGTTGTTTTTGCGTTGTCTTTTTTTTGCTGTACCACGATACTTGATCCTGTTGGTTTTTGAACTTAATTAAATTTAAAATGTCGGAATTTGGCTTGACCTGAATTGTTTTTATTAATCGCCATTGGCTATGATTAAGTAGTATGATAATTGCTATTTAAGCTTTTAGCTTCTCTCCCAGGAAATATATTGCTTCCGATCGGCTATTTCATTGGGAATACAAAAAGCGATCGCCCGTTTGAAAAGGGCGATCGCTTTTTAATGGGGATGTTAATTCTATTCGGGAAAATCAGGAATTACCCATTTGGGGGGTTCCATCCGTTTCCTTCTCACCGCTTCCTCTGCTATTTCTAGCATTTTATCCAGAGAAGTATTTTCAATAAAGTTGGACGTTGCTTCTGCGTATTCCCGCTTCGGGCACTTGTCGCCCAGAACGCAGCCATTGACACAAGCTACAGCACAATCGACAGTGTTCTCCACCATAACTTTTTTCCTTTCACGTTTCCAACAACTAATAAGCACGTACTCTGGGTGAATTTGTCAAGAGACTGCTCTATATCTTTATTTTACTTCACAAATTGTCATCAAAGGTCGATCGCCAGGGCAAAACTGTTATAAAATCAAAGCAACCTACCTAATCTGCCGATCGTGAGTAATTTTCTGCGGCGCTTAAAACTTTTACCTTGGCGAGAAATGCTGCAAATTTCCGCCCTCGTCAACTGCATCGTGGTTGGATTGGAGTTATTTTTAGCGTGGGGCTTGATTCAGTCGGAAGTATTCGTCAAGGTCTTTAAGCTTCTGTTCGCTTCCTCACTGGGGATATTGATACCTTTCGCTATCGCAGTGGGAATGGGGGCTTTAGCAGTTTACTTTTTAGAGTATTGGCAGCAGCAATTTTTGCTGAACCGAGTTAGTTTGTGGGTTTTAATTTTGTGCGTGCTCTTGGGTTTGGTTTTAAAATTATTCCTACCAATACCTGCTTATTTAGCAAGTTTATCAGAAACTTCACTAATAGGAATTACGGTGGGAGTTTTTTGGAAGGGTCGGCCTTATTGGCGATAGTCATTAGTCATTAGTCATTAGTCATTAGTCATTAGTCATTAGTCATCAGTCATTAGTCATCAGTCATTAGGTAGCACCTTACCGCTATGAGTAGCGTGTTAGCATTCCTAGATGCAGATCCTCATTATTTAGGGTGATGATATAGCAGTTCTAAATCATTTGTGAATTTCTTACTCCCTCCCCTTAGTAAGGGGAGGGTTGGGGTGGGGTAAAAAGATTTACGACTCATTTAGGATTGCTATAGTTGCACCTTACCGCTAACTATTAACTAATGACTAATGACTAATGACTAATGACTAAAAATTATGGCAGCCAAAAATCTGGAATGAATGTTTTAGTCAAACTGCGAGTAAACTGATTAATCTTTCTCCCGATTTGAATGTGCGGTTCGTCAGCTTCAACGGGAATAATTGGCGCTTTGTTCCCAAGTCCGAAACGTGAAACAACCAAATTTGCCGCCTCCAAACCCGTAACATAAGCTTTTTCCTGCGACCAAGAGCCGTGACGGGTAACCACCCAATCGCCGCTCATAAATACATTATCATAACTTGTTACTGCAGGCAACAAATACTGATAGCTGCCAGGGGCAAAATGCGTCACTGCCCGCGACAGCCGAATCACGCTGCTGTCAATTACTTTTGCCTCCCGAAAAGCGGGGATGCAAGTGGCTAAATCCCGCTGAACTAAGGAAACTATTTCCTCATCTTTTAAGGGAATTAATTGGTTTGCGTGATAAAAGTCAGCTTCGACAACTGTTCCCGGTTCGTCTCGAAATTCGTCGTGCAAAGCATTCAAATCAAAAAACGTCCAACCTGTAGTTGAACTAAATCCAAAACAGGCATTAGAAGGCAGCGGAATGTCAATTTTCCTGTCAAACCACAGGCGAACAGCTAACACGTCAACTGCACCCAAATTCATCGCGTCCCGAAACTCTGGGCGACTTTGTAAAGCTGGACTGCTGGTGATAATTTTTTGCATTCCCGTGACGCCAACTGCAAAAATAACTGCATCTGCCTCGAAGGTTTCTTCGCCGCAAACAACGCCTGTTGCTCGGTTGTTGCTGTCAACTATTAAATCAGTAACTCGCTGCTTTGTCAATACTTTTGCGCCGAGTTTTTCCAGGCGTTCGACCCAGGGGCGAAAGATTTTTTCTCCGACTGTTCCGCGACACCAAACTACATCAAAATCCGGTTGGTGTGCTAATATGAAATAATAAAGCATTCCCAAAGCTGCGGCAGCAGAACATTGTTCTCCTGGTGCAAATAAACCTACTAATAACATGGGTTCAAAAGCATCGCGGTACAGTCTTGCAGAAACGCCAAACTGTTTGAACAATTCGCGGGCGGTGACGCGATCGTACCTGCGCCAAGCTTCGTCGGAATTGTCGAAATCTAGGACGGCGTAGAGTAAGGGCAAGGCTGAAAGCCGATCGACTAATGGCAGCCTTTTAAATCGGGTGTAAAGAAATGTTCCTAACGGTGTGGGAAGGATCGGTTCGTCCTGAAAAATCGGCGATTCTACTTCCAATCCCGCCGGTGAATACTGACAAGAACGAGTCCAAGGTGTGAAGGGATCAAGTCCTAATTTCTTGACTAAGGAAAATATATTTTGGTAGGGATACCAAAAGCCATGAATCCCAGCTTCTACGGAACGCCCGCCGGCGGTTTTCCACCCTGCAACTAAGCCACCCGGATAAGGGCCTGCTTCTAACAAAGTTACGTCATAGCCTTGCTGGACTAGGTGATAGGTAGCGCCTAAACCGGCCCATCCTGCACCGACGACGACTATTTTTGGGGTTGACGATTCTGCTGACATTGCGTACCTCTTGATAATTTATTAATGATGACATAATTCATAAAATGCGGATTTGATATAAAATGTGTTGAATTATGTGTTAAATTTCTCTTGAGTGAATAATGAGTGTCAAAAACCGCCAGCAGACTAACCTGTTGCTGCTCTTATTTCCCGCTACGGCCTGGCTGATGGTTTTCTTCATTTTGCCCGTGCTAATTGTACTGTTGTACAGTTTCTTAGAACGCGGTACATACGGCGGTGTTACTTGGATATTTACTCTCAGCAACTACCAGCGTTTGTTCAGTGGACTTTTCTTAGGAGTAATTGGGAGATCGCTCTGGCTGGCTTTTCTGACAACAGTTGCTTGCTTGTTAGTTGGATATCCCCTGGCATTCTTCATCGCCACCCGTTCTCCCCGGTGGCGAAATGCTTTGCTTTTGTTGGTAATTATTCCATTTTGGACTAATTTTTTAGTTAGAACTTACGCCTGGATCATACTCTTACGCAGCGAAGGAGTAGTTAACACAGCCTTGCAAAGCCTGCAAATTATTAGCGAACCGTTGAACTTGCTTTTTACGCCTTTCGCTGTGGCGATCGGTCTTATTTACGGCTATTTACCTTTCATGGTTCTGCCTTTATATTCTAGTATAGAACGCTTCAATTTTTCATTAGTAGAAGCCGCACACGATTTAGGTGCCAATGACATCCGCACTTTTTGGCGCGTATTTTTACCATTAACAAGTCGTGGCATTGTTGCAGGATCTATTTTAGTTTTTGTTCCCGCTGTCGGCGCTTTCATCACACCGGATATATTAGGTGGTTCTAAAACAGTTATGGTGGGAAATTTGATTCAAAATCAGTTTATGAAAGCCCGCGACTGGCCTTTTGGCTCGGCGCTTTCTATGTTGTTGACGGTAATCATATTGATTCCGGTGTTAATTTACTTCCGGGTGTCTGACGAAACTTAAATAGGTAGATTCAGATTTACAGTTGGGTGGGGGCGGGTTTATAAGATTATTGGTCTTAGGCACACATTGTCTGTAAAACCCTCCCCTACATTTCAATACATCACCCTTGCGATTAAATTTAAACGTTCTACCGGATTGCGTTCAAGGGTTTGTTTTATACTGCTAATATCTGAGGCATTTGCTGACAAAGCTGGATTGAATTCTAAGGTGATTTTCAAACTAACAGTTGCTTGCGCGTCGGGACTGTTCAACAAAGTGTTGATAGTCGAGAAGAAGCTCTGAAATCCCCGCAACGCCCCTTGATATTCCAACCGCACAAATTGGTCGCCGGTTTTAATGGTTACGGTTTGGTCGATTTGCGGTTTCCACCGCTGCAATAGGGCAATTGCTGTTCCTAATTTGCGATAATCCATTACCTGATCCACAGACAATTCTAGCACTTCGATGCCTTGCACTTTGTAGTCGCTCATACGATCGCCCAATCCCGCAAATACCGCATTTATCGTGCCGTCGAGTTCGATAATCGGCGGTTTCGCCTTCCACAAAGTCCCCTGTAGCCCTTCCACAACATAAGCAGAATTGCCACCATCTCGCACGCTAGAAACTTGAGAATTTAGATTGACATTGGTTGCTTTTTCTGCTGTCTCACCGTTACCGTAATCGGCCACCACACGAAAAATAGTGTTATTAACAATGGTAATTTCACACTCATCGGAAGGGCGGAAATTTCCCGGCACCAAACTATCATTTTGATACAAACTAACCGTCAATGCTCCTTTGGCTTTCCACCTCACCCGCACGGGTTTTGCCGCTTCTGCACTCGGCATCAATTGAGCGCTGAGTTCCACTTCTTTGGGCGCTGGAGGTTCGAGAATGCCGCGCTTGTACAATACAGCGCGATCGCTAAATTCGATCGTCTCCGGCAGTTTCAGCATACTATCATCGGTTTTGATAAATAGTCTCTCGCCGACTTTCATATCCCAATTGCCCATTTTCAAACCTTCGCGAATCGTCTCCCGCAGCATGGAAACTTCCGCATCGAGGAGAATATTCACACTCAAATCCTTAGCAAAAGCATCGCGCAGCGCCTTCGTTGTCCAACTATCCAACCCCGCAGGCCAAACTTTTTGCAGGATAAAAGCCGGGGCGAAAGGTTTAGCTTCTTCCGGGCGAATCTTGCCGCAATCTTTGAGGGCTTTGAGAATCACATCTTGCTGGTTGTTTTTGCCTTTCACCATACTCGCATCTTGCGCGGAAAGAGTGTAGTGCATCAACCCTTTCGGTGCTTTTACTTGGTCATTTGAGGGATAAAATAAATGACGGTAAGCATTAGTCAAAGATACTCTCACAGCTATATCTTTCGCGCCTTCCCTTTCTTTCAATTGCTTCTGTTGGCTTCCCGATAAATCTGCCAGTTGGTTCTGACTTTTGAGTATATTTTGAATGGCTTTATATTCTCTGGCATTGTCGATCGCGCTTTCTAATTCTAGCCGATTTGCCACCAAAAATAACAACCGATTGCGGTAGGTGCGAAACTTCCCCGATTCGCCGCTATTGTTAAAAATTCTCTCGATTAATTCCGGGGCTGCGTCAGTAGAAGCATTCACCGTCGCATCGTCAAAGTCGATCGCGCACAACACAACATCATCCGGGTTATCATCTACATTTCCGGGACTTTCGATATGAGAAACTAAGGTAAAGAATTTTTTGGCAAAAATGCTATCCCGACGAATTCTCAAATCTTCTTTTGCGAATCCCCTCCCAACTTGTTCTTTCTCCTCGGTAATGATTTTATTAATCGAAGGTTCTTCTTTAAACCGGGCTAAAGATGTTACCGGATCGGAGTCTAAATACCAAGCTACCTTAGTTAGTCTGTCTAAAACGCGATCGACAAAACCGCTGTCAACCCCCGGAGTCAGCAGCGACAAATTCAACTCCGCCAGCCGAATACCCGAAGAATTTCCCTGAGTCAGAGAATGCAAAAAGATCGATCGGGCTACCCAAGTAGAAAACGGCGGTTTTCCCGCTGCTATCCATTCCCCATCTTGCAATTGTGCGTAAGCCGGCCTACCATCGGGATTGTAGATATCAGCGCCGATCGCATTCCGCAAGGGCGATCGTTGCAACCGAGAAGTAAGATCATTCGTAATTTCGCCATCCATCCCTATGGGAATGTGATGCGTGTGAATCATCGGCATCCAACCATCGCGATTTTCCCACAAATGCCGCACGACTTGCGCGAACAATCGCAAAGCCCCCCGCGTCTTCTGGAATTCGGGAATAGAAGCAATTTTTTTAGTAAGAAGATTGAACAATTCCGGGTGAAACGGATAACTTTGGGCGATCGCTTTTGAGTATGACGCATCTTTGCACCCATCGGGCAAATTAACTCGGCAATTGCGATAAGCCGCCAAATATTCCGATGCCGCTTTTTCTGCTGCTTCCTCGCTAACTTTGGCAAACACGCGCTGTTTGACGATGTTGTAAATTTCGATATCTGTAGAAGGACTTAACACCCTTTCTTGTCTTGCAGAAGCGCGCATCGTTTCTTGCAATTCAGCAGTTTCTTCCGCAAAAGTATCTGCTGTCGAGGCGAGGGAATAAACCAATACTAAATTATCGCAGGCTGCCGCCAAATCCATCAAGGAAAATAGGAAGGCTACCACTTGTTCGGCTAAATCGCTTCTGCCAATTTTTTTCGCTTTTGCCGATCGCAAATACCGCGCAATTTCATCTAAAATAATCACAGTCGGCTGTCCCCCCGTCAACCGTTCTAACACCGAAGTACCGGGACTGACGCCACTTTTGTCGCTACCTTGCAGTAACTGATAGCCTGAAATCCCGCCAATTTGGTAGGCAATTTCACCCCAAAGAGTATAGGTTGTCAAGCCGCTGTCCGAGTGATAAACTCCTTGTTCTGGGTCTAAATCTCGACCATCGATCGCTGCAACTTGTAAAGGACGATCGGGAATCACGCTAATATCTGTAAAACGTTCCAATCCGTGAATTTCTCGCCCTTGCTTGCAGATATGCCAGAGTGCAATTTCATCGTGAGTTTTGCCGCCCCCAAAACTCGTTTCCAAACGGATTACCGCAGCCCCGCTGCTTTGCTTCATCAAGCGGCTCAAAACTTCCCGGATTAGGGTTTTAATGCCGTCAGTTGCGAAGGTATTAGCAAAGAATTTATTAGCATCTTGATAAACTTGAGGTGCATTTCCTTCGACTACCAGCCGCAATTTTGCTGCAAATAAATCTAGAGACAAGTCTCCCGATAAAATCTCATCTCTCGGCACGCAGGTATCAAAGATTAATGGCAGCATCTCAAAGATCCTTTGGCGTTGGGTAAATGATTAAAATTGAGATGTTAAACCATTTTCAATTAGCTTGGATGAACAGGCAAGATGCCTGTTCCACAATCAAATTCATCTTTTTGGGAAGGATGAACAGGCAAGATGCCTGTTCCACAATCAAATTCATCTTTTTGGGAAGGATGAACAGGCAAGATGCCTGTTCCACAATCAAATTCATCTTTTTGGGAAGAATGAACAGGCAAGATGCCTGTTCCACAATCAAAAATAAAATTCATCTCTCGCTTCACGGGCATCTTGCCCGTTCTTGAAAAAGTGCAAGCTAATGACTAAAATCGACATTTCCCCCGCTGACAATTACCCCAGCTCTCGCATTTTCAGCTTTCACAACACCTGAAAGCAAAGCTGCTGCCCCCAGCACTCCAGTCGGTTCAACAACTATCTTCATGCGTTCCCACAGAAAAAACATTGTGCTGCGAATAGCCTCTTCTGAAACAGTTGCCATATCATCAACATAATGCAGCACCAAAGGAAAGGTTAATTTCCCCAAAGATGGCGTGCGCGCACCATCAGCAATCGTATCCGGGTTAGTAACAGTTTGCAGCGTTTTCGTGCGGAACGATCGCGCCGCATCGTCTGCTTGCTCCGGTTCTACTCCTATTACTTTACACTGCGGAGACAAAGTTTTTGCTGCGATCGCGCATCCCGACAGCAAACCCCCGCCGCCACAACAAACTAACAGCAAATCCAACTCCCCAACTTCCGCGATTAATTCCAGCGCCGCCGTACCTTGTCCCGCAATCACCCACGCATGATCGTAAGGAGGAATAATTGTTAAGTGTCGTTCTGCGCCAATTTTAGCCGCTAACTCTTCGCGGGAAACTTGAGTGCGATCGTACAAAATAATCTCTGCACCGTAGCCGCGAGTCGCTTCTTGCTTGACTTTTGGCGCATCTGTCGGCATGACAACAGTAGCAGGAATCTGTAACAACTGGGCGGCAAGGGCGATCGCCTGCGCGTGATTTCCCGAAGAAAAAGTCAAAACTCCCCGCTGTTTTTCGGCTTCAGATAGCTGCATTAAAGCATTGCAAGCACCCCGAAATTTAAACGAACCCGTGCGCTGAAAGTTCTCGCACTTGAAAAATACCTGAGAATTCGTCTGTTTGTTGAAAGTTTCCGAAGTCAGCACCGGCGTCTTGAAAGCTGTGCCTTGCAAGCGCTTTGCCGCCGCCTCCACATCCGCGAAACTGACTGACAAGGGATTTTGGGCACAGAATTGAGCACTCATAGATTTTAGGGCGATCGAGGACTCTATTTGTAGGGTGGGCATTGCCCGCTTCACTCCTACCATTAAACTATAAATTTTTATCATCAGCTTATTAATAATTATCATTAGCTGTGGCGCTTAATGGTTGAAAAAGCTGTTGACTAAAATCAAAGTTATGACAATTTACTATCAAAAAGTAAAGGGGCGTTTGTACTTGCACAGGAGAGGGATGAATGAATAGAAATTTAACCACCGCCCGATTAATTGTAGCCCACATTCCGCAGATATTCGATCGGATTTAATTTCAAAAGAATTCAGAATTCTCAAAGCCTCAAATGATTGCAGAG
>NZ_JAUBRC010000071.1:3777-28033 GCF_036701635.1 Microcoleus sp. N9_B4 | reverse complement strand
GGGGAGGGTTGGGGTGGGGTAAAAAGTTTACAACTCCTGCAATGATTGCTATATACGGCGGCTTCGGAGTGTCCCCCACAATAATTTTAAAATTTTTCAAAATGCCAACTCAATGTTTTTTTTCTTATTTCAACCAGCCCTTCAATCGTTCCGTCACTTGAGGGCGACGCAGCTTTCGCATTGCCTTATTTTGAATTTGACGGACTCGTTCGCGGGACAAATTGAACAAACTGCTGACCTCTTCTAAAGTGTAAGGTTCGCCGGTCAGCAAACCGTAACGCATAGCAACAATCTCTTTTTCCCGCTCAGTCAAAATACTGTCCAACACCTCCAAAATATCTTGGCGCATCATCATCTCATTCATCTGAGCTTCGGGAGATTGCGTCGCGTTATCTTCGAGAACATCCAAAAGTTCCGAACTTTCTTCTGAGCCGATGCGGTGGTTGAGAGACAAAGATTGCCGACGTACTTGCTGGAGGTAGCGAAGCTGTTCGCAAGTAACTTGCATTTCTCTAGCAAGTTCAGTTTCAGTTGGATTGCGTTGAAGAGAACGCCTCAAATCTCGATAAACTTTTTTGAGTTTATTTAACTGTTCGACAATGTGAACAGGCAAGCGAATCGTCCGCCCTTGATTGGCAATTGTCCGGGTAATTCCTTGGCGAATCCACCAATAGGCATAAGTAGAAAACTTGTAACCCTTCTCCGGATCAAACTTTTCGGCTGCCCGATTCAAACCCAAAGCTCCTTCCTGAATTAAATCGAGAAAAGGCACGCCCCGATTCAGATAGCGTTTGGCAATCGAAACTACCAAACGCAAATTCGAGCTGATCATTTTCCGTTTCGCCGACTGACACTGGTGGCGAAGCTGTTGCAGTTGAGTTTCGCTTACCCCCAAAGCCACGGCGAGTTCAGCTTTGGTCGGCACTCTGTCCAATTCCTGCTGCAAACGCTGTTCTAGTTCCTCCAGGGCTACCAATTCTTGAACGCGGCGCGCCAACTCTACTTCTTCGGCTGCTGTCAGTAGAGGATACCGAGCCATTTCCTTGAACAAAGCTCCCACTGGATCGTCGGCAGACCAGTTGTTGTATGCTGACGATCGAGTTACCGTCGGACGATCGCTCTCGGTGTCTTCATCTTGTGCGATCGCGAATGAGGCTTCGGGTGCCACCGCAAAACTGCCTAGGTCAGACTCTGCCATATCGTGCTTGGTGTCGGTGGAATGATTTGAAAAGTATCCCTTAACTTTAACCAATTTAACCGGAAATTTCCGAAATCCATCTAGAAGCCCGTGACATAAATTAGATGGCCCCAATTTTAGACCTTTTTATTGAGTTCGAGCCAGTAAAGGAGCTGCCTGCAATAATTGCTGAGTATAAGGGTGCTGCGGATTAGTAAAAATATCCCTAGTCTTACCGATTTCAACAATTTTCCCAGCATTCATTACCGCAATGCGATCGCAAAAAAATCTCGCCACCCACAAATCGTGCGTAATAAACAGATAAGTCAAATTAAATTCCTGCTTCAACTCCAACATCAGCTCTAAAACTTGAGTCTGCACGCTCGCATCCAGCATACTCACCGGTTCGTCGCAAATAATCAGTTGCGGCCGAGTAATCAAAGCGCGGGCTATAGAAACCCGCTGCTGTTGTCCTCCCGACAATTCCCCCGGATAGCGACGAAAGAAATCCTCCCCTGGAGTTAAACCCACCCGCTCTAACATTTGGATTACTTGTTTTTTAGCTTCGCTGCCATTAGCTAATTTGTGAATAAACAAAGGGTCAGCAATACTTTGCCCGACAGTCATCATCGGATTCAGGCAAGCGTGGGGGTCTTGAAAGATCATTTGCATTTCGCGGCGGTGCTTCCTCACAGCATCGCGGTTCAGGGCAGTTATATCTATTCCTTGAAATTCCACTTTGCCACCAGTCGCGGTAATTAGCTGCAAAATCGTGCGTGACAAGGTACTTTTGCCGCAGCCGGACTCCCCCACCAGCCCTAGGATTTCTCCCCGTTGTAGCTCTAAACTAACGCCGTCTACGGCTTTAATTACCTGCCGATTCCTGGAAAACAACTGATCTAATAAATTGCTTTCTAAACTGTAATGTTGCTGCAAATTCGTTACGGTCAAAAGAGGCGAATTTGTTAAGTTTGCAGTAACGGCTTCAGTCCTGATTTCCTCGAATGCTAACCCTTTGTCAGAATCGGCTTGAATGTGCAAAGCTGCTTTGAGGAGCGATCGAGTATATTCGTGCTGCGGCTTTTCAAACACGTTTTGCACCGGCCCTGTTTCTACGACTTTACCGCCGTACATCACCGCAATGCGATCGCAATACTCAGCCACCATCGCCAAATCGTGAGAAATCAACAAAATAGCCGTTCCCCGTTCCTCACAAAGTCTGGTTAATTCCTGCAAAATCTGAGCAGCTACAGTTACGTCCAAACTTGTAGTCGGTTCGTCAGCCACAATTAATTTGGGATCGAGCAAAAGAGCCAAAGCAATTGCTACTCTTTGCCGCATTCCGCCGCTAAATTCGTGGGGAAATTGCGACCAGCGAGACGCGGGAATTTTCACAGCTTCCAGAGTTTCGATCGCCCGTTTCTTAGCTTGCTTGCGATCCAAATTCGGTATGTGAGCTTGCAAAGTCTCGATGCAGTGTTCCCCGACAGTCATCAAAGGATCGAGACGAGTCATCGGATCTTGAAAAATCAATGCTACAGCTTCGCCCCGAAACCGTCTCAGCCGCGAAGCATTCATGTCAAACACCGACTCTCCAGCAAAACTAACTCGCCCCTCAATCAGCGTCGAATCCGGCAGCAACCGCATCGCCGCCCTTCCCAAAGTTGACTTACCGCACCCAGACTCCCCAACTAATCCGAGCTTTTCCCCCGGTTTCAGCGTCAGGGAAACCCCGTCAACGGCCCAACCGGATTGGCCTCGCCGCTGAGGATAAGCTACTCGCAGATTGTCAACGGAAAATAGAGAAGAGTCATTAGTCATTAGTCATTAGTCCTTAGTCATTAGTTAGTAGTTATTGGTTAGTAGTTATTGGTTAGTAGTTATATAATCCTCGGTTGTCAGTTGTCACTTATTAATCATTGTGAGTAGTCATTGTTAGTTATTAGTCAGTATTTATTTGCAATAGACTGAAAGTCTGTTAGTCAATGAAAGAATAATTAGCTGCAAACCGAGTTTTCTTGGTGCATAAGCCGCTCCCCCGATTACTAACTAATAACTAATAACTAATGACTAATAACTAATGACTAATGACTAAATTTCCCTTCGCTTCAACTCAGCTCTCCGCAGTATGTAAGTAGCGGCACAATCTGCGTGGGGATGGTCTGCTAAAACTTCCGCGAGTTCCAACACATATCCGGCGATGTCCGGCCCCAGCTTCTCAGTCAGCACTTGACGTTCCCGAGAGGCGAGTTCTTGCACGCGGGCCTTAGCTTGCCAATTGGGAGAAAACATCTTGTCAATCTCAGTGTAGAATCCCAGACTTTCGAGAATGTCCCACTCGCCGTTATCGCACCAAATGCCCCCGCACAACATACAGCGCTCTATGTAAAAGGGCACTCTGCTGAAGGGAACTTTCGCCCGCGACAGATAGTGACCGTCTTCGGGACACAGCGCTGCTTTGCTGTCGTAGGGAGACGGCGTGAATTCTATGCCGAGAGTCGCTGTCGCATCAGGCTTCTCGGATTTGTTGTACCACTGGCTTTGCTCTTTTTGCCAAGCTTCGTATTCTCTGCCTGGAATCCAGATACCGTAACAGTTGGGACACCACTGCACCGACATACGGCCGGCTAAGGTACCGCCTTCTAAATTGGGATGTTTACATTTTGGACATTCCACCGCTTTATTTCTCCTTGCCTTCTTAATTCCCTGTTAATTCAATTATTAATTCTGTATCTGGGCGGGCCCTGAAGAACCAGAATTTTTTTGCAGCAGCGCGCCGCAGTAGCCAATTAGCGTGTTGAGCCGCGCGATCGCCGCAGTTTGCCTCGCCTTTGCTGTCGCTGGCTGGCGCGACGCTTGCAAAAAGGTGACATCTGTCCCCAATAACCGCAGTTGCTTGTGAATTTCCGTCAAATAGGACTGCTCTGGGGGTGTTTCTGAGGCGTCTAACTCATCGCTTTCGGCTCTCATAATTTGGTTTCCGAAAAATTGTTGCACTTTTGTGTATTCGATCGCCAGCGCGGCCCGATCCAGATTATCCTGTGCAGCAGTTCTTTGTAGTTGTTCTAGTGCTTGCTGTAATTCTTGGTAGCACTGGCGGCGGTCTTCGGACAATATCATGATTTTGTAAACAAATTTGTATTTATAATCAAAGTAGATACTTACTTAAGTTTGCTCATATGGAGGGAAGCCGTGCGTTTTTGGAGCAATTCCCTGTTTTGTGAGAACTTTTTTTGATTTGCTGCCCTGACTCTACCCTTCTGGCTGCTGCTTTTAGTTTAGCGTTGCCGGTAAATGCCGATCGCCCGCAACCTCAACGGCTACCGCCCAAATATGCTGATTTTACCCGATCGACAGACTGCTGCGACGGCAGTGGTGTCACTATATTTTCCTACCTGCGAGGGGGGGCGACTCGGAATTAGATAGGTATAGTTTGAGAAAAATCGACTATTTTTTTGAATTGCAAATTGTGGCATTCAATTAGTTTAGTATAGCTAAACACATAATTTCGGCAATTCAACCGGAAACCGGCTTTTAACCATTTGTATTTCTAAGTTTTAAAGGTGTACCCCATGAACGCGAACACTCTGACTCCCTCTCCTTCGATCGATCCTGCCGTAGTTCCCGATTGGCTGCAAGAATGCCTGAATACTCGATCGCAGCCTGATGGGGGCCCTAACCCGAATTGTTCGACGGACGACAGCTTAATTTGTCGGGCCTTTGAATTTGCCCGCGACTTGCACGAAGGACAATACCGCAAATCAGGAGAACCTTACATTTGCCATCCGGTAGCTGTCGCTGGAATACTCCGGTATATGGGCGGCAACAACGTCATGATTGCCGCGGGCTTCCTCCACGACATTGTTGAAGATACAGATATTACTCTCGAAGAAATAGAACAGCGGTTCGGCGCCGAAGTGCGACAGTTGGTTGAAGGTGTCACCAAGCTTTCTAAGTTTAATTTTTCCAGCAAAACAGAGCGCCTTGCGGAAAATTTCCGCCGAATGTTCCTAGCAATGGCTAAAGATATTCGCGTCATTGTCGTCAAACTCGCAGACAGGCTGCACAACATGAGGACTTTGGAGCATTTGTCCGAAGAAAAGCAGCGCACTATTGCCCTAGAAACCCGAGATATTTTTGCTCCCCTAGCGAACCGTTTGGGTATCGGCCGCTTTAAGTGGGAATTGGAAGATTTAGCCTTTAAATACCTGGAACCGGAAGCTTACCGCGAAATTCAGGACTTAGTGGCGGTGAAGCGAGCCGATCGAGAAACTCAACTCGCAGAAGTCACAGATAGTTTACGAGAAAGGCTTGACAAATTAGGCATTAAATGCTACGAAGTCAGCGGTCGTCCCAAACATTTGTACGGAATTTATGGGAAGATGCAGCGCCGCCAAAAAGGCTTTAACCAAGTATACGATATTGCGGCGGTGCGGATCATAGTAGAAACCAATGATGACTGTTATCGCGCTTTGGCGATCGTCCACGATTCTTTCCGCCCGATTCCCGGCCGCTTTAAAGATTATATCGGTTTACCAAAAGCCAACCGCTACCAATCATTGCACACCGGAGTAATCGGAACCAGCGGCCGCCCCATAGAAGTGCAAATTCGCACCGTAGCAATGCACCACATTGCAGAATACGGCATTGCCGCGCACTGGAAATACAAAGAAACTGGCGGTTCTAACACAACAGTCACCGGCGACGACGAAAAATTTACTTGGCTGCGACAACTCCTAGAATGGCAAAGCGACCTCAAAGACGATCGCGAATATTTACAAAGCATTAAGGACAACTTATTCGACGAAGATATTTACGTTTTTACTCCTAACGGAGACGTAATTGCTCTCAATAGCGGGTCAACTCCCGTAGATTTTGCTTACCGCATTCACACAGAAATTGGCAATCGCTGCACCGGTGCCAGAGTCAACGGGCGAATGGTCACACTAGACAAGGTTTTAAAGAACGGCGATATTGTAGAAATCTTGACCCAAAAAAATGGTCATCCGAGTTCCGACTGGCTGAATTTTGTCAAAACAAACGGAGCAAAAAACCGAATTCGCCAGTGGTTGAAGCGATCGCACAGAGATGAAAATCTCGCTCGCGGGCGGGAATTGCTGGAAAAAGAATTAGGTAAAAACGGCTTAGAATCTTTGCTGAAATCTGAACCCATGCAGTCTGTGGCTCAGCGCTGCAACTACCACAGCGTCGAAGATTTAATCGCCGGTTTGGGCTACGGCGAAGTTACCTTAAATCTCGTAGTAAATCGACTGCGAGATTTAGTAAAAGTGCAGCAAAAAATTGAAGCTGCTCCCGCAGGAACCCACGAAGTTCCCCAGCTAATACCTGCATCGACGACACCGAAACCACTACCGAGTTCATCTCCGAGCAAATCGCCGATCGCAGGTGTAGAGGGATTGCTTTACCATTTAGCCGGCTGTTGCTGTCCGATTCCTGGGGAATCAATTATTGGAGTTGTAACTCGCACTCGCGGAATTTCGATTCACCGACAACGATGTTCAAATGTTGAGAGCGTACCTGGGGATCGGTTGGTTCCTGTGAGTTGGAATTCCAGTAACCGCAATGAATCTCGACCAAATACTTATCCGGTTAATATTCAAATTGAAGCCCTCGATCGAGTGGGAGTTCTCAATGATGTTTTATCGCATTTGAAGGACAACCAAGTAAACGTCCGCAGCGCTCAAGTCAAAACATATCCCGGATTGCCGGCATTAATTGACTTGTGCATGGATATCCAGGATAAACAACAGTTCGAGCGCACTTGTATGCAAATTAAAAAGATGAGCGATATTTTGAATTTGCGGAGGCTGAGTGAAGGGACTTAAGAAGATAAGTAACCACACAAAATTAATTACATAAAGACTCCTTGCTAGGCAAGGGTTTCAGTAGAAATATTGTGTAATTAATTCGGAACACCTACTTAGCCTAAGTGTATTGTAGGGTGCGCCCAGCGCACCTTATCACTAGCTGAGGAGAGGTTAAGCCCCATGAAATTTAAAAGGCTAAGGAAAGTTTTACTCAGCTTCGCGAGGTTCAACTACCAGCCTAATTCCATCAATAATTTGACGAACTCGCTCGGCCGAGAGGGTGCCAATTTTCTCACCTAACTGAGATTTATTGATCGTCAAAATCTGCGAGACGTTAACAACACTTTGTTCTGGTAAATCAGCTTCTCCTGCTTCTAACAGGACATTTCCTGGTGAATTAGCCCGTCTGAGATTTGAAGTAAGCACACAAACAACAACCGTATTAATGCGGGAACAATTGAATAAATTGTTCTGAATGATTACATGGGGATGGAGATAACCGGGTTCTGAACCAGAAGGCTCATCAAGTTCTATCCAAAAAATATCACCTTGATTTATTACCATTCGCCTTCCACCAGCCTGCGATGAGAGCGACTCATCTTGCGAAGCAAAACTTGTTCTTCTTCAGAGAGAGGCGCTTCGCAAGCAGCATTAATTTTTTCTAACAGTTGTTGATTTTCGCGGCGGCGGATAAATTCTTCAAGCGCTATTTCGATCAAAAAGCTCTGCGAAATTTGCATTTCGCCAGCTAATGTTTCGGCTTGTTCAAATAAAGATGCTGGCAATGAGATAGCAGTTTTGACAGTTGTCATAGCTTTATACCTTCATTTATTTATACGAGTCTAACTCATAGTATAGCTAACCACAATAGGGTTCAGCAAACAGGCAGAACAATGAAACCCTTTATTTTGGCGGACTTACTGGCTTTGACTCGCCCAGCTTTTGCTGCAAAAACTCCTGGGCTACTTGTCCAGCTTCCTGCTGTTTCTTATCAACTTGATAATTCAGTTGTCGCATATCTTCCTCGGAGATTTTGCCGCCCAATTCTGCGAGCACTGGACGCAATTCGGGGTATTTTTCCAAAATTTGCGATCGCACAACCGGAACTGCTTCGTAGGGCGGGAAATAGTTCTTGTCATCTTTGAGAACTACTAAACCTAAACTTTGAATCAAACCATCCGTCGTATTACCAGCAATCACATCTACTTCTTTTTGTTGCAGCGCTTGGTAAAGCAATCCTAACAGCAACTCCTTCGGTTGTTCTCGAAATTTAATCCCGTAAGTTTTAGCCAATCCGGGAAATCCATCTTCTCTCTCGTTAAATTCTGGGCCGAAACCAGCCCGGAGGTTAGGTGAAGCTTTGCCAAGTTGCGAGAGAGTTTGTAAATTGAGTTTTTTGGCATCATCTCCCCGCACAATAATCGCAAAACTGTTATTAAATCCCAGTGGTTGCGTCCATTCTGCTTTAAACTGTTTGGGATATTCTTGTTTGAGGTAATCGAGGACTTTTTTGGGGTCAGAAATCGGTTTTTGTTTGAGCAGGTTGGCGTAAGCAGTACCCGTGTATTCGACGTACAAATCGATTTTACCTGCTGTTAGGGATTGATGGCAAAGCGAACCTCCGAGATTCTGTTCTCGTTCTACTTTGATATCTGTTTTAGCTTCGATATGCTGTGCTAAAATTTCTGCGAGAATGGCTTGTTCGGTAAAATCTTTCGAGCAGATGACAACTTGCTTTTCGGGCTTAGAGGTACATCCTGCTACTGCAAGCAAGCAAAGCAGCCAGCAGGAATAGAAAAAAAAATCGTTCTTAGATATTTTCATAAGCGAACTCATTTTTTAGTGACACAATTATCAGCTTCTAATTTATAGCATTTGTCAATCATTTGTAAAGGCAAAATTCGCAACTACTGCGAAGATTTTAGGATTAACACCTCCGACATCTCGCAAGATACCTACTTCTTCTCTTCCTCTTCCTAATTCTTCCTTCGTATTCTTCGCGTCTTCGCGGTTCAATCATCCTAATTTTTCCGGCCCGCAACGAGTAGATCTTTTTTACACCCGCACTTTACCCGACTTTCCTTTTACTGTTGTAACATTTATTTATAGACATGGAGGACAAAAAATGGTAATCAGCGTCAGCGATATTATCCAGCAGCAGCGACAATTTTTTGCGACTGGGAAAACGAAAGATGTGGATTTTCGGCTTGAACAACTGAAAAAACTTAAAAGTGCGATCGAACTTAATCAATCACGAATAGTCGATGCTGTCAAGGCAGACCTCGGTCGGCCGGAATTCGAGGCTTATCTTGAAATCGCATCGATTTCCGAAGTTAATTATGCCCTCAAAAACCTCAAATCATGGGTAAAGCCGAGAAAAGTGCCTGCTTCAATAGATCAATTCCCAGCATCAGCCCGCATTTACCCTGAACCTTTGGGCGTAGTATTAATCATCGGGCCTTGGAATTACCCGTTTCAGTTAATGATATCACCTTTAGTCGGGGCGATCGCCGCCGGTAACTGTGCACTTCTCAAACCTTCGGAAATCGCCTCACACACCTCCGAAGTTATCGCCGACATGATATCCAAAACCTTCGATCCCGCCTACGTAGCCGCCGTCGAAGGAGGCGTGGAAATCAGCCAACAATTATTAGCAGAAAAATTCGATCATATCTTCTTTACAGGTGGTACTAAAATCGGTCGAATTGTCATGGAAGCTGCCGCTAAACACCTGACACCTGTAACCTTGGAATTGGGCGGCAAAAGTCCTTGCATTGTAGACTCAGACATTCAGGTTGAATACACAGCAAAACGCATTGCGTGGGGCAAATTTCTCAATGCCGGACAAACTTGCATCGCTCCAGATTACCTATTAGTTGATAAAAAAGTTAAACCTGCTTTGATGACAGCGATTAAAACAGCAATTCACGAATTTTACGGAGACGATCCGCAAAAAAGTCCCGACTATTCGCGCATTATTAACCAGCGGCAATTAGACCGTTTGAGTGCCTTTATCAAAGATGGAGAAATTGTTGCCGGCGGGCAAGTTAAGCCGGAAGATAGATATATTGCACCAACGGTTATAGATAATGTTTCCTGGGATTCGCCGGTGATGCAGGATGAGATTTTCGGGCCGATTTTGCCAGTTTTGGAGTATGAGAATTTCGGGGAGGCGATCGCCCAAATCAACGCCCGTCCCAAACCCCTAGCTTTGTATTTGTTCTCGAAGGATAAAGAGAAACAAGAGCGAGTTTTGCGGGAAACTTCTTCGGGGGGAGTTTGCATAAACGACACGGTTATGCAAGTCGGAGTAAAAGATTTACCTTTTGGCGGAGTGGGCGACAGCGGCATCGGTAGCTATCACGGCAAAGCAAGTTTTGATACTTTTTCTCATTACAAAAGCGTGCTGCAAAAGTCATTTTGGCTTGACTTGAAATGGCGGTATGCTCCCTATAAAGGCAAGTTGGATTTGATTAAGAAAATTATCGGTTGAGCGATCGCACTTGGAGGGGCGGGTTCGTCAACGTTTACAATATCAGTGAGATAGCCAAATCAACCCGCCCGTTCCTGATATTATCGGTTAAGCGATTCCACGGTGAACGATTATTTCCATAAATTTTAAAGGATTGCTCATCTGTTTTTGGAACGATTTCGATCGCAATGTCTGCCTTGCACCATTCTCTCTTAACAGGCTTTCCGGCCTGTTCCACAAAGAGTGAATTTCTTGTGGGGAGTAGGGTTGGGCATCCTACCCGCCCATAAAAACCTTATTGAAAATGGTGCAAGATTTCAATCCTAAATGACAGTTGCCCCATCCAAAATAATTCAAAGTAGAAATGTCTATAATATCTTTTAGCATCTTCTCGCTAAACAGCAATTTATGGAACCTTTATCAAAAGAACGCTGTGCCGCCTGCAGCCCCAACTCTCCCCGCGTCACAGCTTACGAAATTGTCCAGCTAAAACCTCAAATTCCCGAATGGAATTTCATCGAAAAAAATGGCATTCCCCAAATAGAACGCACCTACAAATTCCCGGATTTCAAAAGTGCGATCGCCTTTACAAACAGCGTCGGCGAAGCCGCAGAAACTGAAGGACATCACCCCGCACTGTTAACCGAGTGGGGGAAAGTTACCGTTACTTGGTGGACTCACGCGATTTCTGGACTGCACCGCAATGACTTTATTATGGCGGCGAAAACCGATGCGATCGCCAATCAATTCCCCAAATAAAATCCGACTTATAGCCCGATCGTAGTCTCAGAAAGCACCGCCCTGGGCACTGGTGAATGTTGATTGGCATTATTCAACAACTCCAGATTCAGTCGGTAGCCGACATTCCGTACAGTTTGAATCAGGCTCGGCTGTCGCGGGTCGATTTCTATTTTTTTACGCAGAGAGAGTACGTGAGTGTCGATCGTCCGGGGGTTATCAATAGCATCAGGCCAGGCCCGACGCAGCAAATCCGATCGCGACAGCGGCACTCCTCCAGCTTGAGCTAGCACATACAGCAGGCTAAATTCCTGGGGAGTCAGCTCAATATGTTCGTCGTACAACCTCACTCGGCGCTGCACCAAATCAATTTTCAGTAGCCCACACTCCAGCGTCGCCGGCGGTATCATGGTGCGGTTGCGGCGCATCAGAGCTTCCACCCGGGCCATAAACTCTTGCATCCCAAAGGGTTTAGTCAGGTAATCGTCTGCCCCCGCCTTCAAACCTTCAACAATATCCGATTCCGAATTCCGCGCCGACAGCATCAAAATCAGTGACTGCTGCTGCTGTTGCAGCCAGTTGCAAAATTCCAAACCGTCCCCATCCGGCAATTGGGCATCCAGAATGACTAGGGTTGGCTGGCGGCTGAAAAATATTTCCCTAGCGTGACTGATATCCGCTGACTGGTGCACCCAGTGACCGACTTGCTGTAGATGCCAGCCCAAGAGCGATCGCAGGTGCGGATTCCCTTCAACAATTGAAATACTTGCAGATTCCACAGAGGCGAGCTTCCCATATCACTAATTGCTACAAGGTTAACAGAGCTTTTGTCAAGCTTTTGTAACCATCGCTACTCAAGCATGAGCTGCGTTTAAAGCAGCGGACATACTTAGGGTAGGAATTTTAAAGATTGGGTTAATTTGGCAGGGTCAGCCTGCAGAAAGGTTAAATCATTCTGGCGATGAGCTTACAATGAAAATAGGACAGTGTAAAGCCGATCGACCCCATGCCCCAACCGCCTGCTAAAAGCGATCCCCCCGACCCAGCCCCCACTCCCAGGAGGTTGACAAATCGCGCAAGTGAAACTAGAATTCCTCCAACCGTTCCCTCGGTAGCCGGAACACTCAGCCACTTTGACCGCAAAATTCAGCAACATCCCGACTTTATTAAACGCACAGCGAATTATCTAGGTGCGCGCAAAAAGTCGAGCAACTGCATTGCAACGAGTGAAATTTTTTATGGAGGGTAGCCTGTTGAGCAGGGTAAAAACTTTTATTTAGAAATAGCCTCAAGCTGAGCCACTCAGCATCAATCGAGGCCGTTCCTAAATCCCGCCGTCATTATACAAACCACAAAGGATTTCAACCTCACACCATGCTACAAGACACCCAAACAATCCGGCACTACCAAAAACTCACCGACGCCCTCGTCGAAATGTGGAATAGAGGTTATCGCTTCGATGACCTGCGGCTTTACTTAGACGGCTATTTAGCAGCCCTGCGGCATTCCAACGGTCTGGAACCCTATCTGATTCACAGACTAGAGGAAGAAGCAGCGCGTTACATTCACGACCCCTCCAATTTTGTAATGCCACAGACACAGACACAGGCTGAATCAGACTACTATTAAATAGCAAATTCGGTTTGATCAACCCTTGATGAATTGGGAATTGGGAATTGGGAATTGGGCATCGGGCATCGGGAATTGGGCATCGGGCATCGGGAATTGGTTGTTTGTTATTTCCTCCTTCTTCCTTCTTCCTTCTTCCTTCTGCTATAAATCAACCTAATTCAACGTAAAACGCTCTTGCTGTTATTTCCCCGACTTCTTAAAGAAGTCGGGGATATGTTTTTTCTGTCTAATTTAAGAAGCCAAAGCCACTTCTACAACTTCTTGCAATTCGCCCTTTTGATACATCTCGATCATAATATCCGAGCCGCCAATAAACTCCCCGTTGATATAAACTTGGGGAATTGTCGGCCATTGGGAATACTCTTTAACGCCTTGACGAATTTCCTGGTCTGCTAAAACATCAACAGTTTCGTAAGGCACTCCCAAAGTATTGAGAATTTGCACCACAGTATTAGAAAAACCACACTGGGGCATTAACTTATTGCCCTTCATAAACACCATGATTTTGTTTTGCTTAACCAACTCGTCAATTCTTTGATGTGCTGTTGTACTCATGGTAGGTCCTAATATTGTTTGAAAATTTTTAAACGTTGACTGACGCAGAAACCGCGTTTTTTACGAAAATCTTTCGTTACAGCCATAGATTCCGGTTCAAAAACCGGGTTTTTGTGCGTAAGTGGAGCAGTTGTATTTCAAGCAAGTATTGACACAAGCACAAACTTGTGATACCCACTTGCTACTCAACAATTAAGCAACTTGACTTTTCGCTTCCCATTCTGCGGGAGTTAAGGTTTCCAAGCCCAAAGCGTGGATGGCTTCACTAGCCATTGCCTGTTTGAGAGCGCCGTAAACCAGTTGGTGCTGCTGTACTCGGCTTTTTCCTTCAAAGGCTGCAGAGACGACTCTCGCCTGGTAGTGGTCACCGCCACCGGTCAAATCGTCAACTTGTATTTTAGCGTCGGGCAACCCTGCCTTAATCATTTCTGCTACTTGAGATGGTGTAACCATTGGTTTCTCAGATAAACGGCTGTAATTTAGATTTTAGTGGAACTATTTTGTCGATGAGCTCGGTTGACTGCTGGCAGGTCGGGGAAAGGGCGAATCCACAAAACCCAATTCCAGTAACTGCTGGTAAGCTTTCTTGCCCAAATCGCGAGTTGGTTGCTGCGATCGAATAATCTGAATTAGCAGGGGCACAGCCAGTTCGGGCTTATTTTGCGCCCGGTGTACCAAAGCCAGCCGGTAGGTAGCTTCGTCGCGCATTTGGGCTGTTTCTACAGCTTTGGTGCGGTGGCTTTCTGCCAAGCGGATGTCAATTCCGGCAAAACTGCTACCCAGTTGTTGGTAGAAGTTGGACAGTTGATTGAAAATTTGGCGGGATTCTTGGAGTTTTTGAGTAGCCAGTGTGTAATTCTGATTGGAAATAGCACTGCTGGCTTCTGTCATCAAACGCTGGCCTCCTTGGACGCTCAGCAAGCTGCTGTCTTGCGTCAGAGGGCGAAGATTGTTGGGGTCTGTGGGGTCGTCGGCAGGTTCGACTTGCGGTTGGTTCTCTGGCCCAGAAGGTTGTTGTGCTTGGACTTGGAGCGGTTGCAACAGGGTAAAAGCTGCGATCGCCCAGATCGTAATCCGGGCAGTGGAGCGAAGCCAACAAACAGTTCCAGAGTATACCATGAAATTACTTTGCGCCTATGCGCTTTAAAAAAATATTTAGCTTGAGCCGATCTTACCATTGGCGATCGCAACCGGCTAAGTGTAAACCAAATTTGTTGAAATGTCAAAGGGTGCGATCGATTTTGGATTTTGGATTTTAGATTTTGGATTGAACAAGGAAATCGCGGGGGATTGGACAGATCCCGGCAATCTAGTCCTGGACGCAGAAACCGGGTTTTTTACCTAAATACTGCCTTTGAGGCTTTAAAAATGGTGGAAAACCCGGTTTCTTTGGTTTTGAGGGGTAAGTCCCGATCTAATTAAACAAGGGAATGAACCATGAATATCGCAATTGAAAGAACAGCTTACGGTCAACTGCTGGCTAAATCTCAGCCTAAGCCAATCCTGAACGAAGAAGATAATGATCTTGCCCTCGCAGAAGTCGATTTTCTGATGTCTAAGGAAGAATTAACAGTAGAAGAAGAAACTTTACTGAGTCTCTGGGGGCTGTTGATCGAAGAATACGAATCAAAATATTACCCAGATCCAGAAGTGACTCCCCGGGATGTTCTATTGCATTTCATCGAAGTTCGCGAACTCAAACAAGCCGATTTAGTGGGCGTGATTGGTTCTAAAGGAGTAGTCTCTGAGGTGGTTAATGGGAAACGGGCGATTAGCAAAGCCCAAGCTAAGGCGCTGGGAGAATTTTTTAAGGTTAATCCTGGTGTGTTTATTTGACTGAGATGTTGCACAATTATCAAGAACAGGCAAGATGCCTGTTCCACAAGAAAATTTATCTTTTGTGGAACAGGCATCTTGCCTGTTCAGAAAAGGTTTATTGACAATGGTGCAAGATGTGAGTTTGAGGGATTTGCTGAATCATTGTTAATAAGCCTTTTACGGGCGGGCTAGAAGCCCAACCCCTACTCCCCACAAGAAGAAAATTCAGTTTTTGTGGAACAGGCATCCTGCCTGTTCTTGAGAATATAGTAAGACTGAATTAAAATTAAACAAAGGCATTTCTGATGACACAACCGATCGAACTTTCCGCAAATACCTTACAAAATTATCAAGGTATCGGAGTTCCCGATGAAAGTCTGGCAGTGATTTTGCAGCGTGGCGGCGACGAATTGCTGTTGTCAAAAGCGGACGATCGCTTTACAGTCCGCCCCTCATCAACAGCATCAGCCTCAAACGATTGGGCTGCAACAACTGGGGCAAAACTCAACCGTCGCGTCGGCCAAAGCAATCTCGATGAATATCTCGTTGCGCCCTCTAGCCTAGAAGCAGCAATGCAAACAGCCCGCGCCAGCGATGCTGTAGCTTTTGCCAGCCACGTCTATTGCCCCGCCAACAATCCGAGTACATTCTTTTATTTAACCGACCAAATTACGATTCAATTTGGCGAACAAGTAGATGAACAATCGCGAAAGACGATCGCCAATGCAGCAGCTTTAAAAATAGTCCGGCCAGTAGAAGGAATTCCCAACACTTTCGTCTGCGAAGTCACCAAACAAGCAATAGAAAACCCGGTCAAAATTGCCAACCGCCTGACAAGATATCCAGAAGTTCTCGTAGCAGAACCCAATATTTTAGTAGAGACGCAGCAGCATTACACGCCCCGCGATCCGCTTTATCCCAAACAGTGGTATCTCAATAACAAAGGCGGCAAGGAACTTGTCGGCGGTGCTCAAATTTATGCAGAACCAGCTTGGGACATGACTCGCGGAGTTCGATCGATCGTAATTGCGATCGCCGACGATTCAGTTGACATCACCCACCCAGATTTTCAAGGCCAAGGCAAAATCGTCTCACCCATCGATTTCAAAGACGGCGACACTTCCCCGACGCCCGTAGCCGACTCAGACAACCACGGCACAAGTTGTGCCGGCGTCGCCGTTGCTGAAGAAAACGGCAAAGGCATTGTAGGCGTCGCCCCCGGCTGCGCGCTGATGCCCATCCGTACCACGGGTTTTCTCGATGACAATTCTGTCGAAAAAATGTTTAATTGGGCGATCGAAAAAGGTGCCGCCGTCATTTCTTGCAGTTGGGGGCCTTCAGCAGTTTACTATCCCCTTTCCCTGCGGCAGAGTGCAGTCATCACCAAAGCAGCAACCCAAGGGCGGGGCGGCAGAGGCTGCGTTATTCTGTTCGCTGCGGGCAATGCCAACCGCCCAGTCAACGGTACTGTTAACGAAAAAGGCTGGCCCAACAACGTTCTGGGCGGTCAAACTAGATGGCTGGCAGGATTTGCCGTCCACCCAGACGTAATTGCCGTCAGCGCTTCCACTTCCCTCAACAAAAAAGCAGCTTACAGCAATTGGGGCACCAGCATCTCGGTTTGCGCCCCCAGCAACAACGCGCCGCCGGGAACTTGGTTGCCAGAAACCGGATTTATCGGCACGCCGCCGGAGGTGACGCAGTATTTGCCCGGTTTGGGGGTGTTTACTGCCGATCGAGTGGGCGATCGGGGCTACGACTGGGGGGACTATACGGATACTTTTGGCGGTACTTCCAGCGCCACTCCAGTAGTCGCTGGGGTTGCAGGGTTGATACTTTCGGCTAACCCCCGTTTGACGGCGCGGGAAGTGCGGGGAATTCTCGAACAAACTGCTGAGAAAATTGTCGATCCCGATCCCGATCCCCAGTTGGGCAATCGCATGGGAAATTACGATCCTAACAACGGCCGCAGCGATTGGTTTGGTTACGGCAAAGTGAATGCTTTTAAAGCTGTGCAAGCTGCGGTGAGAAAGGGCGGCGGCAATCCAAATATCGGGGGTGCAGTGTTCAGCGATATTTCTGGACATTGGGCACAGAAGTTTATTGAAGCTTTGGCTGCGGCGAATATAATTAGCGGTTTTCCTGACGGTTCTTTTAGGCCTGATGACAGTTTAAACCGTGCTCAATATGCGGCGCTGTTGGTGAGTGCGTTTAGTCCGATTCCGAGGGTGCCGGCTACAAATTTTATTGATGTTTCTGCTAGTTTTTGGGCGAGAAGTGCGATCGAACGGGCAAATCGGGCGGGGTTTTTGTCGGGGTTTCCGGGGTTGAAGTTCGGCCCGAATCAGAATTTGACTAAGGCTGACGCGATCGTGTCTTTGGTTAACGGTTTGCAACTGAAGGGGGGAAATGCTGATACTTTGAAAGTATACATCGATCGTTCTCAAATTCCTAATTATGCTTTGAGTGCGATCGCCACAGCAACTGCTTTGAAGATTGTGGTTAATTATCCTTCCCGCGATTGGCTTTCGCCGCAGCGGGATATTACCCGCGCTGAGATTTCGGCTTTGATTTACCAGACTTTGGTGGCGATTAATCGGGCAAAGGCGATCGATTCTCCTTACATTGTGTAGCTAAGAACAGTAAAACTGGTTCGATCGTTCGGACTTCAGTCCTCATAAAATTCGAGGACTGAAGCCGCTATAATTCGCGGCGAGTCAAAGCACTTTGTGCGTAAGTCCTGACGAAGCGATCGCTTTTTTGATGATAGCTTTACATATCGAGTTACTTTCCCGGAAATCCAGGGTTTCAGACTGCGAATTAAAAATAGTCCGGACTATTGCAAGAAGATGAGTTACATCTGCGGAATCTGAGCCAAAACTGCGCGTAGCGAATCAGAGAGATTGGGAAAGCCGATAGTCAAGGTGAATGAATTTTTGTAAATGTTTGCACAAATTGCGAACATGACTGTGGAACAGATATATAATAACAAAATCACCAGTCCAACCAAGACTTTCGATCTAAATCATTAATTAATAGACTCTTTTCACTTATTTTGAAAATAGCCAAAACTTTTGCGTTCGGATCTTCAAGATACCTCTTTTGACTGAACCTACCTTGTAAAAAGGAAAAACTAAAATGCCAAAAAGATCGTTGAAACTCTTCGGCGATGGTCGCGTATACGAAATCAAAGACGACCTAGCTATTAAAGTCACGGAGACTAATGGGCAAGTAAAAGCATTAATTGATGCTTTAAGCTTCAGTGTGGCTAAAACATATCATATTCATCCTCCAGACGAACAACCTCCTGATGTGGTAGAAGGCAGAGGTTCAAAGCATATCAATCAAGAAGGTTTCAAGCTTCTCACTACCTTTGAAGGATGTGAACTCACTGCTTATGATGATGGCGGTGGAGTTTGGACAATTGGTTACGGACACACGGGCGATGATGTTTATCCAGAACTGACTATTAGCCAAACGCAAGCAGAAGAATTGCTGAGGGAAGATTTAGAAAAGTTTGAATCCTATGTTGAGGATGCCGTTGAAGTTGAGATCGATGACAACCAGTTTTCTGCACTGGTTTGCTTCTGTTTCAACGTGGGCCCAGGAACAGAAGGTTTTGGAGGTTCAACTCTTCTGAAGCTATTGAACAACGGAGATTATCAAGGAGCAGCCAATCAGTTTCCTGTGTGGAATAAAGTCAATGGTGAACCCTGGCCAGGGCTGACACGCAGGCGCTTGGCCGAACAAGCTCTGTTTTTAGGAATGCCTGAAGTTCGGGTTCTCACACTTACGGAGCCAATAATGCAAGGTGAGGATGTGCGTCAAGTGCAAGAAGCGCTGATCGCGGCAGGAATAAATGTTTCAGCAGATGGCGTTTTTGGTAAAGACACCGATCGCGCTGTGCGACAGTTTCAACAGGAAAAAGGGCTAACGGCGGATGGTGTTGTCGGTGTCCAAACACGCAAAGAATTGGGACTATAAAAGCGATTGTGTAACCAATTAGACTGACACAATTAAGTAATTTTTACAAGCTCTGTGGAGGTAAGGTGCGGTGTGCATCGCCTACGGATAGAGTTTATGAATCCAGGACTGACCAAATTCAAATTGATTGGATAAAACCATGACTAACTCAAGCGACATTCTATTTAATCAACCTGTAATTATCGAAGCCTGTGAAGAATTTGTCCAACGGGATATGTTGGAACTTAGAGGCAGTTTCCCGGGATTGCTCCAAGATGCCCCCATGTCTTCGACTGCGGTGGTCAATGGCTTATCTCAACAGTTGATTTATCAACTACAACTGATGATGCCAGATGCCTTTGTCAGTTTTGATGACCTTAATGTAGACTTGCTGGAGGCAGCTTTTCCCTACGTACAAACCCCGGCAAAAGAGGCACTTCAGAGAGCTATTCAAGATCGAGGTCAAACGATGGAGGTGAACTCTGCTTACCGCACGATCGCCCAGCAAATGTTATTGTATAACGATCGCTTCAACAACTCTAATCCTGTAGCGCCACCAGGCACCAGCAATCACCAAACAGGGCTAGCGATCGACATTGAAGATGCCAGAGGCTGGGAATCTTATTTGATGCAATATGGCTGGCATCCATTACCGGGCGATCCGCCTCACTTCGACTACATAGGCGACGGGACGATCGATCTTCGCAGTAACTCAATACTCGCATTTCAGCAGCTTTGGAATCAGAACAACCCGGATGCAAAGATTAGCGAGGATGGCGGCTTTGGCCCCCAAACCGAGGATGCACTTAATCGATCGCCTGCTCAAGGGTTTGCTAAAGCGCCGTGGGATGACAAGCCCAGAACGTTGCGCTTGGCGATGCCCAGAATGGAAGGCTCAGATGTAATGAAGCTTCAGGAAGGCTTGAAAAAGGCTGGCGTTGTAGTTGGGGTTGATGGTGAATTTGGGCCGGCAACAGATACAGCCGTCAAGGAATTTCAGCAGAAAAAAGGTTTGAAGCCCGACGGAATTGTCGCTCTCAAAACCCGCCAACAAATGGCTTGAGGTGTTAGCGCGATCGAGTTCACCAAACCTGGAACAGAACTTCCTCCGCCTTCAGTGGAAGTTCCGTTTATAGCTCAGCTTGTGGATTGGGGCAGGTTTTGCTTCCAATTGTCACAAATTGCCGTAGCGCTATAATTGGCAATCTTTTTGATAATCAAGGTAGCGAGGAGAGTAGCAATAGTAGGAGCAAGTCCCAGTCCAGAGATGAGAACAGGAGCTAACATCCCAGCAGCTTTAGTGTAATTCTGGCCGATCGCTTCATCCAGGATTTTCTGAGTCTGTGGATCGTTTCCTAGGGGTTTGCACATCAGCTCGTAAACTAAGGGGTTTACGCGATCGAACAACCGCTGGCCAGATTCTAGGAGCCTGAGATCGATCGATGCTCTAACGGCAACATTCACATCAATAGAATCCAGGGAAGCTGAGTCTATCCCTCTGGTTCCACGTCCAGCTACCTCATCCTCTATGGCTTGAGCGCGATCGCCAATTTGTGCTGCTAGCTGATCCTCATCAAGTTCCCACAAACTTTCTACAAGAACTTCAATTTCTGCCATGATTACTTGTCTCCCGACTATTGTTAACTAGAATATTACTGATTATCCTTTGCCTGCGAAGCTGATGAGTAAAAACCCGTCAATATAGCTTAACGAATGCCTAACTACACATCGGCAATCTTAACCATTCTTTAAAAAAGTGCGGTCGTCCCCTCAAACTGCTGCTAAGTATTTAACATTTAAATCGCCAGAAAGTTACTATCGAACGGGAAATAAAGCAAACACAGTTAAATTTGTCCCAGAATCAAGCACATCAAGCCCACAGCCATGAAAGCTGTACATTCTGTCAAACTGTAAAGTTACTTAACGCGCAGCAAAGATTTTATTGCCAGCTTGGTATACTAAGACTGAATCGTATAGAAATACAAAGAAATTCATCAGTTTAAGTAAAAGAACTATCCTTAAGCAAACAGAAGTAAAAGCTCCCAAAAACCCGAGCAATTCCCGAGTTGATGACTAACAACAACCCAGTCAAAACAATTTTAATTCTAGCAGCCAATCCCACCAATACCGTTCCCCTGCGATTGGAGCAAGAAGTACGGGAAATTGAGGAAGGATTGCGACGAGCAAATAAGCGAGATCAGTATAAATTAGAACAAAAATGGGCCGTGCGTTCCCGTGACTTTTACCGAGCTATTTTAGATTATCAACCCAACATTGTTCACTTTTGCGGGCATGGTGCTGGAGCCGATGGAATTGTCCTAGAAGACGATACCGGAAAAATGGCGCTGGTGCAGACAAACGCCCTCGCCAGTATGTTTAAATTGTTTGCCAAAAAAGGTGTAGATTGTGTAATTCTCAATGCTTGTTATTCCGAAGTACAGGCCGAGGCAATTAGCCAATACGTTAATTATGTCATTGGCATGAATCGAGCCGTGGGAGATAAAGCAGCCCTTGCCTTTGCTGTAGGTTTTTATGATGCGATCGCTGCTGGATATACGTTAGAAGAAGCCTACGACTTAGGTTGCTCGCAGATGATGAGCTTCCGAGAGCAGGAAACTCCTGTTTTCAAGAAAAAGAATTTAATTGATTCTCCGATTGATCAGGGTGTAATTACTGTAGAAGATGTGATTCCGCCCAATCCTTACCAAGGATTATCTGCCTTTGGGGAAGAAGATGCCGACTTCTTTTTCGGACAGGAAAAATTTGTCAGTAATTTAGTAGAAGTAACGCACAAACAACCGTTGGTAGTAGTGGTGGGTCCAAGCGGCAGCGGTAAATCTTCTGTGGTGTATGCGGGATTAATTCCCCAATTGCGAAAAGAGGGAAACTGGTTAATTGAATCTTTCCGTCCGGGCAAAGAACCATTTGTGCAGTTAGCTTTTGCCTTGGTGCGGCAATTAGAACCCGAAGCAGGTGAAACTCAACAACTGCGGGAAACAATGGGGCTAGCAGGTGATTTGCGAAACGGTAGAATCACTTTGCAGCAACTGGCATCTCGCATTTTAGAGCGCAATCCAGGTAAACGGTTGTTGTTAGTTGCAGACCAATTTGAGGAACTGTACACTTTTTCTCAGCTAAAAAAAGAAGAGGAACATTTTGCTGATGCTTTACTAACGGCTATTGCACAAGAAAATATTACATTAGTTTTGGCTTTACGGGCTGACTTTTACGGTTATGCCCTTTCTTATCGTCCGTTGCGGGATGCGTTGCAGGAGTATACACCGCAGTTACTCAGTTCTATGAAATGGGAGGAATTACAGGCAGCAATTGAATTACCTGCCAAAAAGCTGGAAGTAGAATTTGAGGCACAATTAACCCAACGCATTCTTGATGATGTCGAGGAAGAACCGGGAAATTTGCCATTATTAGAATTTGCGGTAACTCGGTTATGGGAAAAGCAAATAAACCGAGAATTAACTCACCAAGCTTATGAAGAAATTGGCGGGGTGAAAAAAGCCATTGCCAATCATGCCGAACAGGTTTATCAAAAACTGAGTGAAACCGAGAAAAAACAGGCACAGCGAATATTTGTGCAATTAGTGCGTCCTGGGGAAGGAACGGAGGATACCAGGCGCGTTGCTAGCCGTGCGGAAGTGGGGGAAGATAACTGGAATTTGGTCAGTTATTTAGCTGGATATCAAGCGCGTTTGGTAGTGACGGGACGGCAAGAACAGGAAGATACCGTAGAATTGGTGCATGAAACCCTAATTCGGCAATGGGGAACTCTCCGCGAGTGGATAAATGCTAACCGTCAGTTTCGGACTTGGCAAGAACGGCTGAAGGTGGCGTTACGCGAGTGGAAAAATAACAACCATGACTCTGGGGCAATGTTGCGGGGTGTGCCGTTGAGTGTGGCGGAAGATTGGTTGCGTCAACGTGCCGATGAAATGACGCAGGAGGAGCGAGATTTTATTCAGGTTAGTGTTAAAGAACGGGATAGAGAAAGACAAAAGGAGCAACGCAGGCGGCGACTGACAATTATTGGGCTAAGTGGCTTTTCGGCGATCGCGTTGGCTTTAGCAGGACTAGCTGGTGTTGGTTGGTGGCGTGCTGCTATCAATCAAATTTATTCTCTGGCTCAATATTCCGACGGGCTTTTAAATTTAGATGGGACGAAAGCTCTCAAAACCAGTTTAAAAGCGGTTGTGCAAATGCGACGTACACCTTGGGTAGATGCTAATACCCAGACCTACGTAGAATTGTCATTATTAAATACAGTTTCTAATGTGGCAGCACCAAACACTTTAGGGGGACACGCGAACTCGGTTAATCGTGTCAGTTTCAGCCCCAATGGCACACTGCTGGCCACTGCCAGTAGTGACCACACCGTGAAACTGTGGGATACCTCCACTGGCAAGCAAATTAACACCCTCAGCGGGCATACAGACTCGGTTGTGGCTGTCAGTTTCAGCCCCAATGGCAAGCTGCTGGCCACTGCCAGTGATGACAAGACAGTGAAACTGTGGGATAGCACCACCGGCAAGCAAATTAACACCCTCAGCGGGCATACAGCCTCGGTTTATCTTGTCAGTTTCAGCCCCAATGGCAAGTTGCTGGCCACTGGCAATAGTGAGAACACCGTGAAACTGTGGGATACCTCCACCGGCAAGGAAATCAAAACCCTCAGCGGACATAAAGACGGAGTTAATGATTTCAGTTTCAGCCCCAATGGCAAGCTGCTGGCCGCTGCCAGTAGTGACAAGACAGTGAAACTGTGGGATACCAGCACCGGCAAGCAAATTAAGACCCTCAGCGGGCATACAGACTTGGTTAATGCTGTCAGTTTCAGCCCCGATGGCAAGCTGCTGGCGACTGGCAGTTGGGATAAGACAGTGAAACTGTGGGATACCTCCACCGGCAAGGAAATCAAAACCCTCACCGGGCATACAGACTGGGTTAATGTTGTCAGTTTCAGCCCCGACGGCAAGCTGCTGGCTACTGGCAGTAGTGACAAGACAGTGAAACTGTGGGATACCTCCACCGGCAAAGAAATTAACACCCTCAGCGGGCATA
>NZ_JAUBRC010000071.1:0-3677 GCF_036701635.1 Microcoleus sp. N9_B4 | reverse complement strand
TACTGGCAGTAGTGACAAGACAGTGAAACTGTGGGATACCTCCACCGGCAAAGAAATTAACACCCTCAGCGGGCATACAGAGGGAGTTAATGGTGTCAGTTTCAGCCCCAATGGCAAGCTGCTGGCTACTGGCATTAGTGACAAGACAGTGAAACTGTGGGATACCTCCACCGGCAAGGAAATCAAAACCCTCAGCGGGCATACAGACTGGGTTAGGGCTGTCAGTTTCAGCCCCAATGGCAAGCTGCTGGCTACTGCCAGTGATGACAAGACAGTGAAACTGTGGGATACCTCCACTGGCAAGGAAATCAAAACCCTCAGCGGGCATACAGACTGGGTTAGAGTTGTCAGTTTCAGCCCCAATGGCAAGCTGCTGGCGACTGCCAGTAGTGACAAGACAGTGAAACTGTGGGATACCTCCACCGGCAAAGAAATTAACACCCTCAGCGGGCATAAAGACGGAGTTAATGGTGTCAGTTTCAGCCCCAATGGCAAGCTGCTGGCTACTGGCAGTAGTGACAAGACAGTAAAACTGTGGGATACCTCCACCGGCAAGGAAATCAAAACCCTCAGCGGGCATACAGACTGGGTTAGGGCTGTCAGTTTCAGCCCCAATGGCAAGCTGCTGGCTACTGCCAGTCGTGAGAACACCGTGAAACTGTGGGATACCTCCACCGGCAAGCAAATTAAAACCCTCAGCGGGCATACAGAAAGGGTTAGGGCTGTCAGTTTCAGCCCCGATGGCAAGCTGCTGGCTACTGGCAGTAGTGAGAACACCGTGAAACTGTGGGATACCTCCACCGGCAAGCAAATTAAAACCCTCAGCGGGCATACAGAGTTGGTTTGGGCTGTCGGTTTCAGCCCCGATGGCAAGCTGCTGGCTACTGGCAGTTGGGATAAGACAGTGAAACTGTGGGATACCTCCACCGGCAAGGAAATCAAAACCCTCAGCGGGCATACAGCATGGGTTTGGGCTGTCAGTTTCAGCCCCGATGGCAAGCTGCTGGCTACTGGCAGTCAGGACAAGACAGTGAAACTGTGGGATACCTCCACCGGCAAAGAAATTAAAACCCTCAGCGGGCATACAGCCTCGGTTAGGGCTGTCAGTTTCAGCCCCGATGGCAAGCTGCTGGCCACTGCCAGTAGTGACAAGACAGTGAAACTGTGGCGGTTAGATTTTGGTTATTTAGTCAAGGAAGGATGCAATTTCATAGACAATTACCTCATACCTAATCCTTATGACGCAGATCCCCTGGAAATCAAACAAGATTTATGCAAAAAGCTTTGACAATTTTAGATTGAAAACTGCATAAAAAACCCAACCTCACTCCAATATAAATATCAAACTTTTCCCAAACCCTTACCCACCAACAACCATGACAAACCAAACCCCCAACTTCTACGCCCTCCTCATCGGCATCAATTTCTACTTCCCCCATCGCTTACCAGAAGGTAACTACTACAAAAACTTGCGAGGATGCGTTCCAGATATCAACCACGTCGAAACCTATTTAAAAGACACCTTCAACCTCACACCCGACCAAATTATTAAACTCACCGCCACTGCTTCCGACAATCCCAACCAACCCCAAGAACCCCCAGAACTCCTACCAACTTATGAAAATATCGTCGCCAAATTCAAAGAACTAACCGCCAAAGCCCAACCTCAAGACCGAGTATATATTCACTACTCCGGTCACGGCGGACGGGCAAAAACAATTTTTGAAAGCCTCAAGGGTTCTATGGCTTTAGATGAAGCCTTAGTTCCCTGCGATATCGGTCAACCAAACTCACGCTATTTGCGCGACTTGGAATTTGCCAAACTCCTGGAAGAAATGGTGGCAAAAGAGTTAGTTGTAACCCTGGTACTCGATAGCTGTCATTCTGGTGGCGCAACCAGAGATATAGAAACAGATGACTGGAGTATACGCAGTGGCGGTTTTATTGATATGACTCTTCGACCTACAGATAGTTTGGTTGCACCTCTTCAGGAATTAGCACAAAATTGGCAAACTTCAACAGAAAATAGCCGGAATATTACCGTCGTTAATGGTTTGTTACCAGAACCGAAAGGTTATACCTTAATAGCAGCTTGTCGGGATCAGGAATTTGCTTATGAAAAGGTTTTTGAAGGGACGGAACGCAACGGCGCTTTAACTTATTTTTTATTAAAAGCTTTGCGAGAATACCGGGGGACAGAACTGGCTGTAGCAGATTTGTTCAATCAAATATCTAATCTAGTTCACAATGACTTTGACCGACAAACACCGATGTTGATTGGGGAGACAAATCGCACTTTTTTGGGCGGTCAATCTGTCTCCTTCACTCCTGGCGCATCCCTTCTCCGTAGTGTACCGGTTACGCGCAGTACCCACACCGTGCCAGTGATGAAGGTAGATATTACCAAAAACCGAGTCCAATTGCAAATGGGTGAAGCTAGCGGCCTTAAACAAGGGGCGGAATTCGATATTTTTCGATTCGGGACGTGGAATTTTGAGGACAGGGAACAGCGAATTGCTACGGTTAAACTTGTAGAGTTGGGAGCATCCGACTGTTGGGCAGAAGTAACGGGGTTACATAACGAATTTACAACCAGAGAACTCAAACCTAAATTAAGAGAAGGAATAATTGAAATAGGTTCCCCTGCTGTCTATGTAGGGCCACCGTTGGAACAAATTCGCAAAGTTCGGGTGCTTTTGCCTGACCCGTTACCGAAAATTCCTGGTGTAGATGTGTCATCACTTCCTGGTATGCTCGCAACTAAAAAAGAGGAAGTTAAAAATCATAGCTGGATCGAATTCTGTCCAGAAACCGAAAAAGATGAGAATGTGAATTATTTTGTTTCCGTGAATTCTCAAGGAGAATATTTGATTTTAGATGCTAATAAAGAACCTATCAAGAATGTTCTTTTTCCGATCAAAATTGATGCACCTGAAGCAGCTAAAAAGCTAATTAATCGCTTAATCCATATTACCCTATATCAAAATCGTTTGGAGTTGGATAATGAAGATGCTTTTTCTCCCTTAAATGGCAAACTTAAGGTTGAATTGGTTAAATCAGTCAAACCGGAACCTGTAGTTTTAAATGCTGGTGGTAAGGTTCCTGTATTAGAAAAAGGTGCAGAACGTGTTTATTTACTAATTCACAATGAATCTACTCGAACTTTAAATATCACTGCCTTGATCTTTGATATGGATTTTCGGATTTTACAAATCTATCCCAAAGGTGCGAATTATGAAGTTGTAGAACCCAAACAAGAGAAAAGAGTAAAACTCACACTATCATTGCCAGAAAATTATGAGGAAGGGGTAAATGTAATAAAAGTATTTGCAACTTTGGATGCAACAAATTATCACTTGTGGGAATTGCCAGCGTTAGACCAAGATTTAGACGGGCGAATGGCGGAGGTTGTGACTGATGCGAGTGAGGAATGGACGACGGAAAAGGTGGAATTTGTGCTGAGGTGAAAAAATGTAGTGCGAGCATCTTGCGGGCTGGCTGTTTTTGCCTACTCCTTTTTGATTGACTTTTGGTTGAGGTAATCAGAACAGATCGGTTTGTATTCTTCTGCCACTTCAGGGTGTGTTCTGAGATAATCACTTACAGCACTTCCGGGTGTTATGAGGTACAATAAGAATAGATTAAAAAAATACACCAATGAAAGCATATTCAGTAGA
>NZ_JAUBRC010000070.1:0-29048 GCF_036701635.1 Microcoleus sp. N9_B4 | reverse complement strand
CTGACTACTGACTACTGACTACTGACTACTGACTACTGACTACTGACTACTGACTACTGACTACTGACTACTGACTATTGACTACTAATTATTCTTTTACTCGCACGTCGATAACGCTGGCGTTGAAAATGTACTTGTTGCCTTCAAGCTCTAGCGTAGTGCCAATTTTGACTTTCGTATTACCTAAAACCGGGCCATTTTCAGTAAGTTGACCTTTTCCCTCTAAGGTAAACATCATATTTTTGCTGAAAGCTTCTTCTTCTCTGGGATCGGGGAGAGCTTTCAGAGTGCCGTTGGGCTGAGGAACTGCTAGGGTTCTGGTGAGAGTTTTGACAGATTTGATGGTAATCTGACCGGAGGGTTGATTGCGGATCACCACATTGATTTTATCACCTGTTTTGAACAAATCTTGAACGTTTGTTCCTTTGAGACCGATCGCAATTGCATCAATTTCTACAGGTTTGACACTGGTGCCGACTTGGGCGACGGAACCGCCAGAAGTGCCGGGAAAGAAAAAGATTCCGACTGCAACTAGCAGTACGATTAGAGCAGCAGCTACGTCTAGAATGCTGAGTTTGCCGAACAGTCGGCCTTGAGAATCCAAAATTTTCATAATCGCCTATTATACTGATAGCGACAGGAGTATGTTTACAAGCTCAGGACTTACACAGACATCGATGAAAAACAGATGCTGCTATTGCTGAGCTACCGCTGGCAATGACATACTTTATTGATGCGTAAGTCCTAAAGCTAAAAGATATTACCACAACGATCGCCCAAAATCCGCATGACTGGGGCACTTAAGCTAGAAGGCAGTTGACGGCGGTTGGTTAGCCTGGGGGTCGATCGCCCAGAAGCTGGTGGCGACGTTAAAAATTGACAAAAAGCTAGAATAGCAACTAAGCAGCCTCAAATTACGTCTGCCTATTTAGTGACTTTTCGAGTTTTTCCTACAATTTTATCTAACTTCTGGCACCTATCACTCATGTTAAAAAGTTTTTGGTTGACTTGCCGCCGTACTTGTGGCCGGGGGATTTATCTGTTTCTGTCCCTGATTGTGGCTGCAGGTATCTGGGTGGTTTCCCCGGAACCGACTCAAGCATTTTCTTTGCCTGAACTAATTTTTCGGGGCATTCAAGTTATTCAATTGTCGAATATGTCCGATCGCCAAGAGGTGACTATTGGCCAACAAATTAATCAGCAGTTAACGAACAGCGAGTTTAGGATTGACCGCGATCGGGACACTACAGAATATATCAACCGCATCGGTCAACGACTCGCTCAAGAAAGCACTCGCCCCGATATTCCTTATACTTTTCAAGTCATTGACGACGACACGATTAATGCTTTTGCAACTATGGGCGGTTTTGTTTATGTGAATAAAGGCTTGATGACAGCGGCGGACAATGAGGCAGAATTGGCAAGTGTGATCGCCCACGAAATCGCTCACATTAATGCTCGCCACGCGATTAAACAAATGCGTCAAATGGCCATAGCTTCAGGTGTAGCTTCGGCCACTGGGCTCGATCGATCTCAGGCGGTTCAGATTGGCGTGGAATTGGCTTTGCGGCGCCCCCACAGTCGCCAAGCTGAGTATGAAGCAGATCAGTTGGGATTGCAAACTATGGGGCGAGCGGGCTACGCTCAATCTGGGATGGTTGATTTTATGAAAAAGTTGCTCAACAAGCCTTCTCCTCCGAGCATTTTGAGCACTCACCCGGCAACTGGCGATCGTATTGCTGCTATTTCGCAGGCTATAGATCCGGATCTTGCTAGCGGTGAAGGTTTGAATAATGAGGATTACAGGCTAGAAATCCGCAGACTTTTAGGTTCGTAGCAAATGTAAATCAGTCAGGCAATCTCTTATTTTAGACCTCTTGCAGAAATAGCTGGGACGGGCAAGATGCCCATCCCACAAAAAGTTTTTTATATTGTGGGATGGGCATCTTGCCCGTCCGAAACTTTGCTTAAAAGGACTTTTGCAAGAAGTATTTTCTCTTCTCTTCCCTTCTCTTTTCTTACTTCGCGATCTTCGCGTCTTCGCGGTTCGTTAAAAAACAAATCCAGTTACTAGGGTAAGTCAGCAGCAAGTTAATTTCGATTTAATAGATCGGACTTAAGCTGACATACCCTACAACTACAAATTGATTTAACACTGCTGTTAAACAACAGCATCGATCGCAGGTTCCGAGGGTGCAATCGGCTGCGGCTTCAATTGCCTGACAACTTCGTCAAACGGCAAAATTCGGACTTGATGGTTAAATACATTTACTTGATAAACTCTGCGGTAGCTGAGGTCAAATCCTGTCAGCCAGCCGCTTTTTGGATGATAAGCACCCGTGTCAATATCCAACCACCCTTCGCCCCTGACTAATTCGCCCGGTCTGACCCCATGAAAGGTAAAGGTGATCGTGTGACCGGTGATAATTAATTTATTGGGAAAATAGGGTTTCGACATGGTGTGAAATTCCCTGCGAATCCAACACAGTTGTTCGATCGACTGTTTATCGATCGACAGATGGGGGTCAACGCCGGCGTGAACCAGCCAGATGTCCCCTAAGTCCAGGTGCGTGGGGAGCGATCGCAGCCACTCTAAGTGTTTATACGGCATCATCCCTGTATCTCTGTAGCTCGCTACTGTCGCATCGCCGCCACTGTAGAGCCAAGATTGCCACGCTCGCATATCAAGTGGCGTCCCCGACAAAGCCTCCAGCATCAGTTGTTCGTGGTTGCCCAACAGAGTTTGGTAGGGGCTTTGCTGCACAAAATCTAATACCTGAGCGCTTTTGGGGCCACGATCGATTAAATCTCCTAAAAAATAGACGCGATCGTCCAAGCCGGGGGCAAGTGCCTCTAGCAGGGTCATTAACCCGTCGTAATGCCCGTGTACGTCCCCGATAACAATGCGCCGGTGCTCCATTGTGTTTATCCGCTTCCCTGACTCAAAACCCCCATCTCTAGCTTATAGCATCTGATTTTGCTGCTATTTGCCTCCCCTCTTTTACGGTGGAGGGGTCTCACCCATTATACTGCTTTATATAAAGATTCTGTAAAGCTCGCCAGTATCTGTTTGCGTAGCTACTGATAGAAACACAGGCAAGCTGTTAATTGTGCTTCTGCAACTGCTGTTACTGAGGCAAAGCTTTGAGTTATTTCACGCGTTAGGGTGCATCAGCGATTAGCCGACGGATTAAGTCGAAAATAATCCTAGCTGACACACCCTAAAATACGATCGAGCCTTAACGATGGTCACTGAGTCAAAGCTTTGAGGAATGTCTGGAGTTCTGCCAAAAAACCTTTCTTTTTTAGAGGTTTGGCAGGTGTGGTGGAGTCAGGATCGGCGCTTGGGAGAGCAGCGGCTAAAATCCGCTCTAAATCGTCTCCGACAGGTTTTTGGGCGGTTTCAGAAATTAGTTCGTATTCGTCGTTTGTTTCCAGCCACACTTGCCAGGATTGGGGGTAGCAGCGGAATAAAGCAGCAGTGTCTAGGGGTCTGATATAGTAGCAGGATTCGATTTTGTTGAGGAATCGATCGCGCAATTGGCGGCCCGCATAGCCTATACCTATGGTGGCAACATCTTCCAGGCGCGGGTTGAGTAGAATTACTGGGCGACCGGCCGCAGCTATGTAAAGTTTTTCGACTTGGGCAACTTCTACGGCTGCTGGATTGATCAAAAGGAAAAGTTGATCTTCCGGTGATATTTTATCTTCAACAGGGGTGCGACTGCTACCCAAATCAGTGACTTTAAACGGTGTTTCTCCCCAGTCGCGGCGCGCGAGGGCAGCCGCACCGGTGTCGGGAAAAAAGACTTTTACTCCGGGGTAGATTTCCTCAAATTCTGGGAGGAATTGTAGGGTGATAGACTGTGCTTGCAGGGCGATTTCTGGAAATACTAATTCGACTTGCAGTAGAGTTTTGCCGTCCGAGAGGGCGGCGGCGGTGGCAATGCGGGATTGGGCGATCGCCTCGTTGAGATCCTTGGGCAGTTCTGTCATTAATCTTATTGTTTTTACTCGACTTTTCTCAATCTAATTTTACCTGAAATATTGCACCTTTCTCAATTACCTGTTTAGGAACGGGCAAGATGCCCGTTCCACAAGAAAATTCACTTTTTGTGGAACAGGCATCTTGCCTGTTCTTGAGCATAGTACAAGATGTAAGTTTTACCGCCTCAAGCAACAAAAGCTAACACCGAGACGGGCGAACCGGAACCTCCCAAAAGACGCAAGATTCCGATAACTAAAGTGATTTCATCCGCAGGTAACAAGTCGAGATTTGCTAGATTTTCCAGCACTATTCGTTGCTTTTCCAATACCAATTTGTTAACCGCAAAACTTTCATCTCGCCCGGTATCGACTCCGTGAGTGTCGGTTCCAACTCCCGCGATAGAACGTTCTTCTAGCAAAAATTGAGTTGCTGGTTTGCCAAATCCGGGAAAGTGGCAAATTCCGCGATCGTCTCGGTTGAAAAATGCTCCCTGATTATCCCATTTTTCTTGCCAGCCACTATACAATAAAACGAGACTTCCCGGTTCTATAAGTTGGTGCTGCCGTTCCCAATTCAATATATCATCAATTGTTAAAGTGTAGTCGGGATTGGCAAGACTTTGCTCTCGGATGTCGATCGCAATTGCCGGCATAACGAGCGACTGCGGGGAATAACTATCAATGCTGGCGCCTCCTGCATAAAAGCTGTTGGGTGCGTTGATGTGAGTGCCGCTGTGTTCTCCCATTGAGAATTTTCGCAGGAAATACCCGTCTGTTTCTATTTGAGCTACTGTGGCAATTTCTGTCGCTGGATCTCCTGGCCAAATGGGAATATTTGGGTGAATTGCATGGGTTAAGTCTACAATTTTGCTGTAGGCGATCGTTTTTAAATTATTTGACTTAAAGTTGTTTGTCATCAGGTTAAATATATCTATTATTTATTAAACACAGTTGAGTTTTTGATTTTCTGCGCTCTCAATCTAAAATCTAAAATCTAAAACCTAAAATTCGATGAGTCGATCGAGCGTTGCTTTCATCACATCCTTTGTTTGCCCGGAAACAGTATACACCAAAGCTTCTCGATAAACTCTTCCGGCCGGGTGCACAATACCGTTAGCAGCACCGCTAGAAACTGCAACCGCAGCGTGCCCGCAACGCACCGCTAAATCAATGGCTTGAGCTCGCAGCGCTAATTGTTCTGCTTTCGAGCTATGTTGAGATTGTGGGAAATTCTGTTTTAGCCGATCGAGCTTTTGCTCTAGTTTTTGGCAAGCCGCCGTTATAAAAGGTGAATTTTTAGCAGCCGCCGCTGCTGCAATTACATCCAATCCCGCTCGAATACAGCCAAAAGTACCCGGAACAAAATTCAGTATATTTTTGGTGTCGTTTTCCGAAATCCAGCCGACAGGTTTAACTGAAATTATTTCCGATTCATGCAGCAACCAATTATCGAGAGTTGCTGTCACAGTGTTAGTCGAGTTCATCGCGATTAACTGCATGATTTCGCTACAAGCTATTTTACCATATTCGCGTTCAATATTGGCAAAAGGCACTAAACCGAAAACAGCGCGTTCGTCAGGAAGTACCGCCGCTACAATAAACTTTTGAAACAAGCCAAAACCTGTTACCCAAGGAACTTTTCCTGACAGTAAATAACCCGCTTTTGTGGGAGTTGCGGTGACGGCAGGATTGCCCGATCGCCTCAAATGCGAAAACCCAATACCCAAGCGTAACTCTTTTTGGGAGATCGCGGGCAAGTATCTGCTTTTTAGTATTTCATTGTCGCTGTTGGCAAGCATTGCAGTGGCGCTGTGGTGCTGAGTTTGCAGGAAAGACAAAGCGCCGGAATATCGAGCCGTCAATTCCTGATATTGGTAAAAAATCTCCGCTGCAATTTCGGCACCGCCCCATTTTTGGGGAACTCGCAATGCTAAGAGCGATCGATCTTCCAATCCCGCAACTGCTGTTTTTAGCGCTTCCGAGTCGCTGTCGATAATTTCCGCGTGGGGTGAAACGCACTTTTGTAGGTAAGTTTCTGTGCTGTTGAGAATATCTTGAGAATCCATTTTTTATAATTATTTTATAGCAGAGGTAGGGACACGGCACTGCCGTGTCCCTACTTATTTCCTCACATTCTGCACCCTTATCAAGAACAGGCAAGATGCCTGTTCCACAACAAATAAATTCTATCTATTGTGGAACGAACTGGCCGCAGAGCCCGTTCATAAAAGGCTGACTGAGAATGCCAAAACTAACTCATTGCCACACTTTCCAAGGAGCCTTCCCTTCATCCCAAAGCTCGTTTAAATACTTGTATTCTCGAAAAGTATCCATCGCAAAGAAGAAGCCCTCATGACGGTAAGCCATCAACTCTCCGTCTGCGGCCAAACGCTGCATTGGTTCCTGTTCTAAAATACAATCATCTTCCCCCAAATACTCAAACACCCGGCGGTTAAAGATCATATATCCAACACTTATCCAGCCGTCTATTTGAGGTTTCTCAGTAAATTCTACTACGCGGCTATCGCTGTCTACATCCAAAATTCCAAAGCGAGAAATCGGACGGAATGTGGTGACAGTTGCCAGCTTACCATGAGACTTGTGGAAATCGACTAAAGCCTCAATATTGACATCAGCAACTCCATCGCCGTATGTCACCATGAAATTCTCGCGATCGATATATTTTTCGATCCGTTTTACCCGCCCTCCTGTCATGCTTTCCGCGCCAGTTTCAGCCAGTGTCACATTAAAATCTTGCTCGCGATGTTCCTCGTGATAAGTAATGCAATTTTTGCGTCCCAGACAGATAGTAAAGTCATTGTTCATGGCTTCATAATTAAGGAAATATTCTTTAATCATGTTGCCGCGATAGCCCAAGCACACAATAAAGTTTTGGAAGCCGAAGTGTGCATAGATCTTCATGATGTGCCAAATAATCGGACGGCCGCCGACATCAACTAAAGGTTTGGGGCGAAATTCTGTTTCTTCTCTGAGACGAGTACCGAGACCACCTGCTAGGATAACTACTTGCATTTTTTTAATTTTTTAAAGATGATCAATTAATTTATCATCAATCATCAGTGATTTATTCAAAGAATTATTAACTTTTTCTCATACTGAGTGAAGCTTTGTAAACCACAGAAATCACGAACTATTATAAATAATTGTAGGGCGCGCGCGACCGCACCGTGTATTTGAATGCTGCGCGCAATTTATAACTAACAGTAGGGTGGTTACTGCGGACAGTATATTTGAATACAGCGCAATTTCTAACTTACTAAGAGTCGATTAAGAAAGAGACAAAAGAACAGCAAATACCTATACTAAATATAAGAAATAGATTCAACAGAAATGAAAAATCAACTTGACCGCCTAAACAAGTTTTTAGCTACCCTCTGCGCGATCGCCTCCATAATTATATTATTCCAATCGGCTATACCTGGTGTTTACGCCACGGTTGTTGCACCGGAAGGCTCAACTATACCACCAGCCACCCTAGCTTTTGTTCCGAACATACCGGGCGGCGGATTAGACTTTCACGAATCAGCAGGAGGACACACTTTAGAGAGACACGTTGGTAAAACAGCAGCACAACTAGCCCAGCGACTCGCAAGCGAAACGAGAATTTCTGCCGCATCTTCTTTTACTGATCGTTCCGTGGCCGAAGCCAGTATTGCGGAAGCAATGAACAGAAATCAAAGTGCGATCGACTCTTGGGTGAAAAGTCAAGGTAATCGTTATACGATCGACTACAATGCCAACAGAATCATTGGCATTACTCTGCGTCGCCGCGCATCCAAAGCAACTTCAACATCTCGCCTGAGAATTGTCCTCCAGCGCAGCACCAAATTACCTCCCGGATACTTTATTCTCACAGCCTATCCCCAATGATCAATCAATTTCCTCATTTAACCCAATTTTTCAGTTCCTACTTTCACCAAGACTGGCCATTAGAAGCTGACACTCCCAGCGATGTAGTGAACAACTACCGCAGCAGCGAACCGCCCGCAAGTGTTGAAGCTGCATCGCAAGAACTCAGCCAACTGCTAGAAATGCCGATCGCCCCAGCCGATTTAGAAGCATTCATCCTCGATGAATTAGGGTGTTACTACGACCCACAATCCGAAAATCAAACAGTCCGAGAGTGGTTGGAATCTGTGCAAAAATCTTTGAATAATCCCAGCTAAACTCTACTGACATCAGGTACCGCGCGATCGATCAACCCGTAGGGGCGGGTTCACCAATAGCCTCAAAAATTACAGATAGGTTAAATAAACCCGTAAGGATTCAGGTCAGGTGAAAAGCAGTAAAACCTATACGGTGTAACCATTTGATCGAATAATCATCAAATATCCCTTCTTATGAAGAAACCATGAAAGCTTTTATTTTCGTACCTCTTGAGAATTAAGCTGTTGATTTAGCGAATGCTTGAATTCTAGAAGTCCTTCTGTGACTACGTTTCAGATACCTGAATCCTTACATAAACCCGCCCCCACCCCGCGATTTCTCTTCAAATCAAGCTCACTTGCTAACCGTCAATAAGTAGCCTTCGTGGACGTTAAAATTAGGGATAACATAAGCCAAGCTGCCACTACCCACCGAAAAACTTTCTTCTTTAACGGTGACAAGCTGTGGCACTGCTCCTTCTTGATTGTTGGGAATCTTTTCTAACTTTATAGTTATTTTCTGACCCCTTTGAATACCTAGCTGCTCCAAATTGCCGAGGGTTAATGTTACCGTTGTTGCTGAGGAAAAATTGGGGTCGAAATAACCTAAAAGTATCTGTGCTTTACCTTCAGGATTTGACTTGCTGGCTAAAGCGACAAGGCGATTGTTATTTGACCAACTCCGCACCCGCGAATTAACTCCGTCAGCATAAGCTTTGTATGTCCACCAAGCGGCTCTCGGTTCAAAATTATTAGGCGTGACCATCCCACTCAGCGTATTGTTGAAGCAATTGCTAACTTTATTTGGCCCTTTACTCTCCCAACAAGCTCTGCAAGCACCGTCAGCTTTTGCATACTCTAAGTTATACAAATAACCTAATATTTCCCCCGGCTGGTACTGCGCTAAATTCCCGACAATTTCGTTGACGTAAATTTTTTGCAATTTCAGTTCCTTGTAAGAAGGACTTTGCTGAAAATTGCGTTTAGCATCAATTACATGGTCGTCAACAAATAAGATCATGGTATCGTTGAGTTCGTGCCAAGCTAAGAAATTTACTTCCAGTTTGTTCGCTTTGCAGTAATCCAAAAAAGCGGCGAGATATTCTTTGTTGTACTTGGTAATGCTCGGCCCGCCAATCATTGCAGACGGCCCCAATTCTTCTCGCAAAATTTTGTAAGCTCTTTTGTAGGTTTCAAAGAATTGTTCTCTGCTTCCATTCCAAAACGGATTTTTTAAATCTGGTTCATTCCATACATCCCAAATAATTTTCTTGCCTTTATTTTGCTGGGCTAACTGTCGGATGAATGCTTCCCACGCAGGGTAGTTTTGATAGGGCCACCCATTGGGATTGCTACCGTAGCCCCACAAGTCGCTGACTACTAACTGAAACTCGGCTCCGCTGGCGATTACTCGATCGTAAATATCGAGTCTCCCCGCCCGCCAAAGTTTGGGCTGCAAGGGTTTGATAGAACTATCCGGCGGTTTTGCGGTGTCGATTCCGTGCAGGATGCCACTCATGGAAATTGTACCGGTGGCTGGCTGTCCAAAATCTACTGTAACGTTCGATCGCACTTGGGCGATCGCTCTTGGCTGTCCCAAATAGGCTATTAACAGAACAGTGACAATAGCTAAACAAATTGGCAGCAGTTTATTAATACGTGGGAACTTGAATGTAAATTGCATATCTTTTGTTTGGTTGATGTTTTGTGGAATGGGCCGAAGAACCCGTTCCTAAGAAGGCTACAAGAACTCAGTTTTAACGAACAGATGAAAACACTTCAAAACCCTGTATTGATTCTATCACTTTTTGCCACGAGCGGGAGTTGATCAGCTCGTTGGTATCGAACGGAACTCCTTTTTCTGCTGCGAAAATACCAAAATTTTTCACCCAATCAAAGATAGTTTCTGTGGTAAAATAAGGCGTGCAGGCCCAAGCAGATTGCAAATTACTCGCCATCTCGGACATATCTCCCCGATCGTAAGCCTCCCAAGCTTTCCACACTAAATAATAGTATTTCACCAGGCTATCCCCTTGTTGTACCTGCTTTTTGAGTTTCGGACTAATAGAGAAACTGTCGCTCTCATCATCACTTACAAATGCCTGTTCAATTATTTCTCCATATTCCCGAAGCATCCGTTCTTCTTTGAATAGTTCTTGGGCTCGCGCTTTGCACGCTTGTCCTGCAAGTCGGCGCAATTCGGGATTTTCTGCCCATATTTCCACCGTTTCTACCAACTCTTTTACTGTTCCTTCTGGGTCGATTGTAGGATCGGGCAACAACTTTCCCGTATCTCCCAATTCTTCAGGAATCCCGCTGACTGCTGTGGCAATTACGGGCAATCCTTTCGCCATTGCTTCCATAATTGCTAGCGGCATTCCTTCTGCTTGGGAAGATAAAATAAAGATGTCGCTGGCGTCGAGCCAATCAGCAATATCCCAGCGCTGTCCTAAGAATTTAACCTGTTCTTCTACTCCCAATTTGCTCACAGTTGCTCTTAATTCAGGTTCCATATTGTCGTGAGTAGTAGACCCCGGCCCGGCCCAAACAAAGCAAATTTGGGGCCAAATTGGACGATTTTTCAATTGGGCGATCGCCTGCAATTGATACTGATATCCTTTAATGGGAGTCAATCTCGCCGCCGTAAAACAAACGACAGCACTTTCGGGGATTCCTTGTTCTTGACGCAGGCGCTGGCGAGTGGAAAGATTTGGCGGCTCAAAATAACTATTTTGTCTGCCATAATAGATTACTTTTCCTCGTTCTAGACGTGCTTTAAATAGACTTTGGAACAAGTTTAAATTCTCGTTGGAAACTGCTACTGCTGCTTTGGCTACCATGTACTGGTAGGCAACTGCATCGAAATAGGGAATTTGATCGCCGCGATCGAAGCTTTCATAATTGCGATTGATATAACCCAGACTGATTATGTACGGTATATTTTGCTCGATCGCAACTTGTTTCGCTGCAAAGTTAGCCATCGGCCAGCCGTCACTAAATATAATTAAATCCGGTCGAGCCTGGGCGTAAATCTTTTGAGCATCATCCAAATTGTAAGCTATTCGCAAAAACTCTTTCATCGTGTCGAACTCTAGCCAAATATGTTCGATACCGAGCTGTTTTTGTTCGGTAATTAAAGGGTTAGAAGCTTGACTTTGAACACTGGTTACTCGGTAGCCATCCGCAGCTAATTTACACATCAGCGAGTGGTTAAACTGAGCCAATCCGCCGACTCCTGAGTCTTCTGTGTACAGGAGTACGTGCTGTCTTGGCTGCCGAGAAGTCGAACGGGGAGCGGATTGAAACTGATAAGGATTGTTCGCTGCGATCGCCACTATGTCTTGCCATTCCTGTAAATTGGTTAAGGCATAGGCATCAAAGTTGTAGCCGTACTGTTCTGAAACCCCCTTAAAAGTTTCCAGCCAATTAAAAACAGTTTCAGTGCCGGTCAAATGAGTGTAATACAGAGATTTTTCCAGACATTCGACCATTTCTGGCAAATATCCGTCGCGGTACATCCGCCATGCTATCCATACGAAACACTTGTAACGTTCCGCGCGTTTCAAGTCACGGATGCGCTGAGGTAAGTCTGGCCGCGCGAAAAATTGCTCCATCAAAATTTCCGTATTTTTCATTAATTTGCAGCCGTTAGACATAATATTGCTGTCGTGCTGACGATAGCAGGTTAATATCTCTTTTAACCAAACTGACTTGCAGCCTTTTAAACCTAAACGTAGGACAAAATCTAAATCTTCGGTTGGCGGCAAGCGATGATCGAAACCTCCCAAGCGTTCCCACCACTCTCGCCGCAGCATCATGGCGCTGGGACGCACTGATTTGTACAAAACAAAACTTTCTAAATCTAATTTTGGTGCTTCTTCCCAAGGCTTTACTCCATAGATGCCTTTCTCGTTTTTGTCAATAATAACCCAACCTGTTTGCACCATATCTAATGTGGGGTCAGCGTCAAAGCAAGCTACTTGTTTTTCGAGTTTTTCTGGTAAGAACAAGTCGTCAGCATCTAGAAAAGCTAAAAATTCCCCTTTGGCTAACTTGCAAGCATGATTTCGAGCAATTGCTGCTCCTTGGTTATCTTGATAGATATATTGAATTAAATCGAGGTAAGGTGCTAAAACTTTGGGAGTGTTGTCAGTTGAGCCGTCGTCTACGACAATAATTTCCCAGTTTTCATAAGTCTGGCCCAGAACACTCTCTACGGCTCTGACAATGTAGCGATCGCAGTTGTAAGCCGGGATGATGACACTGACGCGCGATTTTTGGGGAGTAATAATACTAGCCATTAATTGTTTCCATTCTGGTAATTGTCTGAGAGAAATGGCATCAATATTGCAACCGTAGGTCTTAGCAATTTCAGTGATGCGCTTTACCCAATCTGCTATAGTTGCTGTCAGGGAGTACGGGGTATAATCTAAAGCTTTTTGCAAATAGTCAGTCATTTCTGCCGGATAGCCGCTGTAGTAAAGTTGCCACGCCATCCATGTCAGAGCTTCATACAACGCCTGCTTTTCTAATTGGCGGATGTCCTCTGGAAAGTCGGCTCTACTAAAGAAATTTTGCTTTAATTTAATACAAAGGTTGGCCTGTTTTAGCGCTCTCTGGATGGACACATTTTGCCCGTGCTGGCGGTAGCATACTGTCACTTGAGGCAACCAAATAGCTTCGCAACCAGATAGTGCTAAACGCAAGATTAAGTCGGCATCATCTACTGAATCATACTGAGAATCAAAGCCACCGACTCGTTCCAGCCACTGCCGCGAAAACATCATGGCGCTGGGAAGTAGGGGCATATAAACAATCCAGGTTTTTAAGTCTAACTGAGGCAAGTATTCCCAGGGTTTGACATCAAAAATACTTTCGCCTTGCTCTTTAACCATTCGCCAGCCACTATTAACAATTCCTAGTGATGGCTGAGCGTCAAATAACGCAACTTGTCCAGCTAACTTATCGGACAATAAAAAGTCATCTTGATCTAAAAAAGCAATTAATTCACCTCGGGATTCCTGAATTCCTCGGTTTCTCGCGGCAGCTACTCCTTGGTTTTCCTGATAAACATAGCGAATTTTGTCAAAATAAGGCTCCAATGCTTGGCGGGTGTCGTCGGTTGAGCCGTCGTCTATGACGATAATTTCCCAGTTTTTATAGGTTTGGCTGATGACGCTTTCTACTGCTTGCGCGATGTAGCGATCGCCATTATATGCTGGAATAATTACACTTACTCGCGGTGTCGAATTTGCCATTGACATGAGTTTTATCGCTGATAAGGAAGGGTTCGGGAAAGGATTCTGAAACGGATGTAACGGAGGTCAGGAAGAAGGAAGAAGGAAGAAGGAAGAAGGAAGAAGGAAGATGCTATTCTACTGCTGACAGCAATCCGAATTATCAAGGTAAATCTAGTATTTTAGCGTGCATAAAATACAGATTCAATACCCTGTACTTCCTCGACTAATTTTTGCCATTCTGCTGAATTAATTAGAGAATATGTATCTAACTTATGCCCTTTAGCTGACGAAAAATTGCCAAAATATTCTACCCAGTTTAATAGCGTTTCTGTATTCAAAAAAGGTGTGTACTTCAAAGATTTTTGAAGCGACTTCTGCATTCCGCTTAGATCTTCTTGACAGTAAGCCTGCCAAGCATTCCATACTAAAGAGCTGTAGTTGACCAGGCTTTCTATTTTCGCCATTGACCTCTGCACCTTTTTTTGAGTAACAAATGGATCTGTTTGGCGATCATCGCAACGTAAAGCTTTTTCGATCGCCTCCATCGACTGTGCCAACATCCGTTCCTCTTTAAACACTTTCTCGGCCCGCTGCTTGCAAGCTTGACCGATTTGATGCCGCAATTCTGGATTCATTGCCCATGCTTCTACAGTTTCCGCCAATTCCCTCGCGGTTCCCCCTGGATCGGTATTCGGATCGGGCAACAATTTCCCAGCATCGCCAAGCCCTTCAGGAATGCCGCCCACAGCCGTTGCAACTACCGGCAATCCCTTAGCCATCGCTTCCATGACTGCAAGAGAAGGCGCTGCATCTGCCAGAGAAGTCAAAATGAATATGTCACTAGCATCCAGCCAATCTAGGATATCCCAGCGCTGTCCGATCGCCTTCACGCGATCGCTCACCCCTAACTCTTTAATAGTTTCCCTCAATTCTATTTCTACATTGTCAGCGCTTCCCTCACCAGTTCCTGCCCACACAAAATACAGTTTAGACCACACAGGAGACTGCTGCAACTGCTTGATTGCTTCGATCTGATATCGATGCCCTTTAATCGATGCCAATCGAGCCGATGTGAAACAGACAATCGCATCTTCAGGAATGTCTATTTCTTGTCGCAGGCGTTGACGAGCCGCAGCATTAGGAGGTGCAAAATATTCAGGAGAACGCCCCAAGTAAATCACTTGTCCTCGCTCTTTTGGCAACTTGAAATCTTTGCACAATAAATTTAAATGTTCGTAAGCGCCAACAATCAAGGCTCTAGCTTGCAGGCAGTGGTAGAGCGCTCCTTCTACATAAGGAACTACATCCCCGCAGGCAAAAGTTGCGTGTTCTGGCATAACTAACCCAATCACCATCATGTATGGTATTCCCATTTCAATAACTACCTGTTTAGCAGCAAAATTGGAAAATGGCCAACCATCGCTAAAAATAATCATATCCGGTTGATTGCTAGCAAAAAGCTCTTGTGCATCCTGAGTATTTCTTAACACCCGCTGTAAATCTTTATGGCCGCTAAAATCCAGCCACAAATGCTCTATACCTAACTCTCGTTCTCGCTCCAGCAAGGGGCTAGAATGTTTGGTCTGCACGCAAGTGACTCGATAGCCCAACATGGCTAACTGACAAAGAATGGCATGATTGTACTGCGCTAATCCTCCCACGCCCGGATCGTCCGTGTTGTAGAGTAAAATGTGCGCTTGCGCTTTTGAAGGTGTGGGAATAGAACTCTGTTGAGATTGGGGTGGATTAGTCATCACCATCATAATAATCTCTTGCCATTCCGCTAACTTACTCAGCGAATAAGCGTCAAAATTTTCACCGTATTCCTCAGAAGCCATCTGAAAACTTTCCAGCCAATTCAAGACTGTTTGTGTGGGCGAAAAAGATGTATATTGCAATGACTCTTCTAAACACTGTGCCATCTCTGCTAGATGACCGTCGCGATACATCCGCCATGCCAGCCACTTTAAGCATTGATAGCGTTCTGGATTTTTTAACTGCCGGATTGACTGAGGCAAATCGGGTCGAGCGAAGAATTTTTTCATCACAATTTCTATATTCTTCATTACGCGAAAACCGCTTGACATGAGATTATAATTGTGCTGGCGATAACAGGTAAGTGTCTCTTCTAACCAAACTGCTTTGCACCCCTTTAAAGCTAAATGCAAGGCGAAGTCTAAATCTTCTGCTAGTGGCAACTGAGAATCGAAACCGTCCAATTTTTTCCACCACTTTCGGCGCAGCATCATTGCACTAGGTCGCACGCATTTATATAGAATAAAGCTTTCTAAATCTAATTTAGGCGCTTGCTGCCAAGGCTTGACAGCAGAAATCTCTCGCCCGGTTTCATCGACGATCACCCAACCTGTTTGCACCATATCTAATTCGGGGTCAGCGTCAAAGCAAGCTAGTTGTTTCTCTAGCTTGGATGGTAGGAAATAGTCATCGGCATCTAGAAATGCCAAAAACTCGCCTTGGGCTAGTTGGCAAGCAATATTTCTGGCGGCTGCTACTCCTTGATTTTCCTGATATATGTAGCGAATTCTGTCAAAATAAGGCTGCAATACTTGCTGCGTGCGATCGGTCGAACCATCGTCTACAACTATAATTTCCAAATTAGTAAAAGTTTGAGCTAGGGCGCTTTCTACCGCTTGCACGATGTAGCGATCGCCATTATATACAGGTATAATTACGCTTACTTGCGGTGTTCGAGTAGCTGTTGACATTATTTAGCTCGCTGTTAACCTATGATTATCTAGTTTATATTAATGTCGCTGACATTTAGCACTATTTATTGGCCGATCGACCGATGTATTTACTTGAATTGGAATTTTGACAATTTGTACCATACAATAATACATAGAATTATTACTCAACAGGAACGCAGGAAGTGAATTCAGAAACAGCAGCGGTAGATTTTCAACAACAGGCAGAAGTCTATTTGGCTTTAGGGAAGTTGGATGAGGCGATCGCACTTTGCCAGCAAATTTTGGCATCGCACCCCAATTCCGCCAAGACTTGCAAGACCTTGGGGAAGGCGCTGCAAGCTCAGGGTAAACTAGAAGACGCAAGGTATTGGTATAAAGTTGCGATCGCCCTGCAACCGGATTTTGCAGAAGCTTTTGCTAACCTCGGCACTCTCTGCGCTACATTGGAACAGTGGCAAGAGGCGATCGGCTGTTATCAAAAAGCGATCTCCATCCAACCGGACTTTGCAGGATTTTACCGAAATTTGAGCCGGATATTTACCCAAGTCGGTCAAGCTGAGGAAGCGGCAGACTGTTGGTATCAAGCACTCATCGTGGAACCAATAGAAAGAGCGGAAGAATATCTTGATTTGGGTAATACATTGCTTGCCCAAAATAAGCTTAAAAAAGCGCTAGTTTGTTACCACCGCACCATTTTTTTAAACCCGAGCTTTTGCGAAGCTTATTGTAAGATAGCCGAAGCTGCTAGCGAGCTGAAACAGTGGGACGAAGCTATTGTTCACTACCGCAAAGCTATTCAACTCCAGCCGGATATTTCGGAGTTTCATTACCAATTAGGCAATGTTTTGCAAGCCAAGGAATTCTGGCGCGAAGCGGAGGCCGCCTACCGGGAAAGTATTGAGTTAAATCCCAATTCTTTTTGGTCATACTACAACTTAGGCACCGTTATGCTCAAGTTAGAAGAATGGCAAGAAGCCGCGAGATGTTATCGCACAAGTGTTGAAATAAATCCGAATTTTTCTGGAGCTTACTACAGCATTGGTGCAGCTTGCGATCGATTAGAACAATGGTCAGAATCCGCCGCAGCTTACCAGCGCGCTACTGAATTAGATCCGAATTTTTTCTCAGCTTTTCACCAGTTAGGGGATGCTCTTGTTAAACTAGAAAAATGGTCGGAAGCTGAGGCTGCATACGAACAGGCGATCGCACTTAATTCAAATTTATTTTGGTCTCATTATAACTTAGCTTTGACTTTAGTTAAGCTTCAGAAGTTTTCCCCAGCAACATTCGCTTATCGGCGGGCGATCGCACTCAATCCAGAATTCTCTTGGACTTACCACAATTTAGGAGAAGTGCTGTTAAAAACTCAACAGTGGAAAGCTGCGGCTACAGCTTATCAACGTGCTATTGAACTTAATCCCCATGTTTCTTGGTCTTATTACAATTTAGGTGATGCTTTGAGTGAAAGTCACGAATGGAAGGATGCTGTTTCCACCTACCTTTGTGCGCTTAAAATCGAGCCGTCTCTACCAGAAATTTACATAAAGTTAGGTAATGCTCTCATTAAAAGAACTCCGGTTGATTCAGATGTAGCAACTAGCTACTATCACCACGAAATGCAGCCGCAGCACGCTCCTGAATTTTACTGCGAAATCGCCCAAAAGTTTGCTGAGAGCGATCGGCTTAACGAAGCCATCATGTTGTACTTGATGGTATTAGAGATTAGACCAAAAGATCCCGCAACATCCCAAAAATTAGAGGAGATTTTAGAAAAACAGCGTCAAACAGGGGAATCGAGTATATTATTAGAGTTAGAAGCTAAGGATATTCGCGATCGCTACATTGCCCGAGTTGCCAAAGGCAAGACTTTTGCAGAAGTCGGCGGCTTGTGGGGAACTGTCAGCGAAAAAGTATCTGTAGCTAGCAAATACGGTGCCGTTTCTCTGACAATGATTGATGCCATGCCGGCATCCATGCACTGGTGGCAAGATTTTCGCGATCGCATGACAAGTTTAAATATTGCTAATTATCACTGTATCAATCAAGATATCACTCAGATTCAACTTGCAGACATTGGCGAGCCTTACGATGTAGTTCACTGTGCAGGAGTTTTGTACCATCACCCCCATCCGTTGCAGATTTTAGTTGCCTTGCGTCAGATAACTCGCGAGCATTTAGTTTTCACTTCAGCTATCACCCAAGAAGTTATAGAAAATGAGTTTGGACGCTATGAAATTCCCACTTCTGGAGTAATGTTTATTCCAGCTTTGGACGACGCAGAACGAGCTATTTTAACAGCTTATTGGTGGCCATACATCAACAACAACCAACTTATAGGGATAACTGAGAAATCAGTTTTTCACATGAACGATTTTGCGCCGTGGTGGTGGCTACCTACAGCTACTGCTTTAGAAGCTATGTGCAAAGTCGCGGGATTTAAGGTTTTAGACAAAGGATTGGCTTGGGACAATAATGTTCTGACTCTGCTGCTGGGGATTTGAGGATTGGTAAACCAACAATAACAGGACTTGCTTTTGCACAAACGGCTAAACACCCGGTTTATGAGCTGATTTCTCGTTTTTTTTCTCATATTCCTACTCAAAACCGGGTGTTTTTCGTAAGTCCTAAATAAAATAGATAGCTGCAAACATCTTTTGTAAAGAAAATAGAAAATGGGAAATAATCAATGAACAATCACCAACCAGGGACGCCGTTAGGAAACATTTTAGTAGTAGACGATACACCAGAAAACCTGCGTCTGTTGTCTACGATGTTGACTCAGAGGGGGTACACCCCCCGCTGCGTCATTAACGGAAAAATGGCTTTGAGAGCCTGCAATTCTAATCCACCCGATTTGATTTTGCTCGACATAATGATGCCGGAAATGAACGGCTACGAAGTCTGTCAGCACTTGAAACTCGAAGCAAAAACTCGCGAAATTCCGGTAATTTTTATCAGCGCTAAAGATGAAGTATTTGACAAAGTAAACGCATTTGCTGTGGGAGCTGTTGACTATATCAGCAAGCCATTTCAGTTTGAAGAAGTGCTCGCTCGCATCGAAAGTCACCTCAGCCTGCGGAATTTACAAAAGCAGCTAAAAGAACAAAATATGCTGCTGCAAGAAGAAATCACTAGCCGCTTAGCTGTAGAAAAAACTCTTCAGGAAAAAAACCAAATCTTGCAACAAGAAATCAGCACCCGTCGCGCCGTTGAAAAAGCCCTGCAAGAGCAAAATTTGGTACTTCAACAAGAGATATCCCACCGCCAGCGTGCCGAATCTGCTCTATTAAAATCTAACCAAGAATTGGCGCGTTCAAATGCGGAACTAGAACAATTTGCTTATGTGGCTTCTCACGACTTGCAAGCGCCTTTAGCAACCATTGCCAGTTACGCTCAACTTTTAGAAAAACGCTACAAAGACCAACTCGACAGCCAAGGTAGTAAGTTTATCGGTAATATCGTTCAGGGCTGCACGAGAATGCAAAATTTAATTGACGATTTACTCGAATATTCGCGCGTTGGCCGGAGTCGGAAACCTTTTGAACTGACAGATTGCAATCACGCACTCGAGCAAGCACTCGCGAACCTGCAAGGGGCGATCCGCGAGAATAAAGCCGTTGTCACTTACAGCGAATTACCAACGGTAACCGGGGATATTTCTCAACTCGTGCAGCTATTTCAAAATTTAGTCAGCAATGCGATTAAATATCGCCACGATGCACCGCCTGTGGTTCATATTACTGCTTGCAAACAGGAGAAAAAATGGTTAATTTCTGTCTCAGATAATGGAATTGGGATTGCTCCGCAGCATCAAAAACGGATATTTCAAATTTTCCAGCGCTTGCACACTCAAAGAGAATATTCTGGGACAGGTATTGGTTTAGCAATTTGTCAAAAAATTGTGGAACTTCACGGCGGCTATATTTGGGTGGAATCAGAACCGGAGCAAGGTTCAACTTTTTACTTTACTCTCGCTTAGTCGAGGCATCCTTTTGTCAAAAGGTATAAGCTATAAGGTAGGCAAACTAAATTAATTACTCTATTTTAAGTCAGACAATATCAAGTACAAACTACAAGTTAACATTAGTTTATAGAGCAAATAAAATAAGTGAATAATTGGTGATGGCTGTGAGTATTGCGCTGGGAATTTTGGCTACAATTGGATTCTTTTTTTAACTGGCATAAATTGCAATTTATAATAAAAAATATTTTCCGTTGACACTCTACTTAGTGCGTGATATAATTACAAGTAAACACAATTTTTGTAGCAATTTATCACCCCGCAATTTTACGGTGTATATATGTGTACAATCAATTGAATGACTGCCCTAAAAATCAAAGGTAAAATTCAAGTTAGTTTAATATTTTCTGATTAATAAATATTATGAAAGCAGTTTTTAACTTAGCTTTGCCTCCTATCTGCTTTAAAGTTCTGTTAGTAGAAGACAACCCTCATGAAGCTGAGCTGATTGAAGATTTGCTGTCAGAAATTGGCGGCGCGCAGCGTATAGTGCTGACGAAAGTAGAGCGCCTCAGCGAAGCGCAGCAGCGATTGAATCAAGAAACTTTTGACATAATTTTATTAGACCTTTCACTGCCAGATAGTCTGGGAATCGAGACGGTGGCTCGCGTACAAGAGTACGGGGTAAATGTGCCGATCGTAGTTCTGACCGCCCAAAACGACGAAGAACTTGCCCTGCGGTTGATTTCGGTCGGCGTACAGGATTATTTGGTAAAAAGAAAAATCGACAGCGAACTGTTAATTCGATCGCTCCGTTACGCCATAGAACGCCAGAACAGTCAAGATGCTTTGCGAAAAAGTGAAGAAAAATATCGCTCGGTGGTGGAAAATTCCCTGATCGGAATTGCCATCATCGCTCCAATTATTGACAGCGAAATTCCTCTCAATTGCCACTGGATAGAAGTTAACGATGCCCTGTGCAATTTGCTGGGCTATGAGCGCTATGAACTCGTGCAAAAGAATTGGCTAGAGTTGACTCATCCAGAGGATTTGGAGGCTAATTGTGAAAATTTTTCTCAGATGTTAGCAGGTAGGCTCGACGGTTACATCTTAGACAAAAGGTGGCTCAGAAAAAACGGCGAAATAGTTCACACGCGAGTTTCCCTGCGCTGCATCCGCCGCCAGGATGGGTCTATCGACCGGATGATTGAAGTAGTGTTGGACGTGAGCGATCGCTACCGCTACGAAGCAAAACTGAAAGCGTCAGAAGAATTTTTAAACCACACCATAAATGCTACGCCAGACCCAATTTTTGTCAAAGACGAGCAACACCGCTGGATGATATTAAATGATGCTTTTTGTCAGTTTGTCGGCAAATCGCGGCAAGAACTGATCGGCAAATCAGATTATGACTTTTTCCCCCAATCAGAAGCTGCTGTTTTTTGGACAAAAGATGAAGAAGTATTGAGAACGGGTATCTGCTTGGAAACTGAAGAAAAATTCACAGACACGGCAGGGAAAGAACACATCATCTCTACCAAAAAAAGCGTCTTTAAAAAATCAGATGGCAGTCAAGTAATAGTAGGCACTATTAGAGAGTTTACTGAATACAGACGGCAGCAAAAAGCCCTGGAACAAAGCGAAGCTCGATTTCAAAAATTGGCAGCTAACCTGCCGGGAACAATTTATCAATTACGAATGTCAGCAACTGGAAAAATGTCTTTTCCCTACATCTCTTCAGGCAGTCGCCAACTGTACGAATTAGCAGCAGAAGCGATCGAGCAAAATGCGGAACTGATTTTCAGCGGAATTCACGCAGACGATCTCTTAGATTTAAAAGCATCGATCGCAATTTCAGCCACCACGCTGGAACCTTGGCAGCAGCAGTGGCGACAGACTTTGCCATCTGGAAAAGTTAAGTGGCTGCAAGGAGCTGCCAGACCAGAAAGGCTCAATAATGACAGCCAATCTGGCAGCGAAGGAGATATTCTCTGGGACGGTTTAGTAATGGATATTACTGAATTAAAGCAAGCACAAACAGAGCGCGATCGTTTTTTTACCATCTCCTTAGACTTGCTTTGTATTGTCGGTTTTGACGGATATTTTAAACGTTTAAACCCTGCTTGGTCAACAGTTCTAGGCTACAGTAGTGCGGAACTTTTTGCCAAGCCAATGATCGAATTTGTTCATCCAGACGATCGAAAAGCCACCGTAGCCGAAGGGGCAAAACTAATAGCCGGTACTTCCAGTATCTCCTTTGAAAACCGCTATCTTTGCAAAGACGGTTCTTACAAATGCCTCCTGTGGACATCATCGCCATTTAGTGAAGAAGGTTTAATCTACTCAGTCGGTCACGACATTACATCTCGCAAACAAGCCGAGTCCACACTCCAGCAACAAGCAGTAGCAATAGCCGCTGCTTACGACGGTATCGCTATTTTTAATGATAAGAAAGAATGTATTTATTCAAACGACGCTTATCTCAAAATGTACGGTTTGGCTAGCCCTAGCGAACTGTATGGGAAGAAATGGAATATGCTCTACAGCAAAGCAGAGAATCTATTTTTTGAACTACAAATAATGCCGACGCTCCTGCAAAAAGGGTACTGCAATATAGAAGCGATAGGTCAGCGCCGCGATGGTACTAAGTTCCCTCAAGAATTGTCGCTGACAATGCTTGCAGGGGGCGAAACAATTTCTATAGTCCGCGATATAACTAATAGAAAGCAGGTAGAATCAGCCCTGCGATCGAGCCAGCGCCGCTACCAAACTTTAGCAGAAGCATCGCCAGTTTGCATATTCCATACCGACACCTTGGGAAATTGCCTTTATGTGAATCAACGGTGGAGCGAAATTACGGGATTAAACGCAGAATTAGCAGCAGAAACTGGCTGGATGAATGCCATACATCCCGATGATACGGAGCGGGTAAAAAATGAATGGGATCGAGCAATTATTGAGAAAATTCCTTTTAAATCAGAATACCGATTTCAGCGTCCAGACGGTCGTGTAATTTGGGTGATAGGTCAGGCAATTGCAGAAATCGGAGACAAGCAGGAAATTAAAGGCTATATCGGCACTATAACTGATATCACCGATCGCAAACAAGCAGAATTAGATTTACTGCGAGTTACTCAAGCGGTTGAAAGCACCAGCGATGCGATCGGCATTGCTGACTTGAAAGGGCGATCGATCTACCACAATCAAGCCTTTGTTCAACAGTACGGCTACACCGCAGAAGAACTAAACACAGCAGGCGGATTAACAGCAATTTACCCCCAAACTAAAATGCTGCGAGAAATGTTTAAAACGATCCGTAAAGGCAAATCTTGGCAAGGCGAACTCAAAATTAACACTAAAAGCAACGAACTGGTAACAACTTTATTTCGCGCCGACGGCATTAAAGATGAAACTGGTCATTTAATCGGGTTAGTGGGAGTAATTACCGACATCACCGAACGAAAACAAGCGGAGATGGCCCTGCAGCAGCAATTAAGGCGAGAACGGCTAGTAGTTGCCATGCTCGATCGCATTCGATCCTCCCTCAATTTAGAAGAAGTCCTGACAACTGCTGTCGAACAAGTCCGGCAGTTTTTGCAAACAGACCGCACAGTTATTTACCGTTTTAATCCCGACTGGAGTGGCTTTGTCGTTGTGGAATCCGTGGCCAAAGATAGAATTTCGCTGCGAAACTTTAACAGTATTGATGGCTGTTTTAGAGAGAGATTTGTTGATATTTATCAGCAAGGCTGTATTAGATCTATGGAAGATATTTACCGGGAAAATTTGACGGAATGCCACATGAAATTCCTCGAAGGATTGGAAGTAAAAGCTAACTTAGTAGTGCCGATTTTGAAAGCACGAGAAAGCATTTGCCAGACCGAACAGACCGCAAAAAATCAGCTCTGGGGACTGCTAATTGCCCAGGATTGCAGCGGCCCCCGTCCCTGGGATTCCTCAGAAATAGAATCCCTGCGGCAATTGTGCGTGCAATTGGCGATCGCGATCCAGCAATCGACGCTATTTCAACAAGCACAAACCGAAATTGCCGATCGCAAACTTGCAGAATCTGCCCTCCAACAAGCCAAAGAAGTCGCGGAAAGCGCCAACCGCGCCAAAAGCGAATTTCTCGCCAACATGAGCCACGAACTACGCACGCCTTTAAACGGCGTTTTAGGTTACACTCAAATCCTCAAAACAGACAAAGACTTAAGCTCAGATCAGCAAGAAAGTCTCAGTAATATTCAACAGTGCGGTCAACACCTACTGATGTTAATCAACGATGTTTTAGACCTTTCCAAAATCGAAGCTAGAAAAATGGAACTCTACCCGGAAGAGTTGAATTTTCTAGATTTCACGAAAAACATTGCTGATCTCTTTCAGATGCGCGCCTCTCAAAAAGAAATTTTATTCAATTACGAACAAGTCTCTCCCCTGCCTAGCTACGTTCGTGTAGATCCAAAAAGATTGCGCCAAATCCTCATAAATTTACTCAGTAATGCCGTTAAATTTACTAACAGCGGCGGTGTGACTCTCAAGGTCGGCTATGTCGGCACAGGTGCCTGGAGTCGAGGGCAAGGAGAAGATTATGAACTCTCGACTTTGAGTTCGGAACTGAAACAAAATTATATGCGCTTCGCCCACAATCCAATCGCAGCCAAACACGCTTTAAAAATCCGCTTTCAAGTCGAGGATACCGGCACAGGAATAGAGCGAAGCAAGTTAGAAGAAATATTTTTGCCCTTCCACCAAGTAGGAGTCAATACCTTTGTTGAAGGTACAGGTCTCGGACTCTCGATTAGCCAGAAATTAGCGAAACTGATGGGTACCGAAATTCGCGTCAACAGCACTTTGGGAAAAGGCAGCACTTTTTGGATAGATTTAGAATTACCCGCAGCCAAACAGTATTTGGAGGTGTCTCCTTTACAGGAAAAACGCTGGCTTGTCGGTTTTGTTGGCAAGAAGCGGAAAGTGCTAATCGTGGATGATAATCAACTAAGTCGCGATTTGTTGTGCAGGCTGCTGGGGCGTTTGGGATTTGAGGTTGCAGAGGCCCAAAACGGTCAAGAATGCCTCTGCAAAACAGTTGAATTTCAACCGGATGTGATTTTAATGGACTTGCGGATGCCTGTAATGGATGGCTTAGAAACTGCAAGAAAACTGCGGCAGTTGCCGGAAGTAAAAGATGTTGTGTTAATCGCTATGTCAGCTAGCGTTTTCGAGGCTACGCAGCAAGATAGCATCCTCGCAGGGTGCGATGCTTTTCTTCCCAAGCCGATCGAAGCAAATCACTTTTTGGAACAGTTGCGCGTGCATTTGGGACTAGAATGGATTTATGGGGAATCTTCGGAAAACAAAAAGCGCAAACCTCCCAGTTTGTCACCAGCCTCTGATTTTCCTGCTTATTCTTCTCTGTTACCTGCGGCTTCTGAGTCGGTAGCAAAACTTTTGAAACTCGCAGCTATGGGCGACATTGAAGAAATTTTTGAGGAGAGTGCTAATCTGGAGAGTTTAGAACCTAATTTAGGGCCGTTTGTCTCGAAGCTGCGCCAACTTGCTAAGGGATTTCAGCTCAAACAAATTCGGAATACTTTAAAGCAATATATCGATGGTCAGTAGTCAGTAGTCAGTGGTCAGTGGTCAGTGGTCAGTGGTCAGTGGTCAGTAGTCAGTAGTAATATCATGTGCGGCCGCTCGATTGGACTTGATATCACTCTAATAGCCAACCAAATAATTCTCCTACTGTCAGTTGCAATTCCCTGGCAAAAGATGGCATGGGCAATAACTGTTCCGGTTCGTCAAACACCTCCGTTGATTGAGTCTGCCGATATACAAAAACCGATCGCTCCTCTGGATCGATCAACCAACCCATTTGAGTTCCGTGTTTGAGACAATGTAAAATATTTTTAGTAACTTTAGTTTGGCTTTGGTCGGGGGAGAGGATTTCAATTGTCCAATCCGGGGCGATCGCAAACACATTTGCCACACCACCATTTTCTTTACGGGGAATGCGCTCCCAAGTGAATACAGTCACGTCTGGAACGATCGCTCGACCGCCAAAAATGCACCGTAGTTCTGGAAATGCTCGCGCCACCTTTTGAGGTTTGAGAGCAGTATTAGCAGCGCTTGTCAACTCGCCTTGAATGACACTATGTTCTCCTTGAGGCATCGGTTTTTGAATGATTTCACCGTCAATGTACTCGCTGGCTGGTTTGGTTTCTGGCAACTTCAGAAACTCTTGGAGTGTCAAAGATTTGGGCAGGGTTTGTACCATCCAATTTTACCTATAAAATAGAGTTTCATCTGCTATTTTACCCAAAAGTCCCAGACTCGTGCGATCGGCGCTCCACTTACTTCAACATCCGGCTATACCACCTTGCATCCTGCGGCTAATCTTGCTTCTATATATTCAGAGACAGTTTTTGAGAGAGTTGGGATTGAAATTACTTTGCCTCAGTAACGGCCACGGAGAAGACGCGATCGCCCTTCGCATCTTGCAGGAACTGCAACAGCACCCGCATCCGCCAGAATTAGCCGTGTTTCCGCTAGTGGGCGAAGGGCAAGCTTTCGCTCAACTAGAAAACGCCCGCATCATTGGCCCGGTGCAACGGATGCCTTCGGGCGGCTTTATTTACATGGACGGGAGGGAATTTTTGCGCGATGTCAAAGGCGGCCTGCTTCAGTTGACCATCGCTCAGTTTAAAGCCATCCGCGCTTGGGTGCGAACCCAACAACAGTCTGGGAATCAAGACGGCGTTATTTTAGCCTGCGGGGATATTGTACCGCTGCTGTTTGCTTGGCTCAGCGGCGCGCCCTATGCCTTTGTCGGTACTGCTAAGTCCGAGTATTATTTGCGGGACGAGGACGGGCCTCTGGCTCGCAAATCCAGGGTCTTTGGTGGGTGGAATTGGTCGCGATCGGTTTATTTGCCTTGGGAGCGCTGGTTGATGACTCGATCGCGCTGTCGAGCCGTTTTTGCCAGGGACGCGCTGACCGCCGAGACTTTACAAACGCTGGGAGTTCCCGCTTACAATCTCGGAAATCCGATGATGGACGGACTCGAACCGGAAAATCCCGCCGGTTTTTACGGCCCTGACGCAGAGTTTCGGGAAATGGAGCGATCGCTCATCATCACCTTACTCCCCGGTTCTAGAGCGCCGGAAGCCTATGCTAATTGGCTGCTAATAGTAGAGGCTGTAGCCGGAATTTTGTCGCTGTTTGCCGATCGCAAATTGTTATTTTTCGGAGCCATTTCTCCAGAGTTAAACTTAGAAGCTTTGCGACCTAGTTTAGATTTTTTCGGCTGGCGACAAGACGGCGAAACTAGAACACAGCGGCGAGAAGGAAGTATTTTGCGGCTTCCTGTTTCTAGCGATCAACAAATTCGGAAAGAATCTCCTAATTTGCTATTGCCCTTGACATTTGTGCAGAGAAACGCCACGATGATTTTGACTCAGCAAAGTTTTAACGATTGTTTGTACGAAGCCGATTTAGCAATAGCAATGGCAGGAACAGCTACAGAACAATTTGTAGGTTTAGGAAAACCCGCGATCGCCATTTCCGGAAACGGCCCGCAATTTACTCCCGCCTTTGCAGAAGCTCAAAGTCGCCTGTTAGGCCCGTCATTAATTTTAGTCAAACATCCCGCCGAAGTTGCCGGCGCAGTGCAGTCTTTGCTCCGCGACCCCGACAGGTTGCAGCTAATCGCTGAGAATGGCTGGCGCCGCATGGGAGAACCCGGTGCAGCAGCCAGAATTGCCGAGTGTTTAATTCAGCGCTTCGGCGGTGAAGACAGCAATTCTCAATTGCCTCCAATACATTAGGGACACAACTAATGTTATGTCCCTACCAAATATCTTTAATTTTACTTTTTAAACAAAATCTCGTTCGCTAACTACTAATTTCCGTTGTCTGTAGTGAGGAATGCAAGTCCTCTGATTTTTATGAGGAGTTGCATTCCGATGCTGCAAACCAATTTTATTTTGGTTGTTCGAGTAGGTGTGCAGGGCCGCGCACCTTACTAATACACCACTCGCAGAAAAAGTTAATTCACCGTTTTTTCTGATGATGGAACCCAGAAATTAGCTTGAGGAATTTTAAAATCCGACTTAACCAACACTCCCGGTTCTCGCTGCACAGGCAGCACATCTAAAGTATCCGTTTGCGCGCAATATTTTAAATCTTCAATAACACCTAAACCGAGGAGGCGCTGGCCGTGGCTGGCCCTTTCCAACAATTCGTGCAACCTATCTTGCCACTGCAAATAAAGAGCAATAGCCCCAAATACTTCATCGTTACCAGCAAAATCGCTGGCAGGAATACCGCTTTCTGCCAGGAGACTTTGGGCGATCGCACCAGCACAAACCGTATCTTCCAACGAATAACTCCCTTCCCAACCAGAACCCACAATCCAAATAGTTTCCGGCTGTTTATTTAACAAAAACTGCACCACAGATTTGCGGTTAATCAAAGCCGCCGTTAACACAGTTGCAGCAGCTTGCACTCGTTCCAGAGCCCGAGTACCGTTAGTTGTGCTGATAAAAATTCGCTTCCCAGTCACCTTTTCTGGCGTGCAGTCCAGTGGAGAATTCCCCATGTCAAATCCGTCAACTTTGCCGCCGCCGCGCTCGCCAGCGCGAATTCGCTTGTCTGCGGGCCATTTTTCGCTCTCGGCCATTAGCTTATCTAAGTCGCTGAAAACTTGGACAGCTTCCGCCCCATTATTCAGGGCCGTTGCCATTGTCGTAGTCGCCCGCAGCACATCAACTGCGATCGCGCAAGCCGGCATTTTGTCGGCTGGCGTAAGTTCCGGGGTATGGTAAATAAAAAGCTTCACTTTTGGGGCTACCTGCAATAAATCCTCATCAGTCATAATAATAGAATTTGTACCCTGAGCGTAGTCGAAGGGCTTTCTTCCTTCTTCCTTCTTCCTTCTTCCTTCTTCCTTCTTCCTTCTTCCTTCTTCCTTCTTCCTTCTTCCTTCTTC
>NZ_JAUBRC010000069.1:0-29294 GCF_036701635.1 Microcoleus sp. N9_B4 | reverse complement strand
GATTGTTGGGAAGCCGCGCCCAGCTCATCCATTGTGATTGTAGTTTGATTTACAGAGCTCGATTGCTGTGCGGCTGTACGTTCCTGCTGTTCCACTGTGGCCGCAATCTCTGTGGAAGAACTGGCGATCGTATTCACTGCGTCACTAATTGTTTTAGCAATACCTGAAGAGATTAAAAAGGCAGCAAGTAAGGCGATCGTGATGCCTAAGACGGCACCAACCAAAACGGCAGCGACTAAAAATCTGATATTTTCTTCTGCCTTGGAAGTTGCAGCGTCCAAAATTTCATGCTCTTTTTCATTAAAAGAGCGATTTAATTCGTTAAATTCATTGATGATTAATGTCCCTTTTTTTGTGGCAAAAACTTCTAGCGCTTCTTTTTGCTTTCCTTGCTTGACTAAATTAATCATTTGTCCAGAAAAATCATCATATTGTTTTTGTAAGCCCATTAATTTTTGCAATCGCTCTTTTTGGCTGGGATTTTCAATCGTCTTGCCTAGAGATGCTGCTGTTTCTTCAAATGTTTGTAAAGTTTTCTGGTAAGCATTTAAATAATCTCCATCCTTGATCAGAAGATAGCCCCTAGTATCTCCCACCATCTGGGCCATGTAAAAACTCATATAATCTGTCCCTTCTATGGCAATAAGCGAGATTTTTGTTTGTTTATATGACTCGGCTATCTTACTGGCGCTAGAGAAAACTGGCGCTACTAATCCTACAAATAAAGCAATGGGAACTGCATATCCGAGTAACATCTGGTTTCTCAGCTTTAAGTTGACAAACATAGCAATCTCTCCTTTGGGATTAGGTAGCTGAATTATCTGATTGTCACCATTGATTCACACTCATAAATAAAAACCTGGCAAAACTTAATGTCGAGCAAGCGATGCAGGCCAAGCCTTTAGGATTAACGGTTGTTCTACCTGCTGCGATTTTGGTTGGATAAATCTTGTTTATTCGATTGTAGCGGGAAATTGAAGAACGAAACCCACACATCGTCAAATTCTCTCCCCCACTCTTCCTCTCTCCCACTATTGATTGGGGTTCAAGTCGATCGCATAAATGTTACAACTTAGTTAAGCAACAAAATTTTGAGTTCATGGAAATAGTAGTGACGCTGGTGCTGGGTGCGGTGCTGTTTGTCTGGGGAATGCGGTTCGGGCGAGTGTTAGTTCGATCGGGAGTGACGGCTAATGATTTGTTTAAGGGCAGAAATTCGATCGCCCTGCTGTTTTTGGGTTTTTATATTGCCTTGCTGCTACTGGCTCTAAATATGCCTCAAATGCCTGTTTTGCCGATCGAGTGGCGCTTTCACGGGATGCGAGTTACTTGGACTTTGCTACGAGTGATGTTGATGGGAGTCTGCGGTATTGGGTTTAGTATAAGTTGGTTGACAGCGCGATCGCAAGTAATCGCAGTAATCTTAATTGGCTTGCTGGGATTGGGAGGATTTACAGGCGCTGAAAACTATTTTATGGCGCCAATTTACGCTGATTTAATAGATAATTTGCGACCCAACGGTGTATTTCGACAAACATCTAACAGCAGTTGCGCGCCGGCGGCCCTAGCAACAGTGTTAAGGCGTTGGGGAATCGATGCCACGGAATCGAGTGTAGCGCGTTTTGCCCGGACGAGTCGCTTGGGAACTTCCATGCCGCAGTTAATTATAGCAGCAAGAGCTTTGGGCGTAAATGCGATCGAACTGGCGCCGACTTGGGAGCAAATTCAGCAAATTAATCGCCCCGGAGTGCTAGCAGTTTGGCTGTTTGACGGCCCTCGGAAGCTACCCCACGCCGTGGCTTTGCTGGGAATGAATGACAGTATTGCTGCCATTGGAGACCCGGCACGGGGGAGGATTTTCTATTTAGATAGAGCAACTTTTGCCCAGGTTTGGCGCGATCAATACGTGCCGATTTTCCGGTCTGCGGATATCTTGTTAAGCAATCAGCAAGCTATTGACTATTTGAGTAAATTAGGATATAATAGCGGCAATTTGAAAGCAGATATCGAGCGCTTTCAAACCGATAAAAAATTGCAAGTCAGCGGCAACTTAGACCGGATGACGGAATTAATGTTGAGCGGCAGTTTTTTGGAAGGAACCCCCCGATTGGATGGGAAATAGTTATTAAAAATCGTCAACCGCAGAGGCACTATTGACCGACAGAAAATAGGAATCATGCGGTTTTTTTAAAACAATCTTTGAGTCATCCGTTCCTAGCGATCGCAAATATGCGATCGCCCCAGCAGATAATCGGCGATCGCACCTTGGTAGCGTGGCTGCCTGAAATTACCGTAAGCGTAGGCAGTTGCATCTAATTCCTCGTATATTTTTACCCTCGATCGCACCTTGGCTACGCCTCACCGTTTTTGACAATTGGGAACAGTTGAATCGCTCATTTTAGGCTCAGACAGCTTGACTTCCCATCCAGGTAAATTCCACCAATTAACTCGTTGATTCGGCTGAATCCAAAAGTTTAGTTGCGTGATCTTGCCATCCTCAAATCTGAGTGTGGGAAAGGTAGGATAACTGGTATCATCGGTTTCGCGATAAGTGCGTCCCAGGTAATTTAGGCAGGTCGTTAATCCGTCAGTAATTCCCAATTCTTCCACTCCCGTTCCCTTCAATTTGGCATCATCGTAGCTGAAAGAACCGTCGAATGAATTGCCCGCTAACCCGCCTTTGGTAACAGTGATGGTGAAATCGTAGGTGACGGGAACTGCGTAGGCTTGGGTTGCAGTTACAACTGTGCTCAGAAGAGTCGTGGCGATGGCCACCGAGAGTTTTGAAATTGCTTGCACACTCGCATCCCGAAAAAGAACAACACTATAAATTTCGCTTTCAGCCATCGGGAAACTCCTTAACTACGCTTCTCTCGTAAGTGATTTTTCGGATATGATATCATAAGCAATAAGTTAAATGCGATCGCAGCAGAGTGCCAACCGAACAAAAATTACCGCCCCTGGTTAATCATGTATACTTTTTTTCACTGAAAACCCCAAGAGTAAACCCTGGTCTTTAATCGTCCAGAATTAACTCAGTAGATTTAACCACATTCATTCCCGCCGCCGCAAATTTTTGATAAGCTGCATCTGCTTGTTCCGTGAAATCAACAACACCCGGAACCACCACAGGCGAACTGCAATCTTCCAGCAAATAAACCTTCTTTGCCAAATTCGGATCTCGCGCCAAAATTTCCGTTAACAAATCATCAATTGTCCAAGCAACGCAGTGACTTTTGGCTTGTCCGGCAATAATTATTGCATCAAAATCGAGTAATTTATCAATAAACTTAGCATTCTTTTCCGCAATCGGATTGCCGTCGAATCCATCTAACACTTCAGGGCGCAAAACAGAATAGTTTTCTGTCAGTGGATTCCCGCCTTTGATTTCAAAAAGTGCTTGGCTGTTGCGGGCTATAGTATGAAAAAATATTGCTTCTTCCACCGCCGAAACCAGCGCGTGTCCGATGCCACCTAACATCGAGTGATAAGGCCAAATTGTCAGGGGATATTTCCCATCGGCGCTGAGTTTTTTGACGTAGTTCCAAGCCTGTTTTTCCAGTGCTGAAAAATTGCCCCCGCTGATGCTATCGGCGACGGCTGGATTGACTTTCCAGATGCCTTGCTGCACGTCTTCTAAAGTAATTGATGTGGCGGCGGGTAGGGGGTGTTCGCCAGCTTCGTTGATCCAAAAGATTGGATGAAAAATTTGCATGGCGGTGTGGGTATCCATTGTGGGCGCAATGGTTGTAATTGCATTTAAATTACGGTAAATAAATTCGCACAGCCGCAGGTTGTCATCGACAGCACCGCTACCGGAACGGCCGCCAACAAATAGTTCAAATTCGGGCAAACAAAAGGTATTTTGGGCATCGATTATCAGCAAACAAATCTGATTTTTGTCGCTGGCGGCGGGCTGGATGTTGTGCTGTTTGGCCCAATCTTTCGCTTGGGCGGCGCGTTCTTGGTAGGGGACTCGCCAGACTTCGCCTACTTTTTTGAGGTCGAAATGTTCGGGGATTGGAAGTTGGGCTTTTGGTGTCATGACGATCGCTTTTAGGGTAGTTTACAGTAATAATTTAAGTTTGCAGTATAATGCTGATAAATATTTGCGGGTGAATCATGGCAAAAGCACGAATCCAAGATTATGCTAGGGTAAAATTTAAACGCATAGTGTTGTTTTTTTCGATCGCCCTTTTGCTCGCTCTCTTAATTGTAGCAACTAGATCTGCCTACGTTCAAGATGTTTTGAGAACTCTGTTAATGCGGATCGAGGATTTAGGGTGGTGGGGGCCAGTGGCTTTTGTCGCTACTTACAACTTGGCTACTGTGCTGTTTGTACCGGGTTCGGTACTGACGCTGGGAGGGGGGGCGATTTTTGGTTTGTGGTGGGGTTCAGTTTACGTATTTGCGGCTTCCATTTTAGGTGCTGTATTTGCTTTTGCGATCGGGCGCTATTTGTGCCGCGATCGCGTGGTAAAATATATGCAATCTCACCCCAAGTTTAAAGCTCTCGATCGCGCAGTTTCCCAACAAGGATTAAAAATAGTTTTTTTGACTCGTCTTTGTCCTTTATTTCCTTTCAATTTATTGAATTACGCTCTGGGAATTACTCAAGTTTCTTTGAAAGACTACGTGCTGGGTTCCTTTGGCATGATACCGGGTACAGTTATGTACGTTTACTCGGGTTCTTTGGTGGGAGAGGTTGCTGCGATAGGCACGGAAACTGTGTATGCAAGTCCTCAAGATTCCGCAGTAAAATGGTTGATTAATATTATCAGTTTTCTGGCTACTGTCGCTGTTACTGTCTTTATCACTCGGATAGCCAGCAAAGCTTTGGAAAAAAGTATTTAATTAGGAGAATTTGCCAATGTCGCAGTCAAAACTCGATCGCGTAACTGTCCCCCCGATGGACGAACACAACCAGAAATTAGTCTCCTATTTGCATCCGCCCGATTGGGTAAATCCGCAGCCTGCTAGTTCTTATAATTTAGTAGTAATTGGCGCGGGGCCCGCTGGATTAATTGTGGCTGCCGGTGCCGCAGGTTTGGGCGCGAAAGTTGCTTTGATTGAAAAACATTTGATGGGCGGCGACTGTTTGAATGTCGGTTGTGTGCCGTCAAAAGCTTTAATTCGATCGTCTCGGACTGTTGGCGATATCTGGGAAGCAAGTAAATTTGGTGTTAATGTTTCTGACAATGTAGAAGTGGATTTTGCCGCTGTGATGGAACGGCTGCGCCGGATTAGGGCGGGAATCAGCGATGTTGATTCTGTTGAACGCTACCAGTACAAATTAGGAGTTGATGTTTTTTTAGGTTCGGGTCGTTTTACTAGCAACAATACAGTAGAAGTTGCAGGTCAAACTCTCCGCTTTAAAAAAGCAGTAATTGCCACAGGTGCAAGGGCGCGACAACCACAAATTCCCGGCTTACAAGAAGCTGGATATCTGACAAATGAAACTGTCTTTAACCTCACAGAAAGACCTCAGCGTTTGGCAGTAATTGGGGCAGGGCCGATCGGCTGCGAATTGGCTCAAGCCTTTCGGCGGCTGGGTTCGGAAGTCGTATTGCTGCACAAAAATGCTCAAATTTTAGACAAGGAAGATGCGGAGGCTGCTAAAATCGTGCAGCAGGCTTTTGTACGCGAAGAAATTCAACTAATACTAGAATCCCAAATAGAGCGCGTTGAGAAAACAAATGCAGGCAAAGTAATTTATTATAAATGTCAAGGTAAGGAAGCATCGGTAACAGTAGATGAAATTATTGTGAGTACAGGGCGATCGCCTAACGTGGAAGGATTGAATCTGGAGGCGATCGGCGTTGAATACGATACACAAAAAGGCGTATTTGTCAACGACAATTTGCAAACTACTAATCCCCGCATTTATGCCGCCGGCGATATTTGCATGAAACATAAATTTACTCACGCTGCTGATTTTGCCGCGAGAATGGTAATTCAAAACACTCTATTTTTCGGGCGCAAAAAGCTCAGCGCTTTAACGATACCTTGGTGTACTTACACAAACCCGGAAATTGCGCGCGTCGGAATTGGGGAACACGAGGCTAAGGAAAAAGGCACTGATATCGATACATTTTTAATTCCTTTCAGTCAAGTCGATCGGGCAATTATTGACGGGGAAGAGGAAGGATTTGTGAAAATTCACGTCAAGAAAGGCAGCGATAAAATATTAGGTGCAACTATTGTTGCGCGCCACGCTGGGGATATGATCAGCGAGATTACTTTGGCAATGGTTAACAATATTGGTTTGGGAAAGATTGCTAGCACAATTCACCCGTATCCAACACAAGCTGATGCAATTCGGAAAGCGGGAGATGCTTACAATCGCACTCGTTTGACGCCGTTTGTGAAAAATTTGTTTAACCGCTGGCTGGCTTGGACGCGATAGTTTGAACTGTATTGAATCAACACCAGGTACAATTGAACCGTAGGGGCGGGTTCACCAACCATCTATGGAAAAAATTAATAATCTCCTAAACCCGCCCCCACCCCATCGCAAATACAAATTTACCATTAATTTAAGGGATAAAACGTTGATGTAAAATTGGGCGTTGGAGGGCGGGTTTATCAGATTGTTTGATTTGTGTTAAAGATTTCGGTGAACCCGCCCCTACAGAGATTGCGGTTTTCAATATTCCCATTTACGTTTCTGTTTCTGTTTCAAATCCAACACCTTCATACAAAAGTGCGATCGGCAAATCAAACCCAATACTTGATAAAGTGATAATCTCCCCAGCAGTGTAAGAATAGTACAGCCACATTCTCCCCTCTCCCCGACAGTAACGCTCAACAAAAATCTTTTGTGAATCAATCAAGATATACTCTTGCAAAGTCGGAATTTTTAGGTAACAAGTGAATTTTTCATCCCGATCTTTAGCACTTGTACTGGGAGAAAGAACTTCCACAATGATTTTAGGATTCTGAATGAATTTGCGGGAATCCAGGTCTTGAGGGTCGCAACTGACTATCACATCAGGGTAGTAGTAACGGCTTTGAAAACTGACTTGCAATTTCACATCTGACACGTTCATCCGACAGCCTCTGGAACGCAGATGCGGGCGCAATGCAGTGTAAAAGTTAAGTGCAAGATCGTTATGAGGAATTGTACTGCCTGTCATGGCAAAAACTTCGCCGTTGACATATTCGTGGCGAATCTCTTGTTGAGCTTCCCATTCGAGATATTCCTCAACCGTCATTTTTTGGGGTTCTTGGGGAATGGCTATCATAACAAAATTTTTTGTGATGTTACTTTGATTGTAGCATTAGGCATGGGACAATTGTCAGAAAAACCCTAGATCAAAAATCCCCTTCATCTACTTGGAATACCGTCAATCCCAAGCTTCTCCACATATCAACAACTTGCTGGCGATCGTCCAAAACAAACTTAATGTTATACTTCCCTTCAATATGCTGCCGATACAACTCTTCCTTCATAATTGCATCCTTCCTCATATCTCCGGTTTTCCGCATATAAAGAGCAGCATAATTGACCTCGTACTGCTGCAACCATTTTTCAGTTTGAGGCTGACAGTCATCTGTGCGGCCCGACACTACAATAATATTAGCGCTGGGCTGCCACTTGCGAACGGTATCTAAAACCGGCTGATTCGGTAAATCGCGATCGCACGTAGAAGCATCAAAAGGATTTCTGCCATTGAGAAGCGCTAATGTGCCGTCCATATCAACAATAATTGCATCCGGCAAATCCGGGTTATATTCCGGCGGCACAACGGGAACCCGCACGTACTTATTGTACATCTTCATTATCACATCTTTGCCCACCGAATTAAGTCTTTTCAAATCCCGTTTAATACATTCCTCAACCGGAACTTGCAAGAAAGAATCATTAACTTCGACAACAGCTTTACCTTTAACCAACTGTTTAATATGCTCGATGTGAGGCCCAAAATTAGTATCATCAACAATGACGTGCTTGCCACTTTCCAAAGCCATCAAAATAATCGTATCTCTCAACTGCACAATAAACTTTTCATTCGCCGGCGACCAATGAGAAGCGTGAGCCATTTCTCTGAGCAAATCTTTATTGCTACGCACCCACTTTGCAGGTTCAGACAGCAGCAACTCCCTAGCAAATTGAGATTTTCCCGAAGCAGGTAAACCAACAAGTACAATAACTCTTTTCATGGCAATTGGTAATTGGTAATTGGTAATTGGACATTGGGCATTGGGCATTGTTTAAATACTTACCTCTTCATTCCATCCGTTACATCCGTTACATCCGTTACATAATCCGTTGCCGAACTTCCCTCTTCCTTAAACATCTGCCTCACGCTCGATAATTAATCCGTGTATCCGTGTCAAAATCCGTGTCGTGCCTTCTTCTTCACAAACCTAAATGGATGTAATCTAAACCCAATAACTGCTCTATTTTATGGATCGTAACATCACGGAGAGCTTCTTTCACTCCCGCAACTCTTCGGGCCCGCAAAGAAAACAAAATGCCGGAGTAGGGCAAATGTTTCACAGCTAAAGCAAAATCTTTCTGAACTTCTATATGTTCGTGCTGTCGGTAAACTTCCTCGATTTCTCCAACCAAACATTGATATTTGTCCTTAACTTTTTCGTACAATTGAGTCCACTCAGGAAAATAAGCTAAAAACTCTTCTCCTTCATTAGTTAAAACAATTTCTATCATGCGGCGGGTCGAAAACCCTTCGCGCAGATGGGAAATCGCGACATATTGCGGAGACTTAACTTTAACTCTGTTGAAGTTAGCATCGCAGATAATATACCCTTCCGAATTCATCGGATCTAAATGTTGAGCCGCTTCGATAACTTCTTTCCAGCTAGTTAAAGGATAGGATGCTACCAATTCCCAGCCGTATTTATTTGCCCAAATACTCGGATCGGTTTCTAGCAGCGTTTGAGTGTTGCGAACCCCGTGCAGCACGATTTGATTGTTTTGTTGCTGGACAACTATTCTATTGTAAGGCGTCATTAACTCAAAGATAAAACACTGGTCGGTTTCTTGTGGCAATTGATATCCCAATTCTTGCCAGACTTTCCAAAAAAGCTCTGCAAAAGTGAACCCAAAACCATTAACTTCGCCGGCGGCGTCGGGAGTGCCGCTAGATTGCACTCTCCATTCTCCCTTGTAAAAATACAGTACAGTCAGAGAACCGTCTAGTTTTTCGTAAACTTTGGCATGACTCCAATCAATTGCAGCGGCGTGAATTTCTCCGTAATTAAAAAATTTGTCGTAGGGATAAGAAACTATCTGCCAATCTTGAGATGAATCTAAAATAATGCCTCGGCACTGCTGGACTATTTTTTCGCCCAGGGGAGATTCTATCTGCGAGTATTTCAGACAGACTAAATCGGGATATTGGCGGTGGCGGGTAACTTTGATATGATAAGTTTCGGACAAAGTTTCCAATCCGTGCTGACGTAAATACTCTTGTAGTTCCACGTTCGATTCCTAAATTTGTCTCCTTCTATATTTTATCTGTAACTGCATATTTTAGGGAATTTGTAAACAAAAAGTTAAAGTTGCTTTTTTGCGGAATGCCTATTGGGAGTTTTGTATTTTCGAGTATCGTTGTAAATAGGTGAATGTGCTTCACCGAAAAACTCGACTGTTTCGACATCAAGGAAAAACACAGTGAACAATAAATTATTACTTTTGGCGACTTCGGCGTGTGTATTAACTGTTTTAGTACCTGTATCGCGAGTTTTTGGTGCGTGCGAATTGTCGCAGCGGCCGCCGGAAACCCAATCTGTTGCTGTAGCGGGTACGGCTGTTCCGGTAAGTCAAATCTTGCAAAAGTTAAGAGGCAAAACACAAGTACCAATTTTCCTCCCCAGCCGGCTTCCTATCTCGCAGAAGCTTTACTATCAAAGCCAAGCGACAACGGACAGCTATACTATTTCTATGGAGTATACAGCAGATTGCCGAGGTGCGGGAGCTTGCAGTTTTGGGGAAATTCGAGGTCAGAAAGGCGGTGAGTTTTCTACAAAACTAGAAGGGGTAACTAAGACATTAAAAAATGTTCAACTTGCGGGCGGAGTGAAAGGAGTTTTTCACAATGGTTGCGGGGCTTACTGCACAGCAACTCTTGAGTGGAAAAATCAGAATTTTATGTATACCGTAGCAATTAAGAATGGACGGGAATCTGATTTAATTTTAATAGCAAATTCTGCTATTCAAGCTGGGAAGCGTTAAGTTTTGTAGTCGGGGACGCACAACTTCTATCTGTAGGGTGCTCCGTGCGTACCTGACCGTTATTGTATGATATATCTTAACTCGCACTCGCCTCTTACAAGATGCTATGGTTTTTTTGCGCTGACCTACTTAGGGGGAAATCAGGATGAGGAGAAGATGGTTATTTGCGGCGATTTTTGCTTGTGTGGTGACTGCTTTTACCATCGCACCTTTGACACCAAACTCAGCGTTAGCAAGGACTGAACTCCCGATTACAGAAATCCGCTGGTTTAATTTTTCCCCTGAAGATAGCTGGCAACCGATACAATTTATTGTACCCGATCGCAACACTGCAAAATCTGCCGGCAGCCGCAAGTTGCGGTTGTACGATGTTCATATTGCCAAGATGTTTGAGATTTCTCATTTTCTGTGCGATCGCGATCGGGCTTCTGAGGGTTACAATTGGTCTTATCAAGCGGAAAATGGCAATATTGAGATGGGACGCTTCAAAATTAGCTGCAATCTCGCCCGTTCCATAGCCACAGCTTACGGGTTAGGGAAACCAGAAATTACAGTAATTCGCCGCAGCTTCAACCTGAAAAATGGTCGCCCTTCTTTTGCGCTAGAAAAATACTCGATTCCCACTTTTAACATTGCTAAAAATAGAGTTGTGCAGTGGAGGAATTTTGTGCAAAAGTTTCCCCCAATCCCCGATAATTCAGCAAAGCAAGCTAACAGTAGTTTTCCTGCGAGTAACATCTTTCGGCAAATCAAAGGCAAAACGCGAGTGCCTGTTTTTCTTCCTAGTATACTTCCTTTATCTGACATTCAGCAACTTGATTTTGATGTGCAAGCGGGGGCCGACGGTTACATTGTGGGAATGTATTTAGGCAAAGGATGCCGCGCGGCAGCCTGTTATTTCGGCACAATTGAAGCTAAAAGAAATGAACCGTTTTCGCCTCCTTCGCGATTGCCGCAGGATACTTACAGAAGCGTTGAATTGGCGGGCGGATTCAGGGGGATTTATTTCAATAATTGCGGTGCTTACTGCACTGCTTTTGTTGAGTGGCAAAGGCTGGGGGTGCTGTACCGATTCACAAGGAAAAACGCACGGCAGCAAGAAGTTGTCCAGATAGCAAATTCTGCAATTCAAGCAGGGCAACGTTAAATTTTGCTGGAAATGGAAAAGGTACGCGCGAGCGAAGCTATCCCGAACGCGCGTGCCTTCCCGCAGGGTAGGGAATCGACCTTTTTCACTCCTCATAAACTTTATTCTGGACAAACTGAATGGTCGCGGTCAAACCAAATGATGTAGTAAACAGATTGAACGCGAAACCCAAATATCCGTTTTTTCTCATCAATTCGCATTTCGGATAACCTCTCATCTTCAGGAATATTGTCTGGCAAAGCCGAATGAATGTTAATCAACTTATAACCCGTTCCCACTGATTCACCTCGTTTTTTTGATCCGTGACCTTTGATTTGGCCCCAAGTATATTTCTCAATTTTCTTTAGTCCTTCAATTAGGTCATTGATTTCTGATGATGTCCAGTCAGACAAAAGCCAACGATTTTTATCTGCATAGGTAAATCTGAAGCTAGGATGATCGTCATCTGTACTGCTTGGTCGATTTAACTGAGTTGCTTGCTCGGGAATTCTGCTTTGTTGCTTTTTTTGAGATGGCTTTGGTATTTGACTTTTTTTCCCCACTTACGCCTCCGCCAAAAGTGCATAGCAGGATTTAATATCCTCGCGGGATATAATTTTAGTTGATATTTCAGCAGGTTCTAATCCCTTGCGGGCGTTGACCCAAGGTGTCTCCGATTGCGTCAATTCAGCAAGATGTTTAGCGCTTAATTCTCCATAAGCATTCCAGACTTCTTCGAGTACCTCGATCTCATCTTCATCAAATTCTGCTTCCAAATTATCGGGAGCAGGAATATCGCTATATTTGTAAGCTTTGTACTCATCCCACACATCGCGGACAATGGGGCCGGAAATCCAAGCTTCAATCTCTTGAAAAAATAGCGGCTGGTTTCTAAATACTAAACTCCAAGCTTGCGCGTAATATACGAGCTTTTGCAGTTTCAGAGGAGAAATGGTATCGCCTGCTTCTCGATCGACACGACATAAAAAGTAACGAGCTACGTCAAGAGCACTTTTCATAGTTTTAGGATTTTAGTAATTTGACAAGTTCACTTTTGATGCTAAGCTATTTGGTGGCTTTAGAAGTACGATCGCACTTTCGATCGCCCTTTTCCCCTCGCCACTACATTTATCTCCCCAAATCCCGCAACCTTTGAGCTAATTCTTTCTCGCTGCAGCTAAGCTAACTCCTCCTGCCAACCAGGTTCATCCGGCTCGACGCTAGGTAAATCTCACATCTTGCACCATTCTCAAGAACAGGCTTTCCGGCCTGTTCCACAAAGAGTAGATTTTCTTGTGGAACGGGCCGGAGAGCTCGTTCATAAAAAGCTTATTGACAATGGTGCAACATCTCAGTAAATCGTACATCGCTGGCAGCCTTTGCTTCAGAATGTCGATCGCCCCCATGCCAGCGACGCCCAATGCTGGAGGGGAAACATCATCAAGACTCACTGCTACTGGCGGTCAAAATCTGGTATTTCTATTTGATCGCCCGAATTATCCCAACCAGCAATTAAAGTCCCCACCTGCGGTACGCTAGATCAGGTGAATATATTGGCTGATTTCAAGCTATCCTCCGATCGATCTTATGTCCCCAACCACATCTGCCCCTTCCCGAACCGTTCGCATCGGTTCCCGCAAAAGCCAACTCGCTCTCGTGCAAACCCACTGGGTGCAAGAACAGCTACAGAAACACTTCCCGCAACACACTTTTGAAGTCCACACCATGTCCACCCAAGGGGACATAATTCTTGATGTCGCCCTCGCTAAAATTGGCGATAAAGGACTTTTCACCAAAGAATTAGAAACGGGGATGATTAACAATGAAACGGACTTTGCCGTTCATTCCCTCAAAGATTTGCCTACCAATTTGCCCGAAGGTTTAATTTTAGGATGCGTCACCGAACGGGAAAATCCCGCTGACGCCCTGGTAGTTCACTCCAAGCACAAAGACAAGCAACTCGACACCCTCCCAGAAGGTTCAGTAATCGGAACTTCTTCCCTGCGGCGGCTGGCTCAACTGCGACACCATTTCCCTCATTTTGAATTTAAAGATATTCGCGGCAATCTCAATACTAGACTCGCTAAATTAGATGAGGGCGGTTACGACGCGATTATTTTAGCAGTTGCCGGCCTCGAAAGATTGGGAATGGGCGATCGCATCCACCAAATTATCCCTGCTGAAATCTCCCTTCATGCCGTCGGACAAGGTGCTTTGGGCATCGAATGCCGCGCCGGAGACACAGAAATCATGGCACTGATTAAAGCTCTCGAACACTCGGAAACCGCCCAAAGATGTTATGCTGAACGCGCATTTCTGCGGGAATTAGAAGGCGGCTGTCAAGTGCCGATCGGCGTCAATACCAAAATAGAAAACGGTCAATTAACCTTAACCGGAATGGTATCGAGTCTCGACGGCAAGCGATTCGTCAAAGATAGTGTTTCCGGCGCCGCCGAGACTGCTGAAATGATCGGAATTGACCTCGCTCACCGCTTGCGCCAACAGGGAGCTAGTGAAATTTTGGAGGAAATATTTGTCCAAGTTCAACGTGGTTCATAAAACAGATCCGCATCTCTTTGTCAATGCTTTGAGACGCGATATATCGCCTTTTGTAAAATAAAAAAAACAGGCGGTTTGCTTTGGCAGAATAGGTAGAGTAGCAGTCTGATTGTAGATTTTTGATGGGATTTTAGGTAGGACTTGCGCGATATATTTCAAAAATATCTGACTAATTTAGGACGCTCCGCACGGGTGTTAAGCAACCCGGTTTCTGATGTAAGTCTCGCTGTATAGCCCAAGATTTATGGTAAAAACCGGTTTTTTTCGTAAGTCCTATAATTCTTAACATCCCCATCCACAATCTACAATCAAACATCCAAAATTAATCAGCAATTTATTTCAGGTAAAAGCCAAATATGAGCGCTAGAGAAACTCAATTAAAGCTGGAAGTGAAAAAGGTTCAGCAACTCTATAGCAAAATGCAAGCAGACCAACAAGCTTTGCAGAAGCAATTGAAAGAGTTCAAAACTCAAGCAGGAAATTTTTCGGATGCAGTCGAGCAAGTCTTGCCGTCCTTAGTTTCAATTTACGTCATGGATTGGGATACAGAAGAAGAGATTTCTTCAGGAAGCGGGTTCTTTGTATCGCCGGACATAATTGTCACGAACTATCACGTTGTAGAAGATATTGCCGATGAAGATTACTTCTATGAAGAAGATGAAATCGAACAGGTTTTAGTCGAAACTCACGACGGAAAATTGAGATTGGCAGAGGTGGTGTTTACTGGTAATGCCGAAGAAGATTTAGCATTACTCTTAATTAGCGATTTTACCTTCGACCCGAACACAGGGGAACAAGTGGACTCTCCCCAAGAATATCCTCCCCTAGAGTTGTCTTTTGATGTGAAAGTGGGAGATAGAGTAATTGCCGTCGGCAATCCTTTGGGGCAGTTTGCTTCAACTGTAACTCAAGGTATTGTGAGTGCAATTCGCGAACCAGAGGAATATGAGGAAGGCGACGATGAAGAAGATGATGTTGCTGAGGTGAAGGTATTGCAAACTGATGCGGCGATTAATCCGGGAAATTCTGGCGGCCCGTTGATTAATATGGCCGGTCAAGTGGTTGGGGTGAACACGTGGGGATGGGAAGATGCTGATAATATTAATTTGGCGATCGCCTCTGAAGCTTTGGATGATTTTCTAGCGGGATTTGAGGAGACTTTTGAGGACAATTCTCAGAATTAGTCGGGAGTTGTCCGTAATATGTGATTCGGGCGATCGCCCTTTTTCTGAGAAGGGACGAAAAGGGCGATCGCACTTTCCTCAATTACACTTCCCTCACAGCAACAGGAATGGGTTGCAGAGAAATAATAGAAATTGTTTCAACCAGTCACAGCGTGTAAGCTGAGAGATGCAAAAAATCACATACTGGTTTTTGCAGCAATATCTCAAAAACTATTTCTCGCAATTCGCTTGATAGCGACGTAATCGGTAAAATCGTGACTGTATTTGCAGCACGGTTATTGGCATCATTGCTGACTATCAAGATGGGACGGCGTTTATCCATCTCGGAACCCACCGCAGGGCTTAGGTTTGTATAGTAAATTTTACCATGTTTCATCTGTCAGTCCATCTGCAACTGTCGCCTCCCAACCCGGGTCATTTTCTAGAGATGCTTCTCGGTAGGCAGACTCTAGTTCCAAACGCCTTAATAACTTCAGTGCTACTTCTATTACTTGGGAGTCAGATTCGCAGCCCTTGGCAATTTTGTAGCTTTCAATAAACTGTGCTAGCGATCGCGGTAAGGAAATCGATATTTTTTCAGCTTGCGTCATCTTAGCAATTGGTAATTACAAAGATTATTTTTAGATGATAGCACGAGCGAGCCAAGTAAATTTTACTATTGATAGAGCGATCGCGCTTTCCCTCAACAAAAGAGAGCCCCCTTCCACACAAAAAGAGCGATGGACATTCATCAAAGTGATTTAAGGTGGAAAGTAACGATAAATATCTTTCCGGTGGAGAACCCTAGCAAAAGTAACAATCTCGCCCTCAAAATAAAAACCTATTCGATAGTCGCCCACCCGAAGCCGATAGGCATTGTCATCGCCTTTTAATTTTTTCAAGTTAACAATTGTCTGTAAATCCGTAACATTTGGTATTTCTTCAAAAGCGATTGCCTTGATTTGCTCAAAGACAGGTGTACTTTTAAGAGCTTTTAAATCCTTCAAAAAACTGGGTAGATATTCGACTTTCATTCTTGTTCCAGTTCTGTCAGTGCTTGCTGTAAAGTTAACGGCTTTTCAGCTTTTACTTCGCGCATGGCGAGGATAAGTCCTCGCTCTTCGATCGCATCGAGAAGATATTGATAGTCAGTATAATTGAGTATGACTTGACTAATGTTGCCTTCGGTATCGAAGATTAATTCTTTGGCAAGGGGATAGTCTTCTATTTTCATAGATTTGATATTGAGATGAGTGAGAAAGGAATGATGCTTCTATTGTAACAGCTATCTTTTTATTAACAAGGTTTTAGGAGGGGCGATCGCGGGGGGGACAGCCCTTACAGTTACAATGGTTAGGGCGATCGCCCTTCCCATCCAGAAAGGCGATCGCTCTTTTTTTGAAAGAGCATGAAAAGAGCGATCGCGAATTAGAAGGGTAAAGGAATCGGAATCGGAACGCGATTCCGAATTTCTTGTTCAACTCGTTGCTTAACTTCGTTTTTAAGGATGTTAGCAGCAACACTGGCAAGGCTGACATCGCCGCTAGCCGCCACATCAAATAAACATCCTTCTAGGCGTTCGCTTGGTACTTCAGCTTTGCGACAAGTTTCTTCCGCAAGTTGTACCGCTTGCGGGGCAAGCATCCGCAATATCTTGAAACCATTAGGAAAGGATTTATTAGTGAAGCTATCAGTATTTTTGCCAGCGGGATAATCAAACAGTGATTCTGTTTGGGAAATCCGCCAACTATCGCCGAATTGCCGATGAATGGAATCTAAAAAAGCTTCGGTCAGTGGGTCGAGTGGAATAGGAATCCAGCGGCTAACATCAAAGTTACTTAATACCGATCGCGCAATGTTCATCGCTTCTTTATTTTCTGCAATGACGCGACCATCACGAGTCATAAAGTCGTCTGAGGGGTTGCCGTTGAAGTTGCCGAGTAAACCTTCGAGTTGACCCCGATCGCCTTCTGTTACGCCCGGTGTCACTTCAACAAGCTTGTTAAAAATCTTCACTGTTACTTGCTCATCACTCGGCCACTGCACGAGGTAGCTACCACTGCCCGTGCGAGCAACAAAGCCACCACCCGATAGGTTTTGTTTTTCCCCTGAAATGGTTTTGCCGTTAACGCGCAAGGGATCTTGGGTGTTGTTATCAGGGAAATCTTGGGAATAGATGGCGACGCGATCGTTGCCGACTCGCATAGCGGCGGCGATATTTATTCCCAGCGATGAGCTCGATCCATAGGGAGCTTCGCGAACTTGTACCTCGAAGTGTTTGTCTTTCGATCGGGTAAGGACAAATTCACCGATTGCGTGGTGATCGTATTTTTGACCGTCAAAGCTTGTGAGATGTGGATCGCCCCAGGATGAGGCATTGAAATAACGCATACCACTAGACAATGCCGCAATTTGAGCCGCGTCATCTACGGGATTTCCCATCTCTGATGCGTTTGCGGATGCGTTTGCGTTTCCCAACCCCAAAGTAGTAGCTAGGCCAATAGCACCGCCAACACCAGCAATAGTATTTTTTTGTGTCCCCAGATTATTCAGGAGCGATTGCATTGAATCTCCTATTTTGTTGACACCCCCCTGTAATAAATCTATCTGTTGAGGTGCCTGATCCTGACCTAGTTGAATTGCTTGCTCCTCTCTAGATGTACCCGTATTCGAGTTATTGTTGCGTCTTTGATTACCGTTCCCTCCTGAGCTACCATTCCCTCCTCGATTATTGTTCTGTGATGGATTATTGTTTAGATTATTTGGTCCTTTTCCACCGAATCCTGATCTTTGAGTATCTGGAGTTCCCAGAGTGAAAGTGTCAGTCGGAGTTTGTGTAAACCTCGTTGCTAAAGCTTGATCTTTTGTAAGGTTTGCATTACTGAATCCCCCAAATTGACTATATGCAGAATGTGGGTTTGCTGTTGATGACCAAATACCGTTACTTATCTTCTTATTTTCAGCAAGCAGAAAAACTTCTTGTTTCTTCCCGATCTCTAGCTTACTATTATTGATGTTACTAGCAAGCAGAAAAACTTCTTGTTTATTGCTAGTTTTTCTCTGTCTATTGTTTCTGGCAGGATACTTTGATTGACTTAATTTTGAAATAAAAAAGTAAATTAGCTGAGAGTTTTGATTTTCAACCTTGTCGGCAATACCCAAAAAAAGAGTGAAATCTTTGTTTGGAAAAAGCTTAATCTTCATATCGTCATCTGCAAAATCTACCTCAAGCATTTGCTCAAAAGGAACTGTACTGTTGTTCAGTACCGGATATTGAATTTCAGATATACAGTTAGAAGAACATTTGTCAATAGTCAAAGCTCCATCAACCACTGAAAACCTCATAAACCTCCCAACCACCAAACCTGAAAAATCTGGTTGATAACTTCCAGCATATAGCCATATACCTTCTAAGTTAGGTACTTGTGTGGTGACGGTTGTCTGTCCCGTTGGAGGATTATCAAAATCAGGACGTAATGGCTGATTCGGCCCCGGATCTTGAGGAAACGGTGGCACTTGCGGATTACTCGCAGGCGGCGTATTCGGTGCATCATCAAACTCCCCCGGATCTCGCTGCACCAACCAATCCGAAATATTCCTTTCCACAGCAAGCGGAGTCGCCGCCACCACCCGATCGGACGAATTAACTAAATTCACCGTGCAAACCGCCGAACTAAAACTGAAAACCGTACAAAGTGCAGCCGATAAAGCCCGATTGACAATCGTACCAGGAGCCAGCAAAGCACTCATTAAAAAAGCAAAAAAACTAACAATACCAAGAGCAAAAAGACGAATACGACGCATAAATTACCTCAACTAGATAATTAAAGGATTACTGAACAATAGTGACAAGAGTGCCTACCTTTACCTGAGAAAATAATTCCTCTGCATCCTGGCTATACATCCGTAAACAGCCGTGAGAAATAGCCTGTCCCACTGTTTGCGGCTGGTTGGTGCTGTGAAAGCCATACCAAATTCGACCTTCAGTAGAAAACCCAATCCAGTAAGTACCTAACGGATTTGCCGGATCGCCGGCTGGGACAATTTGACCCGTCAATGGGTTCATCCAAATTGGGTCGCGAACCATCTGAACAACCTTAAAACTGCCAGTAGGTGTTTCCCATCCAGCTTTGCCAATACCTAGCGGGTATTTTTTTACCTCAACTGCACCCCGGTAAACTGTCACTTGGCGACGACTAAGACTGACTTCTAGGCGAGTTTCCTGATTAGCTGGCGGTTGCAATTCAAGAGATAGCCGATCGCTCACTTGGGCCAACACAAGAGGTTGGTGGCTAACAATTAAACCTGTGGCTGCTGCCAACAAAACTACCCAATTTGAGAGTGACGTGAAAATCTTAAACATCTTGTACATAAGCACTACCAACCGCCACAAACCAGTTGAGAATTAGGAGGAAGGCGAGGCCAAGGCGCTTGTCGCTCCATTGTGAAAGGAATTGTCACTTTACTGCGATCGGGTTTGCCATCCGAGAAGGCAATCTGACCGTTGATTTTGAAACCGCGATCGCTAATATCACCCCTTAATTGTCCGTTGCCAAATCGCAAAGGGATGCTGCTAGTAATCTGCTCTCCCAAACGCTGTCCTTTACCTAACCCGCTGCTATTTTGATAAAAACCAGAAATTGAGAGGTTATCTCCATCCTCAGTGATTTCTACCATCGCAGTATAAGGTTGTCCTCCAGCAAAAAATCCCGATTCAGGGTTGTATCCAAAATCTGTAGGCGAACTAAATTTCCACTTGCCAGTAATAGGACAACTAACCCTTGCATTAGATGCCGATGGCGATGGAACGTTTGAATTTCCATCAGGATTATCAAACTCAGGGCGGATAATATTAGGCCCTGGATCTTCAGGATACGGCGGTGCTTGTCCATTGCTAGCAACAGACAACGTACTTGCTACTGTAACAAAAATAAAAATTCCCCAATTAATAAATCGAAATCGAATCAGGCCCATAACTTACCTCACATATTGAGCAGTTAACATTACCCAAACAAGTCCAGAACCTTCAAGTAAATCAGAAGTGCGATCGCTCTCAATAAAAACGATCGCCCTCACGCCCTAAAACGGCAAAATTCTCCGAATACCCCGTTGAATCACATCTTTAACAATATCTTTACCAAAATCTGCAAACCAACCTTGAGCCTCCCCAGGCTTTACCTCTTCCGCATCCACATTAGCTGGCGGTTTATTATCAATTTTAAAAGCAGATTTATCCATCCCTACCTGCGACATCATCCCCACAAAAGTATTAATCGGAATCGCCGAATTAAACCCTGTTTTCAACTCTTCTTGCCTTTCCCCCGCCTCATTTCTTACCGTACCAACCGTATCCCCTTGTCCGTGAATTCCAATCACTCGCGCGCTCACATCAAACACAGGCCCACCGCTCATTCCCCGCCTCGTCACCGCATCATAACGCATCGTATATCCTTGATCGTTACTCGATCGAATATTAGTAACTTGCCCGTTCGTAAACTGATATTCTCGTTCTGTCCCACCGCCAGCCGGTAAAGGATATCCCGAAATATAAACCCCAGATCCAATCGTTGCTTCATCGGAATTGCTAATCGGTGCAACGGAATATTCTTCGTCACTTTCAAACATCGCAATTGCTAAATCTGGCCCGCTCTCATTATTCCGAAAACCCTTGACATCCGTCACCTTATGCTCTTTACCCTTAGAAGTCCGAATCATAAATTCAGTGTTGGGGTTTTTCACGACATGATATGCCGTTAGCACTGTATAATTCTTGCCTTTTTTAGCAATAATTACTCCCGAACCACTATCCCCCGGACTCAGGATATTGTTGATCTGCACTGTAGTGGGAACTGCTATTTGAGCGACTTCTTTAGCCGTTTTTGCCATGACTGGCTGGCTAATCATAATTGCTGCTACTGTTGCCGTTCCTGCTACGATCGCCGGAACATAATTAAAACGAGAAACTCCGAAATTCATAAATACCTCCGTTGAAATTGAAATGTTGCACTGTAGCAGAAACCGGGTTTCTGGCAAAGACTTTGCATCTAAACCTATATTTGTCTGTCAGAAACCCGGTTTCTCAAAGCTTGTTAAGAATGCTGCAAGATGTCAATAAAAAATCACATCTTGCACCAATAGACATCTCATTAAAAAATTCTGGAAGCCTTCTCCTGTCGGAAAAAAACCTAATTTTGGGATAAGGTCAATTGGGGGTTTTGCATGGGTTGGGGCGGGTTTCTTTAACCTATTTGCTGCGTTTAAAGCTGTTGGCGAACCGGCCCCTACAGGTTATTGAATCAACCCCTTAATAAGAGGAGCTTTGAGAAACTCGCGCATAACGCAAATAGGTGGTAATCGGAATTCCCCAACTAGAATTCACCATGAGTTCCAACATTCCTGCCGATGGTTCAGTTCCATCCTCAAAGGCATAAATTCCAAAATCAGGATCGCCGTTTTTCATCCGACCGTTAATCCCAATTAAAAGCCCCCGATCGTTAAAAATTGGCCCGCCGCTCATCCCCACTGCAATATCATTTGTGTATCCCAAACGATATCCTTGAGCGAGGGATTTTGGCGGCAGCACCGATACAGCACCTTGGGTAAATCGAAATGCCCGAATTCCTTGCTCGAAAGTAGTGGTTAAACTGCGGCCCCGATACATCGGAAATCCGGCGGCAAATACGGGTTCTCCTACTCTTAATAAATCAGTGCTAATTTTGGTGACTTGATAGATTGTGGAACTGCGAAATTGAACGATCGCCAAATCCGCATTTCCCAACTGTTTCGGAACACCTAGCAGCCGATACCGCTGACCGTCTGGCGCGATCGCGGTATGCTGCTGGCTGAAACCGACAACGTGCCAATTTGTCAGCACCGTGTAGACTTGACCCTGCCGCTGGACGATCGCCCCGGAACCCGAAGCATCAGGCGTTAAAATACGTACCGTCGTTAACTTTGCCAATCTTTCAACACCGGCACTTTGAGCATCAGTAACGGGAGAATTTGCGCTAACTGGTTGGGCAATAACGCTGCAACTAGCTGGAAAAATACTCAGCACAACCGCACAAACTCCCGTCAGTCCCAGTTTCCGCAAATTCATCACCTTAGAGCTCCCGCGATCCGGCACCAGTGCTCGGTTGTTGAGGTGCAGGTTGACTATTTCTAGGTGCAGGAGGCGCGATCGTACTTCCCTCATCTCCCAACCTGCCGCTGACATCAATGAAAGGAATACTGTCCTTGCTTTCAGACAGAGAAGGAGCACCCGCTTGTCCCTCCCGCCAAGCCAAGAGATTATTCAGTGTTTTCACTGCATCTTGATTTGGTTTCAGTGTAAATATTAATCCTTGGCAGCGGCCGTTCACTTGGCTAGTCGTGCAAACCACCCGCTGCCCGTTCATGAACCCCACAGTGATGAACTTAAGCTCTTTGTTACTGCGGAAAGTTTCCAGGCGAGCGCTCACCTCGCGGCAGCGAGTCACAGGATCGTAGCCAGCACCGGAGAAATCATTGGAAACCCACCGAATCCAAGGTTCTCGATTTCCCTGTACGTTTTGATACATAGTTGTCGGCACGCCGGTTGAATTGTCGCACCAGAAACCGCGCTGTCCCGGTGCCGGTTGACTTTGAGCGGGTTTGGTGATAAAAGATACGCTGCTAAGGGCGATCGCGATCGCCCCTACTGTCAAAGCAGTCATTGATTGCCATTTGCTCATGATTATTAACTTCTCTCAAAAAACTAATTATTTGCCAAAAAACAACAACCCGGAGAAAAGACAAATGCGATCGCACCGATCGAAAAAGCCATTTCCCCAGCCTCGCGAAACTCACATCCGTCACAGACTAGGTTTTATCTCACCTATATTCAACCGATCGCCTGCGGCCATTTCCCCAGCCCCGCGAAACTCACATCCGTCACAGACTAGGTTCTAAGTCACTTATATTCAGTTGATTCAAATTTTGGTCTTGTCAGCGCTTACAGTTGTACAGCATAGATGCACTTTAGGTTTGATTAACCTTAACTCAGAATCTTACATCATTCTCTTCCATTTATCAATCCCCCAATGCAAAAATTTTATTGGCGATCGCCCTCGGTTGAAAAACCCCATTTATTTAGCAGATACCGGTAAGGACACAGCAATGCCACGTCCCTACAGATATCGCGTAAAATCTAGCTGTTAGCGTGTTTAACCTGACTGATTAGCCCAATAGCCCGATCGATCGCACTTTACGTTCTCGACTTCCACTCCTCAACATCTTCATCCGTAATCAAGTACCGATAATGAGTCGAACCCTTAACAGTTACCCGAATCAAACTTTTCTTCTCCCTCTCACTCTCAATAGTCACCTCTCCGAACCCAGTTTCTTCCCAAGTTTCCGACAGAATGTCCTCGATTTTATCAAAAACCTGATTAATCGGATTCTCCCTACTTTCTCGCCCTGATGACATATCTGTTTCCACCTTCTGATTTGACTTGGGTTTACTATTGCTGTCGCCTGCTTTGTCAGCCCGATCGCCCGCAGCATCATTTGACACAAACCCCATAGCTTTTTACCCCCTAAATTTCAGCCTCTATAGGTATTTAGGAAAAAGCCTTCTATTTTTACGCATATTGGCAGGTTTTGTAACAATAATTTACACTATTGCCCCAGCGCCATTCATACACGGTCAGGTACAATATGTGCGATCGCAATCAATACGTCCGCCATTAGCAATTCCCAGTATTTGTATCCGAACTATCAAAACGCATCTTATCTACCATCAACTCCATACTTCCTACCTCTAAGGTCGATTTGAGACTAGAGATTAGAGACAGGAAATTTGAGATTTCCTTCACAGCCTCTACTAAATGCTTGAACTAAGCACAAAAAAAATTGCTGGAGCGATCGACAATAGAGATTTATACTTGTTTTTGGAAGGCGCGTTAATATTGTGCCACTCGCCATTTAAACTTAATCTAGAGTAACAATCTCAAGGAACACAAAAAAATAATGCGTATTTTATTTGTATCCGCCGAAGCATCACCCCTCGCCAAAGTCGGCGGTATGGGCGATGTCGTCGGCGCTTTGCCGAAATTTCTGCGGCGCATGGGCCACGATGTCCGCATCTTCATGCCCTACTACGGTTTCGTTCCCGACAAAATGGATGTTCCCAAAAAACCTGTTTGGGATGGGGCTGCCATGTTCCAAAGCTTCTCGGTGTTTGAAACTGTTTTGCCGGGAACCGATGTACCTTTATACTTAATGCAACATCCATCTTTCTTGCCGCGCCGCGTTTACGGCGGTTTAGATGAAGATTGGAGGTTCACTTTCTTTGCCAATGCTGCGGCTGAATTTGCGTGGAATCATTGGAAGCCCCAAATTATCCACTGTCACGACTGGCATACGGGGATGATACCTGTTTGGATGAGCCAAGACCCGGATATCAGCACGGTTTTTACTATTCACAATTTAGCTTATCAAGGGCCGTGGCGCTGGCGTTTGGAGCAGATGACTTGGTGTCCTTGGTATATGCAAGGTCACAATACAATGGCTGCCGCAGTACAGTTTGCCGATCGAGTAAATACAGTTTCGCCGACTTACGCCGAGCAAATCAAAACCCCAGCTTATGGGGAAAGTTTGGAAGGTTTGCTGTCTTACCTCGGCGGTAAAGTATCGGGCATTTTGAATGGAATTGATACAGAATCTTACAACCCAGCAACAGACAAGTACCTCCATCAACAATTTAGTGTTGATACTATTGAAAAGCGCCCCGCTAATAAAATTGCGCTGCAAGAAGAAGTCGGTTTGGAAGTGAATAAAAATGCTTTTTTGATCGGCATGGTGACGCGGCTGGTAGAACAGAAGGGATTGGATTTGATAATTCAAATGCTCGATCTGTTCATGGCCTATACCGACGCTCAATTTATTGTACTCGGAACGGGCGATCGCTACTACGAAACCCAACTCTGGCAAATGACAGCCCGCTATCCCGGTCGGATGTCCACCCAGCTACTTTACAACGAGGCCCTCTCCCGGCGCGTTTACGCAGGCTGCGACAGCTTCCTGATGCCCAGCCGTTTCGAGCCCTGCGGCATCAGCCAAATGCTCGCCCTCCGCTACGGGTGCGTGCCAATGGTTCGCCGCACCGGCGGTTTAGTCGATACCGTTTCCCACAACAACCCGATCGACAATACCGGTACCGGTTACTGTTTCGATCGCTACGAACCCCTCGACTTGTTCACCTGCATGATCAGAACTTGGGAAGGTTTCCGCTACAAAGATAAGTGGAGAGAACTGCAACAGCGCGGCATGAGAGAAGATTTTAGCTGGGATATTTCGGCCCGGAAATACGTCAACTTGTACAGCGATATTTTGGGATTGCCGCCGGAAGAAACCGCACCGGCACCAGAGGCAGAATTGATCGTTGGTAAGGGTTAATCTTAGTAAGGTGCGTCAGTCGCTGTTTGATTCGACTGAATCGAGGGGCGATCGGCTGACGCACCCTACAGCTTAGTAAGGTGCATCAGTCAATCGATTTTAGATTTTAGATTTTAGATTTTAGATTGAAGCATTGACCCCACGGATGAGTCCGGGGGCTTGTATCCTGGATGCTTTCAGTCAGTTTTTGATTCAATTTAATCGATCGACTGACTACTGACTACTGACTAATGACTACTGACTACTGACTACTGACTACTGACTAATGACTAATGACTACTGACTACTGACAAATTAATCAACAAATAAATCGAGAGGTAAATGACCGTAAGTGCCACTAACTCCACCTTCTGAGGAAGATTGACACGACACCAAAACGCCCCGGTAAGTTCCGGGATAGCCGTCAACATAATACGACCCCTTCAAAGTATTGAACTTAATATAAACCGAACCCGCAAAGGTCGAGACAGCATGGGGATCTAAAACAGCTTGATATCCCAAAGCTTTTAAATAAGCTTCTAAAGCTAAAAACCCCTCATCCGTCGAAGAAGCGCACACTCCCAACATTTGATAATCCGACAAACTTGCTACCAGCAAAATCGCTTGACGGAGTGCCTGTTTTTCCAGCGGCGATGCTACAGATTGCATATCCAGACAAGTGAAATCCTTGAGGATTTGCTGTGCTTCTTCAACAGTTAGGGTAGTCGGGTTTTGAGTAGACATGAATTGCTCTGATATTTCCCAAAATTACGATCGACAATCGGGCACTCGTCAACGAATTTCTGCCATTGCAACCCTCGATCGACGGAGGTAACACTTGCACAAGTCCTGATTATAGCCCATTGTGTGCTCTGGCCATCAATTCGGGCGATCGTCTTCCAGGGCTTAGCCAACGCCCGAATCGCACAAAAAAGCTAGTAGTTTTTACCCGCGTTTTCAAGTTTAGATCAGTCCGGGTTTTTTCAGTTTTGCTAGCGCATCTTCTGCCGCATTTTTCTCAGCATCTTGTTTGCGACGACCCCTGCCAACACCGTACATTTTACCGCTGACATACACTTCAGCAGTGAACTCTTTGGCATGATCCGGGCCTTCCTCATCAATGATTGAATATTCAGGGTTTTGACCGAATTTTGCCAGAGCCCACTCCTGAAATCGATTTTTAGAGTCTATAAGGTTTTTCTGCCCAGCATCGGACTGAGGGTAAACCATACTATCAGCAACTGGAATAAACAGCTTTTTAACAAAGGCGCGGACAGGTGTAATGGTTGAGTCGAGATAGTACGCACCAATAATCGCTTCAAAAGTATCGCAAAGCAAAGAGGGATTTTGGCGACCTTTATCTTGTTCTGCCCCTTTTCCCAGGCGCATTAACTTGCCTATACCTAGTTGCTCAGCAAACTTTGCTAGCTGATCCTGATCGACTAATCCAGAACGCAAGCGAGTTAATTGAGCTTCGCTAAAATCTTCATAGCGCTTGTACAAGATTTCGCCAACTAGATAACCTAGCAGGGCGTCGCCGAGGAATTCTAGTCGCTCGTTGTGTTCGCCTGCTTCTGGGTGTTCGTTAACGTAGGATCGGTGAGTGAGTGCGCGACTTAGAAGTGATTCATTTTTAAATTTGGGAAGTTTTGGAAATTTTGGAACTTTTGGCATTTTTGTTTGTTTAGTTATTCAGCAAATCAATTGTAGGGAAAAAGTCTTTACATTAGCTCTATTTTTTTCAGTCCAGCTTCAGCAGCCAGCTTTTCAGCGTCTTTTTTACTGCTAGCTGTAGCTTGACCGTACACCTCATCCTTCACGCGCAGTTCAACAGTAAATTCTTTAGCATGACTAGGGCCAGCCTCATTAATTGTTATGTATTGAGGGGGAATTGGCCCGATATTGCGATGTACCCATTCCTGAAACCGATTTTTTGAATCTACAAGGTGTTTGGAATCGATATCAGGCGTAGGAGACAAGAAATCTTCAACTACTGAAGTAAACAGCGACTCTACAAACTCACGGACAGCCTCAATACCAGAATCGAGAAAGTACGCGCCGATAACAGCTTCAAAAGTGTTACTAAGCAGCGTGTTCTTCGTTCTTCCTCCACTTGTTACTTCACCTTTGCTTAACCGCATCCATTGGCCAATGTCTAACTCGATCGCAAACTTCGCTAACTGTGCCTTATCTACTAACGCAGAACGTATGCAAGTCAGTTCACCCTCACTTTTATTTGAATAATCACGATAGAGATATTCAGCGCTCAGAAAAGTTAACAAGGCATCACCGAGAAACTCTAGTAGCTCGTTGTCTTCACTTACTTCTTTCGGATTTTCAAAAAGAAATGATCGGTGAGTAAGTGCCTGATTTAACAGAGAAGCATCCTGAAAATTTAGTGTTTGTAGTAATTCTGCTAAACTTGCTCTACAGCGAGATTCTTCAGCAGAAGAACTTTTAGTTTCGTGACGAGTTTGCTCTTGAGCAACAAGAAGTCGCATGACATCTTGTTTTTGCTTTTCTACTTCTTTAATATCTGCCTCAGATGCAGATATAGCTTTAAGTAGTTTGGCAATACTGCCGAGAGCGCGATAGGTGTCTTCACTGGAAAATGAGGAATTGTGCGCCCAATTATTGCGGACTTCTATAAGTTCAATCACTAGAGCATTTTCAAAAGGAGTTAGATGCCTTTTGAAGACATGATCCCACTGCTTTGACATGACTGATAACAGGGTCAAAACATCTTCACGCAGAATATTGTCTATTATTTTTCTTTTGGGTATTTTATTGTTTACCAAGCAATCTTGAGCCTTTGCCAGCCAGCGCTCTCCGTAAAATGCTTGCATTTGTTGTTCCACATAAGGGTACAATCTCTGACAGAGAAAGTTTAAAGCATTGCCAACTCGTTCGTTATTGTTCATAGCCATCTTTGTTATTTCCTTCTCTCGATCGCTTAGGGTAGATTATGGTTTTTTATTTCCGGGTCAAACCCGGTTGATTTGAAAAACCGGGTTTGTGAATTGAGATGTTACCTATAGACAATTACCCCTTACCCAGTTTGGAGGGTAGAGACTGTTTCCGCGAGACTGGTTGCATGAAAGACAAGCAAGTCGTAGGTTTTCTAGACTGTCAGATCCACCGCGGCTTCTGGGGCGCAAGTGTTCGATAGTCAGTTGATTTTCTGGGAGACATTTACCGCACCACCAACAGTTATGACCATAATCATCGATAAGCTTTTGCTTCTTGTTATGCTTCTGCTTTAGATTCATTTCGGTTTCCTTGTGCTTGTTGTTTACAACAGCGTTGAAACATCAGTTATCCAGCACATAAGGAGTGTTGCTTAAGGATTGGCAAGAGATGAATATTCCCACACAAATAAGATTTAAAAGTAGGGATTAATGCTACTTCTAATTTACTTATCTTATGTGGATAATTTTCTATCGGTAAATTCATAAATGAGAACAACTCACACTAAGCAAACACTTTTTATGTGACGCTCGGTGTGAGCTGATGTCTCATCTACCGTATATGTAAATATTCTTATATGTATACATCTATATGAGATTAATAGACAACTGCAATAGATATTTAGATAAATACTTAGCAATGTTATTTACTAATCACATATTGAAGCATATGTATAAAAAAAGATACATATACGATAGGTGAGACAGCAGCCCACGCTCGGCACTGGAATTTTGATGACCCAATGATTTCCCTCAAGCCTAGCAGACAGCGAAGCTAGATGTCAATCTCTCCCCCTCCCCCCGCGAGCTGACAGGTGTAGGTTTTTTACAACGGGGTAGTATAAAGTCAATTAAACCAGGCGACAATAAGGGTGATGAGCAGG
>NZ_JAUBRC010000068.1:0-30329 GCF_036701635.1 Microcoleus sp. N9_B4 | reverse complement strand
AGTATAAAGTCAGGCAAGTGCAGGTATTTGCAGGGGGTGCACTTTACCTGCAAATGCCTGTAAATATCCTGCAAATGGCTGACTTTTTCGGTCAAATTACTGCTTTTTTGTGCTGTTCGTGCCTTTGCTTGTTGGGACTGGTTATGGCTGTTCTCAATCGGTAGCAAGCAATGTTTTTGTCCGTACAAAACCTTATTTATTACTTTTAAACAAAAACGATGCACCCTTATGAATGGGGAATCCTAGGTGTCAAGGCGATCGCGTTAGGCTGGCTATCGGAGGAGCGATTCTCTCGCGTGAATCGACATCAGTCGGCTGCTTCGCTTGCAAACAGGATAGCTGGGCGCGATCGCGTCAGGCATCCGCCACCAATGCCGAACTGCACCGACTGGCTTGCGTCGTGCCCGGCAATGATCCTTCGTAAAGGCGGCTGTCGTGTACACCAACTGGCTCGCTCCTGGCTTCAATATTGACTCACGCGAGCGTCAAGCACAGTTCTATCAAAGTCCAAACTGCCCGTTAAACTTCTCCCCTTGGCTGCCCAGAGTGTGCGTGAGCTAACTTCAACTCCCAAGAATTCCTATGGCACTCTTGCAAAAACCATAAAAACCATAAATTGATTATTTTTACCCCCTATAACGTCTATTTGACATGGCTTGCTATGCGACTAGGGTACTAACTACGAGGATTGAGGAGGATTCAGAAGGGTCTAAATTACAAAAAATCGCGTCAAAAGCAACAATTCTTTACAAAAACTGATAAGTATTTATACTGATTGTGACCGAAAAAGTAGGAATTACGAGGTGTAACGAGTAATAACTGTGCTGGTTTCTCCTCTTTTTTCCTCCCAAATTTTAGCTAAAAATTGTGAATGAGTAAGTGCGATTTTCCTGCATTGTTTTGGTCAAAGTGTACTTGGATTGATAGCATCAATGGTGAGCCAGTGGTAGCGACTTGCAGGCTGATTCAGATATTCGAGTAAGGGCAGCGGAGTCGAGTCGCGAGTTGTAGTTTTTAAAGTCAAAATAATTCAAATCACCACAAAGGTTTGGCTTTGAATCGATCGCCGTGCAGCTATCGCCACAAACACCTAAAAACTGGGGGATGGGGGTGTCAAAGGGCTTGAATTTTACCCGCTCTTCAACTGTGCCTCCCAATCAATGCCTCTGATGCGATGTTAGCCAAGTATGTCAAAAGGCTTGGTTTTACCCGATATCCAACTGTACTGATTGCTCATACTATTGTGGCGACTTTTCTGGCAACACTGGCATCAATTGCCTCGTCACACAAGCGTAGCGATCGCTTCCTCGCTCTCAAGTTAACCAGTCATGCTAGTTCAAGGTTATGTAATGCCGCGTGAAAACTCATATCGCTAGGGCCTAAAACTTAGAGGCGCTTGGCTCACGCGCTATGCAAGAAATCAAGTACAACCGTACCATCGCCCCCACAATTGTCACTGCCTTCAAAGTGCCTAGTTTAGCAAGTTTCGCCGCATTTACTTTGACTACAAAATTTACTGGCTTGCCGAAGTAACGCTTAGAGCATTCTGGCAGCAAAAAAATATTGAGGCACTTCGCTTTTTTGTAGAAAAGTGCGGTAGCACGCTCATTCAATAAAGCCAAACAAACTGAACTGCAACTCTTGCTAGAAAACGGCTACCGCCATTGTTCCGATACATTAATATGCAATAGCTGAATGGCTAATAACGAGGCCGCTATTTTTTCGGCAGTCTTAACAGCTTTTCAATTAGTTTTGCTTGCTCAATTGTGAAAGTACAGCTTGCTATAAATGCTACCACTTTTGAGCCTCTACTACATTTGCCTAAAATTGGAGTGTAGAGCTTGCTGTTAAATTATTAAATTGATATTAAGTGTACCGGGACAGGAAAAAACCTCAAAATTAACTTTTTAGGACTGATTTTTCGTGAGTTTTTGGCTGTTTTTGGCTGTTTTTTCTGAGAATGTGCGAGTAAACTTGTGCAAGCTCAGCTTAATTGTTAGCTGAATTTGGGGGCTTGTTAGCAACAAAAACCGCATGAGAACTCAAACTTATGCCAGAGAGGAAGCTTGCACAAAAAGCAGGAATGAGTCGTAGCAATAGCAATGTTCAGAGATATATTTATACCAAAATATAAAAAACTTCTCAAATAAAGAGGAGCGTTTGTATTGTAGAGCCACAACACGCTCAGTATTGAACAAAAATTCAATTAGACGAACGATCGCCCTCGCAGTTTTAGCAGAATTAGCAGGCTCAACAAATACTTTTCGATGCAGTATTCGGGGGTAAATGAGCAGTCGTACAGAAACTTACGCTAAGGAATTGATTAGTCGTTTTGAATACTGCGCTCGCCTCTTATAAACTTGTACCAATTGATCTGTCTGAAATTTAAAAGCCTCAAATCCTTACTGTGCCGTACAAAAAAGCTGTACAAAAAAATCTATGCTCTAATTGGTACAGTTTAATTTTTAACTCTTCAAGTTTTTGAAAGACAAAAAGAGTGATTCCTAGAAGGCTTATCCAGTAAAAGTTTCAGCCTTAGCGTAAGTTTCTGTACGACTGCTCATTTACCCCCTAAGCCGTATGCTGGAAAATAGATTTATTCTAATAAAACTCTAGTCGTTCCAAGCTTGAGAACGATCCCCTGAAATACTTATGGTTGGAGTATGAATGCAGTCGAAATCGAAGAAGCCGTTTCCAGACTTGCCGAAGCGCCTTTTGACGCGGAATCTTTCCCCTTTTACTTCCTCGAAGCCTTTGGTAACAAATCGACGACCCTCAAGCGACTCCAAAGCAAAAGCGGTAGCTCGAACCAATCTGACCTACCGGGCGGTGTGCTTCAGCGCAACAATATCCATTTGCAGGTATGCCCAGAAGGGGAGGTGAGCGCTACCCTGACGGCATTGCGAGAGAGCAAGGCGACGGCTCGGCATAAGGCGAAATTCATTCTCGCCACCGACGGTAAAAGCTTTGAGGCAGAAAACCTCGCCGACGGTGAGACTGTTGCCTGCGAGTACCCCCAATTTCATGACCACTTCGGTTTTTTCCTACCGTTGGCGGGTATTACGACAGTCAGGCAGATCCGGGAGAATGCCTTTGACATCAAGGCTACGGGTCGCCTCAATCGCCTCTATATTGAATTGCTAAAGGATAACCCGGACTGGGACAAAGCGGAGCGCCGGGAAGCGTTAAATCACTTCATGGCACGGCTAATCTTCTGTTTTTTTGCGGAGGATACAAATATCTTTCCCAGCAATGCCCTCTTCACTACCACGATCACACAAATGAGTGCGAGTGATTCGTCGAATACGCACGAGGTGCTGTCGGAGATGTTTCGCGCGATGTGTACGCCACTTAAGGATCGGGAGGCAGCGAAGATTCGCAATTGGGCAGATAGATTCCCCTATGTGAATGGAGGGCTGTTTTCGGGCGGGGTAGCGGTGCCGCGTTTTAGCAAGATTGCCCGATCGTACCTGCTTCACGTTGGGAATCTGGACTGGACGAAGATTAATCCCGATATTTTCGGGTCGATGATTCAGGCGGTGGCGGATGATGAGGAGCGGGGTGCGTTGGGGATGCACTATACAAGTGTGCCGAATATCCTCAAGGTGTTGAATCCGCTGTTTTTGGATGATTTGCGGGAGCAATTAGAGGCAGCGGGGGATAACGCTCGTAAGTTGCTGAATTTGCGGCAGCGCATGGCGCGGATTCGGGTTTTCGATCCAGCTTGTGGGTCAGGGAATTTTTTAGTGATTGCGTATAAGGAGATGCGGGCGATCGAGGCACAAATTAACCGCCGCCGGGATGAGCCTGATCGCCGATCGGAGATTCCGCTGACAAATTTTCGAGGGATTGAATTGCGTCACTTTTCCTGTGAGATTGCACGGCTGGCGCTGATCATTGCGGAATATCAGTGCGATGTGCTGTATCGGGGACCGCAACTGGCGCTGGCGGAGTTTTTGCCGTTGAAGGATGATAATTGGATTACCTCTGGGAATGCGTTGCGGTTGGATTGGTTGAGTCTTTGTCCACCGACGGGGACGGGGGTGAAGGTGCAGCGGGAGGATTTGGATTTGTTTGGCGAGACGCGGGAAGTGGCGGAGATTGATTTTGAGAATGAGGGCGGGGAGACTTATATTTGCGGGAATCCACCGTATCTTGGCTCCAAGTGGCAAACCGACGAGCAGAAAGCCGAACTAGGAGCCATTTTGGGTGACCGCACAAAGAGCTGGAAATCTCTTGATTACGTCGCTGGTTGGTTTATGAAGGCAGCGGATTACGGAACGCAAACAAATTCTGCTGCTGCTTTTGTATCTACGAATTCAATCTGTCAGGGGCAACAAGTACCGATCTTATGGCCACTAATTTTTGAAACAGGACATGAGATCGCCTTTGCTTATACTTCTTTTAAGTGGTCAAATCTAGCCAGTAATAATGCAGGAGTAACAGTCTCCATTATTGGAATTACGAGGGAGCCTAGATCTACACGGCGTTTATTCTATCTCACTGAAGAATTAACCCTTGTTGAGCGCAGTGTGGAATACATCAATGCGTATCTTATCGGTGGCCCAAACTCTACTGTTGAACAGATACGAAATCCACTATCAGAGTTATCGCCTATGCTGTTTGGCAATATGCCAAGGGATGATGGGAATTTCATATTAAATGGGGATAAACGAGCAACTTTATTAAAAAATAATCTTGAGCTTAAAAGGTTTATTCGACCCTACCTTGGTTCAGAAGAAATGATACAGGGTAAGCGTAGATGGTGCATTTGGATAGAGGCTTCAGATTTAGCCATTGCAAATGAACAACCATATTTGAAAGAAGTCCAAGAAAAAGTTAAACAATTTCGTCTTGCTAGTAGAGCAGAATCTACACGCGATTTTGCTTCACGCTCTTATCGGTTCGTACAAATCGCAGGTACTGCAATAAATCATTCTCTCGTAGTTGCAAAAGTCTCATCAGAAAGAAGGTACTACATTCCAATAGATTTATTAGATGGTAATGCCATTGCAAGTGATCTTCTATTTGCCCTATATGATGCCCCACTCTGGAACATGGCGCTGATTGCCTCGCGCCTTCACCTGGTCTGGATCGCCACTGTCTGCGGCAAGCTAGAAACCCGATATCGCTACTCGAACACCCTCGGCTGGAATACCTTCCCCGTCCCAACCCTCACCGAGCAAAACAAAGCCGACCTTACCCGCTGCGCCGAAGACATCCTGCTAGCGCGAGAGCAGTATTTCCCCGCCACGATCGCGGATATGTACGATCGCGATCGCATGGATACCGACTTCCCTCTGGTTAGGGAAGCGCATGATCGTAACGACGAAATCCTCGAACGAATCTACATCGGTCGCCGCTTCAAAAATGATACCGAGCGCCTGGAAAAACTCTTTGAGCTATACACCAAAATGACCACCCAGCAAACGCCCCCCAAAAAGCCCACCAAACAGAAACTATAAGGTTCCAACCGATGAGCAAGCCGATCGCAATTCCCTCAGTTTCCGTCACCTACGCCCAGAATGGCACTTCCGCCTGCCCCAACGCCCTCGGTATGCGCCCGATGCAAGAACGCGCCTACCAAAAGCGCGGCGAACAATACCTCCTGATCAAATCGCCCCCCGCCTCCGGCAAAAGTCGCGCATTAATGTTCATCGCCCTGGACAAACTAGAGAACCAGAACCTCAAGCAAGCTATCATCGTCGTGCCAGAAAAGGCGATCGGCTCCAGCTTCCACAGCGAACCCCTGAGTCAGTTTGGCTTTTGGGCCGATTGGCAAGTTGAACCGAAGTGGAATCTCTGCGACGCACCGGGAAACGACGGCGGCAAAGTGGGCGCGGTACAGAAGTTTCTAGCCAGCGGTGCCAAGATTCTGGTCTGCACTCACGCCACATTCCGCTTTGCCGTGGACAAATTCGGTATCGAAATCTTAGACGATCGCCTAATCGCCATAGACGAATTTCACCATGTTTCCGCCAACCCCGACAACAAACTCGGCGATCATGTCCGCCAGCTCATGACTCGCGACAAGACGCATATCGTGGCGATGACTGGCTCCTACTTTCGCGGCGATGCCGAAGCCGTGCTGCACCCAGAAGACGAATCCAAATTCGACACCGTTACTTATACCTACTACGAACAACTCAACGGCTACCAATACCTGAAGCAACTCGACATCGGCTACTACTTCTACGCGGGTAGCTACACCGACGAAATCATGGAGGTGCTCAACCCCAACGAAAAAACCATTCTGCACATTCCCAACGTCAATTCCCGCGAAAGCACCAAAGACAAAATCCGGGAGGTGGAGCACATCATCGAAGAACTGGGCGAATGGCAAGGCACCGATCCCAAGACAGGGTTCCAACTCGTGAAAACCGCCGACGGAACTATTCTCAAAATCGCTGATCTCGTAGACGACGACCCCACTAAGCGAGATAAGGTCGCCACCGCCTTGAAAGACCCCGCCCACAAGAACAACCGCGATCACGTCGATATCATCATCGCCCTCGGCATGGCAAAGGAAGGCTTCGATTGGATCTGGTGCGAGCACGCCCTGACGATCGGCTACCGCTCCAGCTTGACGGAGATTGTCCAGATCATTGGTCGCGCCACCCGCGATGCACCGGGCAAAACCAGCGCCCGCTTCACAAATCTGATTGCCGAACCCGATGCCACCGAAGGTGCCGTTACCGAAGCAGTCAATGACACCCTCAAGGCGATCGCCGCCAGCCTGCTGATGGAGCAAGTGCTCGCGCCGCGCTTCGAGTTCAAACCCAAGCGCCCCGACAATCAACCAACACCGGGCTTCGACTACGGCGAAGGCGGCTACGATCCGGGCAAGTGCAATGTGGGCGTTAATCCCGAAACCGGTCACATCCAACTAGAAATTAAGGGATTAGCCGAGCCCAAAAGCCAAGAAGCCGAACGCATCTGCCGCGAAGACTTGACCGAACTGGTGACGGCATTTGTCCAAGACAAGCCCACGATCGAGCGCGGCTTGTTTGATGAAGAACTGGTGCCGGAGGAACTGACCCAGGTTCGCATGGGCAAAATTGTGAAAGAGAAGTTCCCAAATCTAGAGGAAGAGGATCAAGAAGCCATCCGCCAATATGCGATCGCCGCCCTCAACCTCGTCCAACAAGCCAAGAAAACCGTGAATGAAAGTGGTGGCACATATACCACCAATCCCGGTGCCACAAATTCCAGTGATGGTGAGTTAGCGAAAAACACCGCCCTCATTGATGGGGTACGGCAATTTGCCCTATCGGTCACAGAACTCGATATGGATCTGATCGATCGCATCAACCCCTTTGGCGAAGCCTACGCCATCCTGGCTAAGTCGATGAGCGAAGAACGGCTGCGGCAGGTGGCAGAAGTGATTGCCGCCAAACGGATCACCCTCAGCGTGGAAGAAGCGCGGCAACTAGCCAAACGAGCGCTGCGGTTCAAGCAAGAAAAAGGCAGGTTGCCCTCTCTCACAGCAGTCGATCCCTGGGAAAAACGGATGGCAGAAGGGATTGCTTTCCTGCAACGCAAAAGGAGGGAGGAAACTAATGCCTAAGTACACCACCGATGAGGATTCGGAATTGCTCGCTGAATTGGGTGTAGACCTTGCCCCCGAACCATCCGGTCAGCGTTCCGCCAAGGAAGAGCGGATCGTCGCAGGCTTCGAGGAAATTGAACGGTTTGTGGAGGAACAGGGCAGACTGCCCCAGCATGGAGAGGATCGGGATATCTTCGAGCGACTTTATGCCGTGCGACTCGATCGCCTGCGGGAATCGGAGGAATGTCGTGCCGTCTTGGAACCACTAGACTCTCGCGGATTGCTAGCTGCTGAAGCGGATACCAGCCTGACCATAGAAGCAGACCTTGACGATGAAACGCTGTTGAACTCGCTGGGCGTCGATACAGCCTCAGAGAACGAGGTTACCCAGCTCACCCATGTGCGATCGCGCAGCGAAATCAAAGCAGCGGAGGAAATCGCCCAGCGCACTCCCTGCCAAGACTTCAATCAATTCAAACCGATCTTTGACCAAGTGCAAGGGCAATTACAGTCGGGGGAACGGAAAACTTCAAAATACCAGGACTATGCGGCCATAAAGCAAGGCGAGCTATTCATCCTCGATGGGCAGAAGGTGATGGTGGTTGAGATGGGCGACCCATTTGTCAGCGACTATGGCAAATCGGACTGCCGGCTGAGGGTGGTTTATGATAATGCCACCGAGAGCGATTTGCTGCTGCGATCGCTCCAGCGTGCGTTAAATAAAGACAAGTCCAGCCGCCGCATCACCGACCCAGATTTCGGTCCCCTGTTTTCTGGCATTGAAGCAAAAGACGACTTAACAACTGGGTACATTTACGTGCTGAGAAGCCAATCAGATCATCCCTTCATTGCTGAGCATCGGTCTGTCATTCACAAGATTGGTGTTACCAGAGGTGATGTAAAAAGCCGAATTGCCACCGCCAAGAAAGACTCGACTTATTTGTTCGCAGAAGTGGAAATCGTCGTAACATTCAAACTGTCAAAAATCAACCCCAAGAGACTTGAGGCACTACTTCAAAAGGTTTTCAGCAGTGTTCGATTAGAGTTGGAATTGCCGGATCGCTTTGGCATACCCGTGAAACCGAGGGAGTGGTTCCTTGTTCCGCTAGAGGCGATTGAAGAGGCGATTGAAAAAATCAAAGAAGGAACCATCGATCAATTTCGATATGATCCGAAGACAGCAAAGCTCACGCGCTCGTAATGCCACCCAAGGAGAATAGCCGCCACTAAGCAGCCTTTGATGCAGGGTGATTCCCGTTTTTGCGACGTTTTCACAGCAACCGCACTGTCGAGAATCTAAAATCTGAATCTAAATCCTGAAATTGTTTGACCAAAAAGAGCGGTTCGTATTCTGTTCGCTGTTGGCAAGGGCGATCGCCCGGATGTCGCCGAAGGAGTTTAAATTTTGACCTCCTCACGTCGATCGGGCTTTCCGTACTGCACCACAAAAAGCGCGATCACCTTGCCGTCAGACACACTCCGGCAACTGGCGATCGAACCTCTTACTGCTCTGCTTCAGGTTTGGGTTCCTTTGGTTTTTTCTCAAAGACTTGGATACTTGGGTCTGATAGCACAAAGCCGTTAGGGGTTGACTCACCCATTTTGCCACCAATAGCAGCAACCCACATGGGATAGTTGGTAGCAGCATCCTCAAGCTTCTTCCATATTTTGGGCTTAACACTAACGGACACTACCCGACCGTCACAGTCAAGCTCAAAAGTTTTCCAGTTGTCTTTGTTGGTCTGTACGTCATTCGGGAGTTCGTTAATTTTAATGATGAGTTCAAGCTTGCCAATTGTCATAGGTAGTTTCGTTGGTTTTCTGGTACTTTGTCAGTTTTGTATATTCTCCAGTTTAGGGGTTGAAACCGCTACAGCTTCATCAGGGCGGGCATACCCGAAATCTACGTCAGGAAACCGTAATATTCTGACCTAAAGCTTAAAAGTGCTACGGTTGAAAGGTTGATTATTTTTCAATAAAACTTACTAAAATATTGTTCAAACCAAAGAAAAATGCACTAAGTACCAAACCAATTATAGCTTGGTTAAGTAAATCTTTTATTTTATGAGCTTGTGAATAAAGGTATTCCCAGAATTCTATATTGTATTTTAAAATCATCCTTTTAACGTCTAAAATTGGATGTGGCAAAAGATATTTATTTATAAAATCTTCATAGGTTATTTCCCCCCGTCTAGGATTAGAAATTAATGACAAAGCCAATACAAATATTGAGTAAAAACAGGCTAGAAAAGCACCTATTTTAGTATATAAGTAGCTTGGTTGTGAGTTGGACAACTCTATAATAAATCGAAGTAGTACACCAGCAAAGCCCAAAAATGTTGCTGCTCGCGATCTAAGATTACTAATATCACTTTTAATGTCTTTTAAATTATTTTCCGTGTAGGTATTGGCTAAGTCGATATTTTCTATATCAAAATTGTCATCACTAGATCCAATATAATTGTTCATATTAATGTTATTAAGCTTGTAGAATTTATAACACATCTACTATTTACGTGACAACTTGACACATTAAACACGCTGCAATGTAACTATGACGGGTTTTCACATCTGAAGGTTTGGCGCAAAAAAGCTAGACCGCCACCGCTCGACACTGGCACCTGTGGCAACACTCCGACCGCTCCGACCGCGCTAAACCGTGGCAAGGTGTACCCGTGCCAACACTGCCAGCCGTGCCAGCCGTTCAGCAGAATTACCATACAAGTAAGACAGACTTGCATACAAGTAAGACATTTTTGTCGGATAGGTAAGACAACTTTGTCATTAAAAGTTGAGCAAAATTTATTTACTCTACCTGTTGGCTCAGAATAAAGGCATATCCTGAGCTAAGGCTTGGAACAACGGCAAATCTAGACTTATGGCAATGGTTTCTTACTGTTTATGGCAATGGTTGGTAGCTACCAGTTGTTCACACTCCTATAAAAAATAATGTAAACTATAAAATACTAAAGAACAAATTTGTAGTTTATTCTTTAATATTTTCGTCCATATAAAGAAATGCTTTCTCTGTCATAGAAATAACAGCATCTGTTGAATGTAGCGCACGTAGATTTTCAAGAGATTTTATTACTGTTATCCAACCCTCCTCCTTTAACTTATCTAAAATCACATACAAATCTAGACCTACCAACTCAACTTTCGATTTAATATCGTTTTTAATATCAGAGGTACTAAGCTCAATATCAAAACTACTAAACTCATTTTTACGTTGTTTTGTTAACTCATAAATACTAACTACAATTATATGACGCTTCTTATCATATTCAAAAACTTTATTTGTCATTTTGGTAAATTGTAATATTCTCGGAAACTAATCTATCATAACACATACTTTATAAAACTTGTTAAAATGAAAGAGCATCACCACATAATCGCAAAAATAATGCTTTGTCAGGATATTGGTATATTCTGAGCCAATACCCAAACCCCTACAACTTCCCTAAATCTACTTTGTTGCTCTTACCGTTTCCATAAATGGCTAATGTCTCTATCTAACCATTTCCATAAACAGGCATCAAGAATAATGTCTAGACACCTTGTGCTGTGTTGTGTATTCTAGAGAAGTCCCCACTTGTTGGGGACACTAATTTAATGAAAGCTCTCCTAGCTAAAAAAAGGTACATTACCTTATTAGCGTCCTCACTTGTTAGGGATACTAATTGGCTAGAAACTTTCGCCGCCTAAAAGCGACATAGCTTGTTGGCATCTCTACTTGTTAGGGAAAAAATAAAGAGAAAAGCTCGGATAGCCTATGTGGCAGTCTGGGCTTTTCATTTTTTCAGTAGCGAAAAATTAGGCGATCGGGTGAGGTTAGGTATCTCAAAGAGGTTTTATCAATACCAACCCCGCCGGAAGCGCTAAAACTCCATAGAATATGTTCGGATATCCGCACTAATTTACAATATTAATTTTCTAAACAAAATGCTATCATTGATAACTCTAGAAATTTTTTCTTAAATTAATAAAAATGAGTGAAATACAGAAAATACAGCATGAAGTCCCAAAAAATTTCTTGCTCAAAGCTAAAGATTTTATGGAAAAAGAAGACTACCCAAACACAATCCTCTATGCTACGTGTGGCTTAGAAATAATGTTTAGCATAGCTAAAAGGGGTAATCCAAAAGATTTACAAAATTTAGAAAGCTTAGATGAAATAACTATTTGCTCTTACTTAGGTATTAGTATAAAGAGTTATGTTCGATACAGAAAAATGGCAGGATATGCTAAAGCAACAGCAGCAGGCATAAATGCTGTGGATTCTTCAGGTCTGTTTTCTCAAAAAATATTTAAAGCAAATTTTGATAAAAAAGATTCGGAAGTTTCGTTGAATTACTGTACAAAAACTATAATAGAGATTCAAGAAGCTTTGGAAGAACTAAATAAGCCTTTAAGCAGGGAATAATTAAATAATATTCAGGGTACTAACATTTATCATTATGGGAAGATTTTAGAAAGTAGGAGCATAGGTAAACAACCCCAGCTCCGCACAGCATATTTATATTTCCCAGCCTACCGCTCGAAACTGTTAAGGCTAGGTCAGGATACAGAAATTTCTGATTTTTATTTGACTCTCTAGCTTTTAGAAGTGGGGGTCATTTTCAGGCAACGGTGCATCAAACATCTTGGCAACCTAAAGCACCCCCAACAATCTAACTTGCTAGACAGACGCTAGACAGACGCTAGAGAGGGGGACGCTTTAGAAAGTGTTTCGCGATCAGTGAGTGTGTTCGTCGTAAAACCGACATTTCCCAGCCTAAGCCCTGTAACCCTTACTGCTACATCAGGATATCCATATATCCTGAGCCAGAGACTGAAACAACTAAGGTTATTAAAATTTTCAAGCGCGTGACACACGGTTTTAGGTATCCTTGCGAACGGCATGGCGGTTATTTTTCCGATGGCCGATTTTTAACTGTGACTACGAAAAAGACAACGGCGGCCAGTCGTAAAAATCCCGCTAGGGGCTAGGCGGGGATAACTCTTTCTCTCAGCCTAGGACTTGAAACTGATACAACTTCCCCTTTGAGACAGGAACTATAAAGCAGGGTGTGGCGTAGATAATTGTAGACAGAAAAACCCCGACTGCGACCCTATAGGCTATCGGGGCTTTTCCATCCAATTAGTTTCTCCAACAAGTGGGGACTCTTCATCCCATCAAAGGTGATGGCGGTTCACAGAGAGGAAAGTTTCCATTAAATGCGCTTCCGAGGAAGCCGAAAGAATTTACGGGTTCGGAGAAGTTCTTTTATGACTGTTTACTGCCCCGTTTCCATTCAATTAGTTTCCTTAGCGAGCGGGGAGGCTTCTATGCTACACCCCAGACAGTACAAGGTGTCTGGAGCTTGGAGGTACCGAAGCTAGGTTAGGATATTCAAATACCTTGGCTGATGACATGGTTCCTAAATTTAGGCGATTTTTAAACCCATCTGCCCTTGACAAGGTTCTAAACACGAAGCTACTATGAAAAAGTAGTCTAGAAAGTAGTGTAGAATTTAAATTCAAACAGAACTGTAACAAAATGGTTACTTGTCTTACTTTCATACCTAAAAATGAAAAAAATTGAGAGGAGCTAATTGTGTAAATCCAGCAAAAGCCCTTGAAGCTGACTGAAAATAAAAACATTATAGCATACTGCCGGGTAGATTTTTTAAAAATAAATCTCGGCAGCAGATTCTGATGCGAATCATCCTTTAGGATGATAAGCAAATTAAAACTGATGGACTACTATTAATATAGATGAGTAGGTAGGCGCTTGACTTTCGCCTACCTATTTAGTTACACAAAACTACCCTAGACTGCAATCTAGATAGCGGTTGTGTTTCACTCAAGAGTTTTGGTGGTTGAGGACTTAATTCTTACCACCAAAAAAATTCACTTAGTTAATGGACGTAAATTTATGACCAAGCTTCATTATAACCTACAAAAGGTTAGTTCGCACAATCAACTTTCAGGCCCCAGGAAAAATTTTTCGGTCCCCATTTTGGAAGCTGGCGTTTTGCTGCTAATTATTGCTTCTGTGGGGCTGGCCGTGGTAGATCCGACTATTAGGCCACAGTTTCTGGAACTAACTCAGATAATCGTTGTAGCTTTCATCCGAAAACACGGTTAAAAGCTAAAGGGGGGGCAAGGCTAGTTCAATGTTGGAATTGATGGTAGCCTGCCTTCCAAGTAAATCCATCTAGGAAAGCCATTTTTCCCAGGGCTGGGATTAAACTGAGAAAGCGAGGTCAGCATAATATACCGTAAGGCAGAGCCTGGTCTGCGAATAGCGGTTTGTTGACCTAACCCACTGGGACTATTACAGGGTTATCAAATATCCATATTTTCTGGTCTTGAGTTTAAAAGCGCTATGGGGCTAGACGGGAGCCAACTTTATATTTATTGGTCACAAGGTGGTGTTAGTGACCCGCACTCTGTCCACCATCGACGTGAAGAATTTCACCCGTCACAAAGTTGGCTGATTCGAGGTAGAGTATTGCATCAATAACGTCGGATATCTCACCCATATGACCTATTGGGTGCAGGGCATCGAGCTGTGCATGGGTTTCCACAGGGTGCATCGGTGTCTTGATAGTACCCAGCGCGACCCCGTTTACTCGGATACCGCGCTTGGCATACTCGATGGCCAGGGATTTGGTCGCGGCATTCAGTCCGCCCTTGGTCAGCGACGCGAGCACAGACGGTAAGCCAGCGATCGGATTTTCAACCAGGCTCGTCGATATCTGCACAACATGACCGCTCCCCTGCTTCTCCATTTCTGCGATCGCCAATTGTGTCATATGAAAGAAGCCAGTGACGTTGGTACCTAGATATACCTCGTAGTCTGCCTCAGTGTATTGGGTAAATGGCTTGGCGATGAAAATGCCCGCGTTATTAATGAGTGTGTCGATGCGCCCGAAGCGGGAAACGCCTTCGGAAATAGCACGCTCGGCAGTTTTTCGATCAGCGATGTCGCCCGACACTGCGAGAATTGCATCATCGTCCGACGGCTCGATCGAGCGCGAGATTGCGACCACCCTATAATTGCGATCACGGTATGCCTTGACAAGGGCTGCGCCAATACCCTGCGACGCGCCAGTAATAACAGCGACTTTTTGTTCAGTACCCATAGTAAAACTCCTTTGGAAGTAATAATTTCCCCGCCTAGAGCTTAGAAGTGCAGAAGCTACATCAGGATAGAAACATATCCTGATAGACACCCCCGAACCCTTGCCCCTATATCAAATACTTGCTGAATTTTGGCAAGCTCGATCGCTCAAAACATCTCATCAAGCAATTCAGTAACGTCTCGCTGGTCACGCCCCCGGTTATCGTCATACACCATCAAGGTGTTCAAGTTCTTGTGCCTGCTTAACTTCTGCACCTTCCGTACATCCCCGTCTGTTGCGTCTAGTGCGGCCGTGATTGCGCTGTGCCTGATGCGGTGGGGTGACATTTGCTTGGTAATGCCAGCATTCTCGCAGTGACGGACAATGATTCGTCTCAAGCCATCGCCCGTCAATCTATGGCCAGTGTTAGCAAAGTCGAGGGCCGTGAATAGTGGCGCGTCCTGAGAGGAATTGCCGCCCCTAGCTTCTAACCAATCGGCGATCGCCTGCACTGTCGCAGAACCCAAGTCAATCACCTCAGCTTGCGTCCCGCGTCCCTTGCCAAAAATCCGCAAAGTCTTACCGGCCGGGTCAAAGTCGCGAATGTTCAACTGGCTAATCTCATTTCGTCTCAAAGCATTGCCCCACAACAGGCGAAGCAAAGCATAATCACGCTTGCCAGACAAAGTTGCCCGGTCGCACTGCTGCAAAATTCGCTCAAAAGTTGGTCGGTCAACCCCCGTTGTATCCCGGTAGCTCGTGACCTTCTCGCCCTTGATATCCGTGAGAGTGTAGTGACAAGCGCCAAGCTTGCGGCCCATCTCCACCAACGACTTAACAGCCGCCAGCCGTCGGTTAACAGTCGCCTCCTTAAGTCCTTTGTCGATGAGCTTGGCTTTATATTTGAGAACCACCGCCACAGCTTGCCGTTCTTCCAGGTGCAGGAATTCCAAAACATTATCGGGCAAAGCAGCCGTCCCCGTCATAGTCACCAGAAAATCATTCACGTCCCGCTCATAGGCGCGGCGGGTATTTTCGGAGCGCTTGTCGGCGAGTAATTGTTTGAGCACGTCGGGGTCAGTGTCTAGAGGATCGAAATACCTCTCAATTTTGGCATCGAGGGAAGCATTGAGGGCGACGATCGAACTTTCAATTTTATTCATGATTGCGGTCTTGATAATGATACTTTACGCGAACACTAGGACATAAAGGGGCCCCATCCCGATTTTTAGGAGATGGGGCAAGGGGCGCGGGGGCTAGTTGGTGGCGGGTGCGTACTCAGTCACGCGGCGGGCAAAGTCAGCTTCGGCCTGAGCAAGGTTTGAAAAATAGTGGCCGCGGTGGAAGCCTCCATCCTGTTCGTTGTAAAAATGCGTTGCGTACTGTGCGCCCCACTGTGTGAGCGTTACGCGGCCCGGAGCTCTCACCCCGTCCCCGGGGACGGGGTGATAGTTGATAATCGGGTGGGCTTGGAGGAATTCGGGTGATAAGGGGTTCATGGTTTTGAGGTAGTGGTTAACGTGCGCGTTATGTGGATACGCGCCCCCCAGTTGGCTAGGCAATAGCCCGGATATCAACATTTGTGACGATTTTCTTCAACCTAGCAGCGAGGTTCGCTTTTGTCCCACGTGCATCAACCGACTTCGACTTTGCCAGCGACCGCAGCAGAGGCAGCGGCATATTAGTCAATTCTTTCTCAATGTCCATATCTGGCGCGGGTAACTGCTGCTGTGGTGGTTGCGTGGCTTGCTGCTGCGGGTTTTGAAGGTGCGCTGGTGAGTGTTGTGGGTGCGGGTGTTTCTGTTTGGGCGGGTGCTTGGGCGATCGGCGCTTCGACTACTTCTGCTACTTTCTCGGCTTCTGCCTTAGCTTTGGTCAGAGCTTCAAAGCACGAGATAGTAGCTTCCCAGTGGCCTCGTTTTACGTCGCTGGCTGTTTGGGAGACTTGGCAGCAGTAGCGGTTATCCTCAATCAGTCGAGCAAAGGGGCACTGGGCACAGGTAAAGGATGCGGGGGAAGTGGGGCGGTCGATCGTCGTGGTAGTCGTTTGTGCTAATTTCATATCAAGTCCTTTGTTGGGCTAGCCACTGCCTTCGGCGTCCAAACTTGGGGCAGTGGTTTTGTTTTTGGGTAAGCTTGTCTTACCTGTATGTCTTACATACTGGCAGGTTGTTAGACAGTTGTCAATAGTAGTTAGACAAAATGTTAGACAAAATAAGACAAGAGTAAGGCAAGTGTAAGGCAAGTGTAAGGCAAGTGTAAGACCGAGGTAGGTTGTGGTCTTACTCTTGTCTTAGTTGCTAATCTGGGTTAGGCCGTAGCGTCCCAGATATCGGACTCTGTGACGAGTGCCTTTAACCTCGCTGCGATTGTTGCCCGCGTCCCTTTTGTGTCGGTTCCCTTTGCCGATGCCAGCTTGCGGATGTTCTGAATCGACATTTTATTAAGCAGTCCCTCGATGTCCGGCGCTGTTGGTACGATCGGTTCGTCGGTGGCGGGTGTATCTGTGGCAGTCGCTTCCACATCGATCGCTGGCTCAACATCTGGTGCGGCCGATGATTCCGGTGCTGTTGGTTCGACTGGTTCCGCCGGCTCGACTGTTTCTGCTGGGGCCGGGGTGGCGGATTCTAAAAAGGCGATCGCATCAGTCCCGAATTGCGCGTCAACTGCCGCCTTAAACGTACCGATTTGGCTGGCGTCTACATGATTGAGCATGGCAAGCGCTGTCCCGACTTGCCCCAGTGCCGACTCGCAGGCTTGCTCGACTGAAAGCAACTGTTGGCGGTAGTCTTGAAGCTCGCTCAGTTTGGTTTGGAGCGCGGTGATTTGAGACGCTCGTATCGGCGATCGAAGCGTCAACTTGATTGAATTTGGCGGTGAGTACGTTAATCATTGTGGCGTCCTATGTGTTGTGTAGTGGTAGTTGTAGCAATGTGGCGTCTGGGTTTGTCTTACCCTTATGTCTTACATACTAACTTTGTGTTAGACAGTTGTCGAGCGTTTGTAAGACAAATTGTTAGACATAAGCAAAGTGTATGACAAACGACTGTATGACAGATTCTGCTTATATGTCATACAAACGGCGACGGGTGTTATACAATAGTGTCATACATATATGACCGAGGTAAGACAATGGCTTCGACATCACTAACTTTTCGCTGTCCCGATGAAGTGTTGGAGGCGATCGACAATTTAGGGAAAGAGCGTTATCCGGCGGATACTAAACACGGGTGCGATCGCTCCAAAACTTTGATCGACATTATGCGGGCGGGTATTAAAGCGCTGTCTGATGGCTCGATCGTCTTACCCGCACCCGCAGCCACAGAAGCCAGACAACAGCCGTCTGACGTAAGACAAGAGTTGTTAGACAGCTTGGAACAGCGTATGGCAGCACTCAAAGCAGAATTAAAGGCTGAACTGTTGGGGGAGTCCGCAGCCTGACCGATCGCCCCAATGACGAAGCGCTCAGGCAACAGCTCAAACAAACTGAAGACGAACTTGCAGCAGCCAAACAGGAACTCGCAGCAGCACAGCAGGAGCTAGAGGAAGCCCAAGAAAGCATCAAAACTCAAGCTTTTATCATCGCCAATGGCAGAGAAAGAGAATGGAAGCTTGAGGAGCAATTAGAAGAAGTTACGCGCGATCGAGCGCAACTCCAAGCCGACCTCGATCGAACACTGGCAGAACTGGCAAAACTTAAAGAGAATCCGCCACCTGCTGCCGAACAGAACCCAGCACCTGCGATCGACCTATCGGATAAAGCCGGTAAAGTCGCCAGCTTTTTCAAAAGTCTGCTAGCCAAAGATACCAAGTTGATCAAAGATATAAAGCACGATAAAGACGTAAGGCTGCCGAAGGATACTATCTCGAAAATTGAGGAGATTTTAGGGGGTGGCGATGGAGAAATTGGATGAGTACAAATGGTGGGGGAAACCCGGCGAACCTTCTCAAAATCTCAAAACCAAAAAGCAGCTCGCAGAACTGGGTTTATCGCCCCTAAAAGCAGTCGGAATTATCAGGGCGCAAAAGTACGACGTTTTGCTCTATGACCCCGATAACCCAGAGTCTTGCCGCCCAAAAAGAAAGCCGACAGAAAAGCAACTCGAAACGCTTGCCGCTAACCGCGAAAAAGCTCGAATCAAGCGCGAATATAACGACTGGTACAACAGCCGAGAACGGCTGATTGAACAGGATAGAGTCGCGGCTGTACGCTGGGCTCGTGATGAGTTGACCAGGGATGACTGGGTAATTCTGGATACCGAGACAACCGGGATGCACAATGCTGAGATTGTGGAGATTGCCATTATTAACCCGACAGGAGAAGCGCTACTAAATACGCTCGTAAAGCCCACGATTCCTATTCCGGCAGACGTAACGGCAGTTCATGGGATTAGTGACGAGATGGTGGCAGATTCGCCCTCTTTTCCTGATATTTATCCGCAGATTGTAGAGGCGCTGAAAAATAAGCGGGTATTGATTTACAATGCTTTTTTTGACATAACAATTCTAGATTACTGCCGGAGATTGCACAATCTAGAAAGCTTCAATTTAAGCAGGCGCTATGAGTGCGTGATGAACTGGCACGCGCAATGGGCAGGCGACTGGAGCGATTACCATGAAGGCTACCGATGGCATCCTCTTTGTGGCGAGCATCGCGCTCTGGGTGATTGCTTGGCAGTGCTGGAGCGGATGCAAAAAATGGCTGCGGATTCTGATAAATTTCATTGCCCCGTGCCACGGCCTGATTGATGCGACGCCCGATCGCACCCCAAAACAAAAAACCCCGGCACAAGACGGGGCATTCAATGAAGGGTAATTAGTAATTGGTAATTGGCAAAAGGTTGCCCCCAATTAACACAGTGTAGCGGCTGGGGAGCTTGGGCGATCGGTAAAATAAGTCTGTCGTTATGCAGCGGCGGCACATTCCAAAAAAGAAGCCCCCGGAGATTCCCGGAGGCTTCTTTTTTAGTCGAGCTAATGTCTGCTTATTTCAATCAAATCGCACTTAACACAGTCCGGCTCGGTTCATATGTGACAAGGTAGCGCTCGTTTCATTTTCCTGCTTGGCTATTTTGGATTTCCTGCATCTGAAGCTTGATTTCTTCAATTGCCTGCGATACATCCATCAAGCCGATTTTGATTTCTACTTTCAGTTTTTCTGTGGCTCTGTCAATCCTGTGTTCTAGGGCTGCCAATTTCTCCATCCTTCTAAATTCCACTTGCTCCTCCTTTGATGAATGCAATCTGTTCGGGTGCTAATTGTTGAATCTGCTGCGGTGGCTGCCAGCGGTAGCCCCAGTTCTGGCGAAGTCGAAAAAGTGCGATCGGACTGGGCAAGAGTTGGACAGCGCCAACCCAAACACCAACACCGGACTCTTGACTCGCATAGTAAGCATTGAATTGCGCTTCTGATACCCTTGCCAGTTTGCCATGTTGGGATTGCTCCCAGAGCCGATCAATCGACAATAATTCACGCTTCAAAACCCGGACAATTCCTAGCAGTTTAGCAGTCGGCAAGGTGGCGTAAATCACAATACGATCGCCCGGTTTCAGAGATGCTCCAAAGCTGCCTTTTCGGAGTTCGATTGTTTTGGGATTGCGGTTGAGAAAGAAACTAGAAGCCCATCTGGGATGCACTGAGATTAAGTAAGTGCTAGTCATCTCAGTTACTCCTTTTCACTTTGTAAGAATTCTTGAATCTGTGGTAACTGTGCAATCTCGCTATCATCGTAATTCTCAATCAGCCACACGAGCAGCGTTTTCCCGTGCTGTGAATAACTGCGAGTTGCATGACCTTTTTTCTCGCCACATTTCAGGATTGACCTAATAATATCTCTAGGTTTTTGCCCTTGTTTCGCAGCCTCTGACACTGACAGAAATAATTGCTCAGGAGGCAGGTTAGGGTACATTTGCCCGAACCGTCGGACAGTCCACGTAAACCGGGCTGTTTCGCCTGACTCCTTATCCGACAAAGCTTCCAGCTCTCCTGACAAGGCTTCCAGCTCTCCTGACTGACCCTCATTTCCTGAAAACTCGCTGTCATCGTCCTGACTGTCAGACGGCTTTTTATCGCCCAAATTGAACTCCAAATCGTAAATCCGCTCCCAGTATTCAGCGTCAGGTAGTTGTGGTTTTTGGGAGCTTTTGTGCGCCTCAGATGACCTGTCAAAAGCATTATCAATCCATGATTCGCTCAATTCAATTTTGGGCATCAGACCTAATACTGGATTGCCAACTGTGGAAAAGATAATTGGAGTTTGCTCGGTCATTGAGTCAGGGATTAACAAGCTCAATTCCGCTGTTAGTCTATCCCGTGTTTCCTTGCTGGCAATTACATTTGAGTTGTTGAGCATTTGCTCAATTACACCATAAGACCCTTGTTCCTCGCCGTCGCTTGTAGTGCGTACCAAACCTTGCGCCAATAACGCTAAGTTAAGGCGAATATTTGAGTCAGCAACCCCACTAGATGCGATGTTGAAAGTTTGAGTACAAATGAAGTAGCCGACATTATACTGACCCCCAACGGTGGCTATACTTCCCAGCTTAGAAGCCTTGTCTTCCCAGATAGCAGCATTTCTCTTTTGAGACAGGCATTGGTGAGTCGCAAACCAATCTTCGAGGATTAATTTAATTGGGCGATTGCGGTATGTTTCTTCGGTCGCTGGCTTCGACTTTCGACTCTGCAATTTCTCGTATACTTCATCCAGAAACTTCATTGATTGCTCTGGGAGTAGCGGGTCGAATATCATAATTCGGCTGCGAGGAACGCCGGGAAAATCTTCGTATTTTTGGGCGATGACGTAGATTTCAGCCGGAGGAAAGCGCGTCTTTGTGTCCCGCAGCCACTTGTGTAGAGTGCGGGTTTTCCCGGTGCGAGTCGGGCCTGCCAGAAAGATTGAGGTATTGATTCCCGCTAACGAATTCAAAACTTTGGCTGCTATTTGCCGAGCTATCTCAAGGTTAGAGTTTGGCTCAATCACTCGTGCCGAACCAGATTCTACTTTGTCGCTAGGGTTGTTAATGCCATCAAATGTTTGTGTTCCCGTCAGTTGGAACTGAAAAGGAGTTTTTTGGTTCCTCAGAAACTCAACATATTCTCGTTTTTTATCTTCTGGCAAACCCGCAGTTTCCGCCTCAAAAATAGCTTCCTCAGCATCGAGTTGAGCAATTCTGATATCGGCTTCACCCAAAACTTCGCATTGCTTTAAAACCACAGCGCAGTCATTGGCGGTAGCTTCCACGTCGCCTTCCATTTGGACTTCTTTAATCCTCATTGCCCGGTAATCTTCCAGCAGTTCGCTACGAGCATTCAGTTGACCTTTTGCCAAGTCGCGTTTCTCTGCAATAGCCTCGTAATTTGCAAGCTGGCGCTCGGACTTTTGCAAGCTTCTCAAGCCAACACCCGCAGCCCAAAAACTGCAACCAGCAAGCGCCATCCATAGTGCTTTATGTGGGTTGGTTGCGGGTATTTTCTTGTGAACAACTACTAGAGGATTTGTTTTCCACTTCTCCACATAATACTCGGTCATTATGTAGGGTTTGCCTGCCTTGTCCACGCATTGCAAGGCAGTTTTATTGCGGATGCAAAGTTGCACCCTGTTGCTGGCTGTTCCTGTTAGCGCGGTTATTCCGCTATACACTCCCAGTATCAGTGCCAAGCCGACTGCCGACAACTTAGCGCCAACCGGGAGCTTATCAAAAGTTAGCAGCAGTGCGCGGTTTGACTTAAGTAATTGAGCGTGTTTTTCGGTTAATGGTGTCATTACTTGCTCCCTCCTTTGGCTTTGAACATTAGGCAGAAAACGATAATGACAAGCCCAATTGAAGGCAAGTAATCAAAGTTACTTGAAACAGGTTTTTTAACCGTCTGAATTTCTTTGATGCCTATCTCCAAGCGTGGTTCTGCGTCCCCTACTTGCTGCCCTTCAGATAACGGTTCGGCAAGGCTGGCAATCATGCCAAGCGTCACGCCACCGCCAACAATTGCAGTAGCCAAGCGGTGCTTAGATTGCCCGGTAATCTTGGCTAATAGATAAACCTGATAAACCCCTATTGGCACTATCGAACCGCCTGCGACTTGCATCAGATGGAATGCAAAAACCACTGCTGAACCGATAGCTACGGGTGCGACGACTTCACACAGATTGGCAGCGTCCCGATACAGGCGCTCGGCGTTAGTTTCCTCCGGCTGCGGTTGGTCAATTGTTGGTGCTGCTGTAACTTGATATTGCTGTTGTTGTTGGTGCTGGTGCTGTCCCCCTCCCGAAAAGGAAAGGGGACTGGCCCCGATAAATTCGTGCATAAGTCCCCTCTTGCTTAACGGTTGTTGAAATTCATTACGTTCGCAAACCAGCCCCCAAACCCTCTAGCTGTACCAGTTGCCGACACGCTGGCGCTGTTGTTGCTGGCAGATCCAATAGTCACTGGCACTTTTTCCTGAATCCCTTTGTCCGAGCCGACTGTTGCGCGACTGAGCAGCTTCTGTCGGCGTTCTCGGAGCGATTCTTGGATGGTTTGACGCTTGGACGCCACCTCACCCCTGTTTGCGATAGCTTCCATCTTGTTCTCGTGTCGCCACAGCTCGGCCTGTAAATCCCCTGTAAGTTCAGAAGCAATCTCGGCTAGTCCGTGCTGACGCTTGGTTTCAATCTTCAGCATCGCTGCACGGTCTTTGGCATCTAGTTGCTCCATCTCAGACCCAAATTCCGCATTGAGCTTGCGGATTTTAGCGATGGCATTCCCGACTTTGGAGCCGAATTTCTTCCGAATTTCCGTCCAAGTAACCTGTCCATCAGCGATTTTTCCCAGCGCTTCCAGATAGGTTTCAGCGTTATCAAGGAAGGGTTCTAAAACTAAGGCAAGCTGTTCGGCGTTGGCTGCTTTATCTGCCATCGCTTCAAGCTTGTTGACATCCGACAAGTACGAAAGAATGTCAGCCTCTGTGTCTGCCCAGTCTCCCGCTTTTTCATCAATGTAGGGGCTGTGTCCCGCTGCTGGGTTCCTTATTGCTACGCTGCTGTTGTCGCGTCCAAAATCCATAGTAAAATCTCCTTAGATGAGTCCCCCCCTTTTTGTTAAGGGAGGGAGGATTGTGTGGCCGGCCGATTACTTCTCTAGGGCGATCGGCTGGCTTTGATTTGTCATTTGGTTGAGCTTGTCAGATACTCGATCGCCCGCCGGATGACCAATAACGGGCAGAAATTCACCGCGTCGCCAGCTTTCCGAAAGTTCGATCGCCGTTGCCAAATCCAGTCCAACAGCCATAAATTGGCACTCCGGGAATCCGAGGTTATCGCAGTTGATGCACGGACGCTCTGGCTCATCGGTAACAGGCGGCTGCAACATTGCCCAGATTTCTGGATTGGATTCAGGCGTAATTTCAAAAACTTTGGTCATTGCTCAATCCCTCCTATTTAGAAACGCTTCCAGCATCATCTGAATTCAGATTAATGCTGTTGTTAATCGTGACGTTTCCGTGAATAATTGTCGGCTCTGGAACTCGCTTGGCTCCAGATTGATAGCCCGTATCGTACCCAATTGCAAAGACAAGAGTGCCAGCTACAAGCGCACCGCCAACCATTATCTTGGTCAGGTTTTTATCGAAGTCTTTGTCATCATCGTTAAGCATCGTTTAAACCTCCTCAGATTTCACGTCAATTGCCTCGCCATCCTTAGACAAATCCTTGCGTTCCGGCGTTGGTGAAGACTTATGGTTGATGACCGTGCCAGCAATGAAATCACCCTTAATTGTTTCGACGTAATTACCGCCATTGGTATTGATAACCCGTTTTCCAGGTTTGCCGTCTTCAAAAACTACACCGTTAATAATTCGTACCATTTTTAATCCCTCAAACTGTTGATTTGACCGAGTATTTCAATGCCTTTCGCGTCTGTTATCCCTTCCTCTCGAAGGCTTTGGGCTGCCACTAGAACAGCGTCCTGAGACTTTTTGGCACTGACATTAAACACTCGCGGGGTGTTGCTTTCGCGCTGCACTTTCACTTTGTAAAAGCTCATGATTCAGCCCCCAGCTTCATTGCCCGCAGTTGTGCCAGAACTTCAGCTTGAGCTTTTTGCTCAGCCTGAAATACTGCCAGAGCACGCGTGACCCCACGGTTTTGAGCTGCGTTGATTTCGGCATTATCCAAGTCAGCATCGCGCTGTTGGGCTGCCTGATTTTCGGAAGCAATTTGAGCTAGAAGCTGCTGCACATTTTGGTTTAGAGAGGCGGAATTAGAAGTAGAAACTTGCTTCAATTCTGCAATCCGTCTATCAAGAACTGGGGTATATTCCGAAATTGTTAACGTGGAAACTTGGGAAGCAGGGGATGCGGTCGGTGCGTTTTCTACCAGTTTCCGCAATTCGCTAAGTTTTCCAGCATTTAACAATTTGCAAGCTTTGCGGGCAAGCTCAGAATACTGGGTAGCTCTGGCAGCGCCACGGCGTAGGGTTGTGATATCCAGCCCGTAGATGCTTTGCAACTTGGAAATCGATTGTTGCAGTCCGGCTTTAGACAACCGCAGCAGCCCCTGGATCTGCAAAGCTGAGTACCATTGCTCAGTCTCCTCTAGCTCCTCTGGTTCGACAAAATTATCGATTGCTTCGGACTCTACATCAATCACGGCAAGGCTTTGGGCTTGTTCGTCGGGTTTCATAATTTATCAGGAAAAATCGGTACTTTATCGATAAAATCGATTTCTATCGATATACGTGTTAATTTAGCAACTAACAATGAACTTGTCAATAGATAATGCACCTGAATGACAAAAGGAGCTTGAAAAGGGAGAATAATGAACATCACCCTTTTCAATCGCTTTCAGTGCCAACACCAAAACCGAGAACGACTATATATTTAGACCCAGAGCTTTATCAGGCTTTGGAACGTCGGGCTAAGGAGGAAAGGAGGAGTATATCTAATTTGTGCAATATCTTGATTGAGGATGCGATGCAAATATGGCTAGAAACCAACCCCCCTCCTGAACCCAAAGACTCACCCGCAGCCAAACCAACCACAGCAAGCAAAACCAAAAGGAGTAAAACTAGCAAAACTTAAAAATGTGGTGACACTATTACTAGAACCCAGAGGAAAATCAACCGATGCGAACCAAACAATGTATCAACGTATCTATCGACCCGGTTCTTATCCAAGCCCTAGATGAGAATCGCGGCCCCACGCAGAAACTCACGCGCTCCAGCCTGGTTGAGCGCGCCGTGCGGTTGTTTCTGGCAATTGAATTTGATGATGAAGCGTCGCAGCAAAAAAGCGCCTAATCAAAGGGATTACGCGCTTTTTGCAATTTCTATATTCACCCTAACTCCCCCAAATCTTCCTACGGATTAAAGAGCTAGGACATCGCTTTCACACTCTAACAAAGAGTGAAAGCTACACTCATTGTGCCATACTCTAACGAAAATACAAGTCAATCTGTAGACAATTTAATTGAATCTGCATCCCCCCACCAAGAGGATGCGCCAAACACACAACCTGCCTCAATTCTAGCAGAATGCCCCCCACTGGTGCAAGGAAATCAGGAGTTAGGGGGAGTTCTATGCAGCATCGGCGAAAAATTCCTCACCCCCGAACATGAAGCCCACATCGCAGGCAGAGGCTTACTCAATCCTTGGGCCCGCGAATGCAGCTTCAGTGCCAGCATCGCCCAAGCTTCGCTCTATGGGATTTCGACAAAATCGGCGGGCATCCTGTTCATAGGGCAAAATGGGCAAGTACAATTCCGGCCTGATGTCCGAGAACCGAAGCGAGGCAAAAAGGAGCCGCCAAAATATCTAACGTCAGTCGGAGAATTCGATGCTTTTGTCCCCCCATCCCCCGACAACCCGCTCTACTGGGAGATTGAAGCCCTAAAGCGAGAAGCTTTTTATATCAATGATGTGCCTTATATTCTCCTTACTGAGGGAGTATTTAAAGCCCTTGCCGGGTGCTCAAATGGCATCCCCACAATTTCCTTGCTGGGAGTAGAGCAAGGCCTGACAGGCAAAGCCCGCGACCCCGAAAATCAGCGATTTCTAGTACCCGCGCTGAGAAAGCTCGCAGAGGCTGGCTTTGGCTTTATCATTGGCTTTGATGCCGATGCGGCCACAAATCCAAATGTGCGGGCGGCCGAGAAGAAATTGGCTAAGCAATTGGCTAAATTCAATGTGCCAGTGAGAAGTATCACGGGAGCCTGGGCCGCTGCCTCAGTGATTGAGTCCGGCGAGGTGAAAAATACTAAAGGCATGGATGATTTTATTCAGCACAAAGGGATTGAGGAATTCCGAGCAATCCTCACCAAAGCAAAGCTATTTGGTGAGAAAGAGAGTGATACCGAAGGGGAAAAGAAAGAAAAAGCAGTAACATCAGAAATCATCGGAGACGAACTCGCTGAGGACTTGCGCGACCAACTTCTGTATTCAAGTTCTCATAAATCTTGGATGAAATATAGTCTCGAATTCCCAGGAGTTTGGACACAAGTGGCAGAGGATTATGTTCGGCACATAGTTCATAATTTGTGTCGAGCGCGGGGAGTAATGCCGAATAACAACTTCATCAAAAATGTTTTGGGCTGGCTCCAGCGCACATTGTTTGAATTTAAATGGTTAGAGCGACCATCAAACGAGCTTCTACCTTTTGAGGATGGCATACTAAACCTTCTAACTAATGAATGGCACGAACACGCCCCAGGATTCAGATTGACTTGGGTGTTACCACGCAAGTATCAAGGTAGCGCCGTTCATGCTGGATGGAAAAGAATTGAAATCTGGCTAGACCAAGCAACTAGGGGCAACAAGCGTATGAAAGATGAGTTGCTTGCCTTCTGTGCCGCTACCTTACGAGGAATGTCTGGGCTCCAAAAATTCTTAATAGGAACTGGATACGGAGGTACGGGGAAAGGGACTTATACTCAATTGGTAACACTGCTTGTAGGCGAACAGAATGTTTGGGTTGGCAAACTTGAAGACCTCACCAAACAAGACAAAATAGCTGAATTACAAACCAAACGGTTAGCTATTTTTGACGACCAAGAAAAATATACAGGCAATCTGTCAAATTTTAGGTCAATGACTGGCGGTGCGTTGATTAACGGTCGCAATCTTTACGAGCGTTCGGTTACTTTTCGATTCCCTGGGTTGGCGCTGATAACCGCTAACCAACCCTGCTTTCCGGCAAGTGCGCTTTCTTGGCTAAAGCGGCGGATTATTCAACACGAATTTGCATATACTCCCACTAAGCGCAATCGTAACTTAGTACGCGAATTCGAGCCAGAAATAAGCGCATTTACCAAGTATTTGCTCTCAATCCCAGTATCAGAAATCGAGCGGATTCTAGACCCTGAAGACCAATCTATAAACGGCACATTCTGGGAGGATAGGGTACGCGCCGACCCGATGGCAGCATGGCTCAACGAGTTAGTGATACATGATGCTGATGCCAAAACTGCCGTCGGCTCCGACAAAAATGAATGGAAAGATGCAACTTACGTACCAGCTCAATCTACTTTATTTGGCTCCTACAACCATTACTGTACTGGCGGCGGGTACAGCGCCAAAGGTAAAAATAATTTCTCAGCAGATTTAGTCGAACTCTGCCGCGAAGTGCTCGGCTGGAAAGATGTAAGCAAAGAGCGAGCGGCGGTTGGGGTAGTAATCAAAGGGTTGAGGTTGCGGACGGATACCGACAAAGGCTTCGCGACCGTAGAGGAGTTGCTTGAACAGAAAAATGTAGACCTAGGTCTACACTGTGTAGACTTGAATGTAGACCTACAACCCTTACTGCATAAGGATTATGTAGACCATGTAGACCTAACTTCAAGAATTGCACAAAAAAATGAAAATATTTCTGCTGACTCAAATCTCATTCTTGACGCTGGCACGGATTCAACACCGCTTGACCAAGTAACGATTACTGCTGATGCTATAGAAACTTTACCCCCCCCCAAGGTCTACACGGTCTACACGAGCCATACAGAGCAAGATATTCAGCCGTCACAAGGTCTACATTCAGGTCTACATTCAGGTCTACATTCAGGTCAGCACAATCCAGAGCCAGAAACAGCACCAACACCGCCAACAGCACAGCCAGCACAGCCGATCGCGCCCTCAGATTTAAAACCTAAATCAGAGCAAGCGATATCCGATGCTGATGCCGAGACTATTAGAAAGTTGTCAGCACAACAGCCGACATCAACGTTGTCAACGGGGTCGTCACAGTCAAAATTATTGTTGCTGCAAGATTATGCCCGACGTATTGGGGAGGCGCTTGGATACCAGTCTCCGGCTACTGCTAAGGCGATCGCTGAGTATATCCAAGAATCGATCGTCAATCAGGACATTACCGAATCTGAGTTAGCCGAGGTCGCTGGGATTGAGAACTGGCAAGCGTTTACTGCGCTTCGGAATTTGACCGAAAACGAAAAAAACTTGGTTGAAATAGTCCAGCAGGCGATCACAAGCAATGACGCGGAGACGGCGAAATCCGTCTTGAGTTCGCTGAAAGAGGTCTGCAACTCCGGTGCCGCCGATCGTCAGAAAGTTTGGAACTCTGGGTTAACCGAATCTGAACGGGAGGCGTTTAGTGCGCTGATTCAGTAGGTGCGGTTGCGGGCGATCGATCGGCTACCAGTCACCGGCCGCGGCCACGGCAGAATTTACGCGGTTCAAGCGGATTGCCGAATGAACCAGGCGTGAGGCTTCTCTAGAAGCCGCCACCAAAAAAATTAGCTAATTTTTGTGTGCCCTCAAGTCAGGCAAGTGCCGTATAAAATCAGGCATTTGCAGTACAAAATCAGTGAGATACAGGTTTTTGCAGAGGCTGCACTCTACCTGTATTTACCTGAAAATATCCTGCTTGCCACCTGCAATTTCCTGCCAAATTACTGCTTTTTTGTGCTGTTCGTGCCTTTGCTTGTTGAGGCTGCTTTTGGCTGTTTAGTTTTGCTAGCAAGCAATGTTTTTGTGATCACAAACCATGATTAATGCGTGCAGACAAAAAATATCCACCCCCATCAATATTGAGCATATTGCTTACCCGCAGTTCAAACCTTATTGATATGGAATCAGTTTCGACTCGCGAGTGGCTACTGAAGCCCAAATACATCAATAAGAGCGGTAAGGTATGGGACAGGGACGGCGAACTAATTTTTTGTGGGAATGTATTAGCGATCGCTCTTTACGCCTAGAGATTGCTGCCTGTATTAATAAGGTGATGAATTATAACCGCCATTAATAGGTGGAAGTCGAGCGACTACTGTAAACCGAGCGACTACTGTAAACCGAGTCAGGCGGTAAATTTTTATCCGACTTTCAAACTCGCTCGGACAATAACTGTTTAGCCGATTGCAAAGCGCGAGTCCGACAACAGCAATTTACGCGACTGTCAAGGCTGACATAACGGCTGCTGTGGTGCCAATTTTCTCATACTCCTTATTTGATTTTTTATTCAATTTAGATAACGGCTGCTGCGCTTCCACTTTTCTCGCACTTGCTCAACTTGATTCTTAATTCAACTTAAATACTGTAACTTGACTATTAAATCAATTCGGATTTTGTTAAAAACGCTAAAAAATTAGCTAATTGTTGCGTCAGCTAAAGTCAGGCAAGTGCAGTATAAAGTCAGGCGTTTGCAGTATAAAGTCAGGCAAGTGCAGGTATTTGCAGGGGGTGCACTTTACCTGCAA
>NZ_JAUBRC010000067.1:0-30423 GCF_036701635.1 Microcoleus sp. N9_B4 | reverse complement strand
TTCTTGTTCCCCCCCTTAGCAAGGGGGGGCTAGGGGGGGTCGAAGAGTGTTGCACGATTTTAGAGAAATGGTATTATCTCCTCATCTGATATCGTTTCCGGTTGCATCACAATCATAAAATCGAGTCAACCGTCAACAGTCAACCGTCAACAGTCAACAGTCAACAATGATAACGAGTGCAACCGGAAGCGATATAACTATTTACCAACCTTAACCTCAGCGCCATCCTTAAGAAAACCAGCCCCAGTAACAACCACCCGATCGCCCGCCTTCAAACCCTTTTTAACCACCACCTTAGCAGCAGTCAAATCGCCCACAGCACCCCCAGAAATTTCCCCAACTTCCACCCGTTGAGCCTGCACCTTGTCCTGCCCGACAAGTTTATAAACAATAGAACTGCCGTCAGGTTGGGGTAAAATAGCTTTAGCAGGGACTTTCAAACCTTGAGCCGTTGTCGTAGAAATGGATGCGCGCAAAAACATTCCCGATCGCAAAAACTCGCTTGCCGGCAAATCAATCTTCACCGTAGCTTGCCGATTTTGCGGGTCAACTAGCGGCGAAATATCTCGCACAGTTCCTGACAACTTAATCCGCTTGTCAGAATCCGAAGTAATCTGCACTGCTGTTCCCGGCTGCACTTGCGAAACCTGAGTTTCCGGCACTTTCAATTGCAGTTCCAGCTTGTTGCCGCGAATAATTGAAAATAGTTTTTGATTTCCAGAAGAAACATCGCCAACTCGACCAATTCTTTCAGCCACAGTGCCACTATCTGGCGCTCGAACAATAGTTTGTTCTAGTTGAGTTTGTAACTGTTTGACTTGTGCATCATTGCTGCGGACACTTGCTGCGTTATTTCCGACATTTGCTCTGGCACTGCTGACACTCGCTCCGGCCGTATTCACTTTAGCACGAGCGCTGCTGAGGGCCGCTCTAGCCGTACTGATATTAGCGACCGCAGTAGCTACTCTAGCAAGAGAAGATTGCACTTCTTCCGCTGCTTTATTCTGTTCTTGCAAAGCTGTATTCAAGTCAGCTTTAGCTTTGTTCAAATCTTGAACAGCAGTCTGCCGTTCCGTCTTGCGCCTTTCCAAATCTTGCCGACTAATCACTCCCTGAGTCGCCAAATCTTGGGTGCGATTTACTTCTCTTTGAGCTTGATCTAATTTAGCCTGAGCGGATGCAATCCCGGCTTTAGCTTGAGTGACACCGGCTTTAGCTTGTTCCACACCGGCCCTTGCCTGCCCGACGCCTGTTTGGGCTTGCGCTGCGTCAGCGATGGCTTTTTCAACGCCTGCTTGGGCTTGAGCAACGCCTGCTTGGGCTTCTTGTTGGGCTGACTGAGCTTGCTCTACCTGAGCTTCGGCTTGTTCTACCGTAGAATTAGCCGATTGTACTCCTGCAAGCGCTTCGGCAATTTGCGATCGTAGTACCGAATCGTCCAAAACCGCCATCGTCTGACCTTTTTCTACCGCATCCCCTTCATTCACTAACACCTGCTTGATTTGCAAACCGTTGGCCTGTGGCAGCACCGGCAGTAAGTCATAGGCTGCCACGGTGCCCGTTGCTTCCAGAGTTTCACCCACCTGGGCAGATTCTACAGGCGCCACTGTCACCGTCGGAGCCATTGGCTGCTGGTTTACCGATGGAATTGGAACTGCCGGAGGTGAACTCTGCTTGCCCCCAGTCAAGTTTACTGCTAGCAACGTTGCAGCCACGCCAACCCCTGCGCCCGCCAACAAGGCTGGCCACCTGATTTCTTTGCGGGGCCCAACTTCAGTTGCTTCTGGTTCCCAAACTTGTTCCTCCTCGATTTCTGGAACTTCTAGCGCAACTTCTCGTTCATCTTCGTCAGCGGAGAATTGCCAGCGAGAGTTGTCTGATACTTCACTTTCAGCTACATCCACTGCTGAGTTCCTTTCGCGCCCGCTCTCCACGGGGGTAAGGGGTTGCTTTTCTTCGGCTTCTGAAAAAACTTGATTAGTCACGGTAGTTCCTCTCGCCAGTATGAGCCTGTGCTTTTGTATATTGTAAAGAAAGATTACGATAATATTTAGTTCATTGTAGCGGAGGGCATCAGGAGTAACGCTTCCTCCTTTTGGGTGAGTGTTGCGCCGTTTCACCTGAGAATGGCAATTTTGGTGAAATTTGATCAAAGTTTGTACGATCGACATTTAATTTGATCTGCCTCTGGGGCATACTGAATATTAGTGTGATTGCCGATCGTGGGGGCGATCGGGCTGCCATTGTCTCTCCCCAATTGGCTTGGCCGTCACCCATCTATACAATGCTGAGAAAAGTCAGTCTAATCTTGAACTGATTATTTCTCACCTATACTTTAATGTGTTTATTGTATAATACGGCACATCTGCTGAAAAACTTGTGCCACTTTATTTAAAAAAAATCAAAATGAATAGTCTCTTTTCTCCCCTCCAACAGTTTCTAATTACTTGGCTGCTAGTGCTAGTAACGGGATGGTTTACCCTGACTGCTGTCAGTTATGTTGGGGAACTGGTCAGCATTTTAGTAACAGCCGGACTCATTGCATTTTTATTAAATTATGCAGTAAAAAGACTGCAAGTATTTTTGCCACGGGGAGTAGCTGCGGGGCTGGTTTATTTAACAGCAGGTGTGATAGTAGTAGTAATCGGTTTAACTATTGTGCCGCCGGTGTTCAACCAAGCGAGCCAGTTGGGGGTGAGGTTGCCGGAATTGCTGGAGTCGGGGCGGCTGCAGCTAGGTGAATTTCAAGCCTGGAGTGCTGAGCGCAATTTACCGTTTGACGTGCAAATATTGGAGCAGCAACTGTCAGCTAGAGTCCAGGGACAAGTCCAGGCGATCGCCGGTACGGGTTTGGGCTTAGTTGTAGGTACTGTTAACTGGTTTTTGGACTTAATTTTTATTGTGGTAATTTCCTTTTATATGCTCCTAGACGGGCAAAGAGTGTGGCAGGGTTTGACCAGCATTTTTTCCCCAGACATTCGCTATGTTTTAACAGAGACTTTGCAGCGAAACCTCCAGCGATTTGTATCGGGACAGTTATTGCTGGGACTATTTATGGCCATCTCGCTAACTCTGGCTTTTTGGTGGCTGCGAGTGCCGTTTTTCCTGCTGTTTGCCGTGTTTATAGGATTGACGGAAATAATTCCGTTTATTGGAGCAACTTTGGGAATTGGCACTGTTAGTATAATTGTAGCGTTTATTGATTGGTGGCTGGCGCTGCAAGTGTTGGTAGTCGCGATCGGTCTCCAGCAAATCAAGGATAATTTAGTAGCTCCCCGAATCATGGGCAATCTCACCGGATTAAGCCCAGTAGTTATTTTCACAGCTTTGCTTTTAGGAGGTAGAGTGGGAGGATTGTTGGGAGTTATCCTGGCAATTCCGCTCACTGGGGTTGTAAAAAGTATAGTAGAAATCGTACTCAATCCCAAATTGCCACCCCAAACAGGCTCGTTTTTCTACAATCCTTTTAGCGGCGAGGAATTGGGGAAAATACCAGAAGATGAAACTAGAATAATCTTGGTTGCAGATGAACAAAAGTAGTCTAATTTTTGTAGTAAGTAATTCAGCTATGAAAAATTTTATAAGTCAGGAATTAACTTTTGGCTGCTGAGTCCCTTAAGAAAAAACTAAAGTCTCTACCAAGAACTTTAAGAACTTTAGTCTTGATTACTAACCCACTTAAAAACTCAAACCTAAAAAAATATGAAATGGTGGCAAAATCTTAGAAAAAACCCTCTAGCTCGGTTAGGAGCCGTGCTACTGTTAATTTTTTATACAGTCGCACTTTTTGCCGAATTTGTGGCACCTTACGACCCCTACGACTCTGAATTAAACGGTTCATTGCTGCCGCCGACTCAGATTTATTTAAGCACCCCAGACGGGCGCTTTATCGGGCCCCACGTTTATCCGACTACTCAGGGCCCAGTGGATGCGAATACCGGCGCTCGTGAGGTAATTGTAGACTGGCAAAAACCCTCTGCTGTCGGTTTGTTTGTCAAAGCTTCCCCCTATAAATTTTTAGGAGTTTTGCCTTTTGACAGGCATCTTTTTGGCACTACAGGAGAAGGTCAAATTAACCTTTTAGGTACGGATGAACAAGCGCGCGATCAATTCAGTCGCTTAGTACACGGCAGCCGCATTAGCCTCAGCATCGGTTTAGTAGGAATAGCAATTTCTTTTCCATTGGGATTGTTAATTGGAGGAATATCTGGTTATTTCGGCAGTTGGATTGACAGTATTTTAATGCGTTTTGCCGAAGTATTAATGACGATTCCCGGTCTTTATTTATTAGTAGCGCTAGCTGCAGTGTTGCCGCCGGGATTGACAAGTGCTCAGCGATTTATATTGATTGTACTGATTACTTCCTTTATCAGTTGGGCGGGTTTGGCGCGGGTAATTCGCGGTCAGGTACTGTCAATTAAACAGCTAGAATTCGTGCAAGCGGCGCGGGCAATGGGCGCTAATCCAATTTATATTATTGTCCGCCACGTGTTGCCACAAACGGCAACTTACGTAATTATTTCTGCCACTTTGTCCGTTCCTGGTTTTATTGTGGCGGAGTCGGTTTTGAGTTTAATTGGGTTGGGAATTCAACAGCCAGATCCTTCTTGGGGAAATTTGCTATCCCTGTCTACTAATGCTTCAATTTTAGTGTTGCAGCCTTGGTTGGTTTGGCCTCCGGCGATACTGATTATTTTGACTGTTTTGGCGTTTAATTTATTGGGGGATGGGTTGCGGGATGCTCTCGATCCGAGAAGCATTCAAAGGAATTAAACAATCCTCTCAAAATATTTGCCGTAAAGCTTGGTTGTCGTGAGATCAGAAATGGCGAGATTCTTCACTTCTTTGGGAATGACAACTGTTTAACCGGACAGGAGATGAGAGAAAAAACCCGGATTTCGCACTTAACAACAGAGACTCACGCACCGCCAAACAAAAGAATAACTAAAGTTGATTTTGGCAACTGAAACTGATCGCAAAAAGTGAATTACTGACTGCAATTAGTTCACACTATCTGGATCTACCCCCAATTCCCGCAATCGTTGAGCTAATTGTTGGGCGCGCCGATCTAATTGTTGGGCGCGCTGGGCTGATTCTTTCACCTGTTCTTCAGGAGTCAAATAGCGTTTTCCATCGGCATCATACCAATACAACCACTCCCTTGTCACCCCAGAATAATTTCCTCTTTCACAGCCAATTCCCAAACCTATTTCTGGTATCCAAACAGGATTTCCTGACTGTAACTCGTACTTCCCATTGACTAACTTGTGTACTTCCAAATGAGGTTTTCGGCGGCGGCGGGAAGAATAAATGACGTAATAAAGTACGCCTAAATCTTGATAAGTCTCTAATTTTGTGCTGTATTCCTTGCGATAAGTTGGGGAAACTACTTCCAGCACAAAAGTCGGCAAAACATTTTCATCCCACAGCACGTAACTGGGGCGCAATTCTTCATCATAAAACCGTTCTACTCCTAAACTTAAGAAAGCATCGGGGACAATGGGTGGTTCGTCGGGGTGATAATAAATACCCATATCTATGCCAAAAAACCAGTCCATGCGTTCTGACCAAAGTATCAGCAAGATTGCTTTTAACAACCCCGGTATTAGTTCTTGCAGTTCATTATCCACAGGCGTTTCATCCGAGTCTGGTAGTTCATCGGCGGAGGGCAAGTTCCTCGGCAAGTTGTACTGTAACATTGCGGCTTTCCTCAAAACTAATTCCTATTATATAGCACTCCTAAATCATGTGTGAATTTCTTACTTTCTCCCTGCAGGTTCGGAGAGGATTGGGGTGGGTTTAAAAAATACGACTCCTGCAAGGATTACTATAAAAGGAGTTATGCACTCTACCCAGGTCTCGGATATTTTAAGCGGGGGATTGCCCATAGAAAAACACCATATACTGACTGTGTACGTCCAGGAATGTTATCAGATACAGCTTGAACAAGCTGTGTTTACTTTTGTGCTTTCTGCTAATTATTTAGAGGTAAGCGGATGGTAAAAGTAGAACCCACACCCTCCTGACTTTTTACTGAAATATTGCCGCCCATCATTAGGCAAAAACGCTGGCTAATTGCTAGTCCCAAACCTGTGCCGCCGTACTTGCGGGTGGTGGAAGCATCTGCTTGGGTAAAGGGTTGGAAAATGTGCTGCAACTGGTCTGGATTCATCCCAATTCCTGTATCTGTACAATTAAAAACTAAAAATTCTTTACTAGCAATTGAAGATTGAGAATTGGCCGCAGGTTCAGAAGTATTTTCTTGTCTATATTCGCTACTTTCATCGGCAATTTTTTCTCGGCTGGCTGTGAGGGTAATTGTACCGTTTTGAGTGAATTTGGCGGCATTGCTCAGCAAATTTAATAAAATCTGCTGCACTTTGGTAATGTCACCGTGCATAGTGCCGATATTCGTAATTTGATCCAAGTTTAGAGTGTTGCCGTTTTTCTCAATTAGCGGTGCGGCGGTGGAGGCGACTTCTTCAATCAAGGCGGCGATGTCGAAGGTTTCTAAGTAAAGATCCATGCGGCCGGCTTCGATTTTAGAAATGTCGAGAATGTCGTTAATGAGCGATAGCAAGTGTCTGCCGGAAGTGCGAATTTTGTCTAAATCTGGGGTGAGTTCATTGTAGCCCAATTCTGCGGTTTCTTCTTGGAGAATTTCGCTGTAGCCGATGATGGCATTCAGAGGTGTTCGCAGTTCGTGGCTCATGTTTGCTAAAAATGCGCTTTTTGCGGTGGAAGCGGCTTCGGCTGCTTCTAGGGCGAGTTGCAAGGCGGATTCAAAGACTTTGCGATCGCTAATATCCTCGACGCTGCCTTCATAGTAGAGTAGCTTGCCGTCGGCATCGCACACTGCACGGGCGCTTTCGGAAATCCAAATTACGCTGCCGTCAACACGGTAAACTTCTGACTCAAACCCCGAAACTTCTCCGAATTCTTCCATCACTTGCATAAACTTGTCGCGCTGCTGAGGATTGACGTAAGCTTGCTGCCTGATGTTTGTGAGATTTGATGTCAATTCTTCGGGAGTGGCGTAGCCATAGATGCGGGCTAAAGCTGGATTTACGCTCAAGAAGTGGCCTTCGGGGGTTCTTTGAAAAATGCCTTCGACGGCATTTTCAAAGATGCTACGATATTTTTGTTCTGCTTGACGCAAAGCGCTTTGTGTACGATCGCGCTCGCTGGCTTCGATCGCCAATGATACCAAATCTGCCAGGGAAGCAGCAAAATTTTGTTCTTCTACTGTCCAGTTACGAAAAGTTCCCACTTGTTCGATACAGATAACTCCGACTGTTTGTCCTCCCAGCCGCACGGGCGCATCTAAGGTTGATGTAGTACCCACTTTTGAAAAATAAGATTCGGCAAATTCTCTAGTTCTAACATCTGAGAGAGCGTCATCGGCTGCGATCGTCCGGTGTTCTTCCAAAGCTTTAAAATAAGCTGGATAGTCTGCTGCTGCGAGTTCGGCACCTGCTTCATGCTGCGGGTTGCTGCGGTGAAATTGGTCGAGACATTGCAGTTTTGATCGGCTTTCATCGTACAACCACGCTCCGGCTCGTTCTGCATCTAGGGTATGAGTTGCCGCTTCGGTGATTTGCCTCAAAGCTACTTGCAAATTGCCTCGATACAGCACTTTATTTCTTGCCAATTCTACCAAAACCGTATTTTGTTTGAGCAATTGTTTTTGCCTTTGGCGTCGCACCGATTCTGCTCGCTTCTGTTCGGTAATGTCCCGGGCTACCACAATGACGGATTGTTCTGAAAGCGGTGAAAAGCTGGCGGCAAAACAAACTTCGCGGTCGTCAATGGTTAAATCGTACTCGATGCTGACAGTTTGCTGAGTATCTAAAGCTGCTCGGATGTGGTTGAGAAAATTGTTGGCTGTAGCTTGCGGAAACACCTCTGTGACTGTTTTGCCAACTAATTCTTCGATTGGTTTATAGAGCAGAGAAAGATTTGTGGGCGCGATTTTTAAATAGCGACCGCTGGCGTCCAGAACTATAATTAATTCGTTCATGGCTGCAAACAAAGCCCGCAATTCTGCTTCGGCGGCTTCGAGTTCGGCAGTCCGCTCTGCTACTCGCTGTTCTAAACTAGAGTTGGTTTGTTCTAGGGCAACAAAAGACGATCGCAATTGTCGAGCCATTTGATTGAAAGACTGAGCTAGAAGGCCGATTTCTTTGACGCCTTGAACTTCGACTTCGCCGTCTAATTCTGTGGAGGTGAAGTCGGATGATTCCGACATTTTTGTTAAAGCTTTGGAAGCTTGCAACAATCGGGTGATCGGTTTGACAACCCAGCGAGAGGTGAAAATTCCGAGGACGATCGCCAGTACGAAGGCAAAAAAGCACAATAAGATAGTTGTGCGAGTGTTGGCGTTAATTTGCTCCATAAAGTCTGCTTCCGGGATTGCGACTACAATCAGCCAATCGAGGCCACGGCCGTCTTGCAGGCGAACAACGGTAATGAATTGACGTTTGCCCTCTATCTCGAAGGTAAACAGTCCTTTGCTGTCAATTTGTTCAAAACTACCAAATCGTTTTTGCAAGTATGTGGAAGACGATCGAATTAGCAAATTTTTGCTCTGTGTCGCCAACAGACGTTTTTGTCCGTCTTTGTCGGTGACAAAAGGCAATTCGTCTGTGGAACTGGCGACTATTTCCCCGCTGCGTTCGATCGCAAAAACTTGTCCTGACGGGCTAATTTTGATGCTTTTAAGAAAATCGCTGATTTGAGAAAGAGTCAGGTCAATTGCCAGTACCCCCTGCAGGCTACCCGTTTGGCTGTAGATGGGCATCACCGGCGTAATGCCGAGCACTGGCGGTGCTGCGAAGACGTAGATGGGAGACCAAGAGGCTTTTCCTGACTGTTTGGCAGCTTGGTACCACGGTCTAGTACGGGGATCATAGGGAACGGTTTTGATTAGCTCAGTGCGATTTCCTTGGCTATCTAGGCGATAAATTTGGCGGTTGGGAGCGGTTGATTCGTCTCTGATGTATACTAAGTCTTCTGCTTCTCGCTTGAGCAAGAGGAATCTGCCCTGTTCGTCGCCGTAGTAGATGGTTGTAGTTCGATCGCTCAGCTTGGTCTGGTTCCACAAATAGCGCTCTAAGTTGGGGAAGTCTTGCGGGTCTAAGTTGCCAGAGGCGATCGCAGCAGTATTCATTTGCAGAAATAAATGAGACACATCCCCAAAACTGCGGAAATTTTCTTTCGTCCTCACTGCAACTTCCAAGCTTAACCTAGTAGCAAGGTCATTGACGGCTTTCTGGCCGTTGCGAAACGAAAGCCATCCAGTCACGCCGACTGCTACGGAGATTTGCACCACCAGCGGTATCAACAAAACTAGGCTTAGTGACATCTTGGGCGAGCTTTTCATCACACAACTGCTCAGACTTTTCAATAACATCAATATTCTGACACCTACTGGGTTTGTGTATCGTTTGTCGGTTAAACTTAAATGTTGCACCATTCTCAATAAGTTTTTTATGAACAGGCAAGATGCCTGTTCCACAAAGAGTCAATTTTCTTGTGGAACAGGCATCTTGCCTGTTAAGCGAGAATGGTGCAATATCTCAGTTAAAATAACCCTCGATATAAGTTACAACGTTGTAGACACATAGTGAAGTGCAGTGGCCGACTGCTCAAAACGGGGCTGAGGTTTCCACCGCTACTCTAAAAACTTGTAATATTAATCATGCCACTACTTGCCTGAATGTGGCGATCGCTCTGCAGACTCCCGGTAAAAAAGCCACACCCGGTAAAAAAAGCAACTTTAGGCCCGTGCTCCCCACCCTGGTTGTCCTCAGTCATTGCCAATTATTCAATTTTTTAATCTAAACTTTTTAATCTAAAATAAGCTCACTTTCTCCGGGTGGGCATTCTCTTCCTTACGCCTGGTTAATAAAAATTTGATTTTAATTTTTTCTACAGTGCCAGGACAAATGTAAATTCTGTGACAATCTCCTGTTAAAAAATTTGCTATTAATAAGATAAGTGGCCAAAATCCCGTAGCGTAGCGGGGCGTAAGCCATCGACGACTACAAAGAGGATAATTGAAGCATCTGCATTTCATCAACGCCAGCAAAGTAAAGTGTTTTTGGCTTTTTTGGACTATCGACATTTTGGCAAAATAATACTTCTGGAGGATGGCATGAACTATACATTTGAACTCCTGGGCGTATCTCCAACTTTAACATTTTTTAACCAGCAGCAGGAATTGCTGCAACAACCGCAGCCTTCCGGTGTAGAATACTTGGCAAACCGAAAGTGCACTCTCGATGCGTTTGTGGCATCCGTAGAGACAGTTTCTCCTAACCGCGGCTGGGATGTCGATCGAGTTGTAGACACCGTGATTAGTTTCTGGATGAACAACTCCGATAGCATCCAGTATTGGAGATACAGGCTGCAGGATGCCGGCAGCGAAAACTTGTTAGTAGCCAGAGTAGGCGATATCAAGTCTTTGCAAGCTGCTTTTGAATCGCTGCTAGGGGAATAAGAAAATCAGTTTTAGCGAAAAAGTCGATCGACTTTTTCGCAAAAATCAACTCAACTGTCTATTCGCAATTCCCAATTCCCCTGATTCGCGGCACGGAAGTCGCAGATATAAAATATCTGTTTCTTCCAGCCAGCTTCTACCTTCCATCTGCCTGATGCCTTCAACATCTGGCTAATGACTAATGACTTCGCAATTGGCAATTCCCAAATATTATGTCTCGTTCCAAAGCCCTGCAATCTTATATTTTTCTCCGCTTGCTTCTGGCACCCCTAATGTTGTGGACAATCACCACAGCAGTATTTTTATTGTTGCGGGCCACTCCGGGCGACCCCATAGATGCCATTCTCGGTTCACGAGCTCCTGCAGCCGCCAAAGAAGCAATGCGAACTCAACTCGGCCTCGACGCACCCCTGTGGGAGCAATATTTTAAATACATGAAAGACTTATTCAGTCTGGACTTGGGAACCTCCATCACCACTCGCGGACAAACCGTGTGGCAAATTATCGGAGATTATTTCCCCGCTACAGTGGAATTAGCAGTTTGTAGCATGGCCATAGCTTTAATTGTCGGCATCAGTATCGGTTCCCTGGCAGCATCCCGCCCCAACACTATTTTCGATGCTGTCGGCCGTTTGTTTGGCATTATCACTTACTCGCTGCCCGCTTTTTGGGCTGGCATGGTTTTGCAATTGATTTTCGCAGTGCAGTTGGGCTGGTTTCCCTTGGGAACTCGCTTTCCCGTGACATTCCCGGCCCCCGAAGGCTACACAGGACTATACACGATTGACAGTCTCCTGAGCGCTAACCCTGGTCAGTTTCTCACATCTTTGCATTATTTGGCCCTTCCGAGTTTGACGTTGGGGATTCTTTTGAGCGGCATTTTCGAGCGCATTGTCAGAGTGAATCTCAAGCAAACTTTGCAAGCAGATTATGTCGAAGCAGCTAGAGCTCGCGGCATTCCAGAATTCCAGATTTTATGGGCTCACGCTCTGAAAAATGCACTAATTCCGGTGATTACTGTCTTAGGATTGACTTTTGCTGCACTGTTGGGCGGTGCTATTTTAACAGAGGTTACTTTTTCTTGGCCGGGGTTGGCAAATCGTCTTTACGAAGCGATTAGCTTGCGCGATTATCCAACTGTTCAAGGTATTGTGGTATTTTTTGCGGCAATTGTCGTAATTGCCAGCATTGTAATTGATATTTTGAATGCTTACATTGACCCGCGAATTCGGTACTAAAAATATCAAGTAAGAAGGGCAACGGATGCGCGAGTGTGGCACTATTGGCTTTTTCTACCTGTACTTTCTGTCGGCGCGAGATGTTGCAGCCAGGGGTGGCCCTGTAGAAGTAGTTGTCAAAAAGATCGATCGGCTTTTAGAGTGACGACACTTGGCAATTTATGGGCAATACTGGAGAAAATAAAATTATACATTTGAGGAAACGCTGATGAGATTATTGCGAACAATCGCCGCTCTATCGGCGGCCTTGACCCCACTGATGGCTGAAGCTGCCTTTAGCCGTCCCATGCCGGGAACAGCCGATTTTCCCAGAGCCTCAAACCCCCAAGTAAATGTGCCGGTTTGCTTCATCGAAACCCCAGGCGGCACAACTTTTGATTTAGTCAGCTTGTGCGGCAGCAACGCTGCTCCCCAAAACACTGCTGCGGGCAATGCTCCTGCAAATAACCCCAATGCAGCCACTCCTCCGCCTCCCCCGAACCCCAACGCCATCACCATCGATGGTGCCGGCACGCCGATAACTACTCCTGCAGGCACGGCAAATCCCAACAATCCCAACAATGTCAATCCGGGAACTTCGCCCGCAGGCACTCCCAATGTCACTCCGGGGACTTCGCCCGCAGGTACTCCCAATGCTAATCCGGGAACTTCGCCAACCACCAATCCCAATAATCTCAATCCGGGAAGTTCGCCCTATATCACTCCCAATAATCCCAATCCGGGAACTTCGCCGAATACCAATCCCAATAATCTCAATCCGGGAAGTTCACCGAGTACCGGCCCCAATAATAGTGCGTCTCCCACGGGTGGAACTGCTGGTGACAGCAACAGCGATTTAGTTCCCAATCGCAATCTCAATCTTCCGAGAGTGCCGCCGAGTTCCTTTGGCCCCGGAGGTGTTGCGCCGACTAGAGATGCGATTGATGGCCCCCGCCAGTAATAGGCGAAGTGTCAGAACTTTCATCACAGAAACCGGGTTTCTCGGAAACGTTCTCTTTTTCAGGGATATTTCACCCGCGAGAAAGCCGGAATATTTATTTGCCTGCATAATATTGATGTTAGGTGCGATCGGCATATTTTGTAGCAGAGTAGCGAAATAAAAGTTAAGCTAAGAACTTGTAGACGCTATCAGCCAAGCACTCTTTTAAAACTGGACAACCAGGTAGAAGCAGTGATAGATAGCCAGCTTTAATCCATAACAGGATTAGTTATCAGCACAGGTTAAAATTATTACCAGGCGCGTGCTCGCCAGCTCCAAGTTCTCAAGCTAAACCATTCAACAGGCATATTTTTGTTAAGCCTGTGTGGTTGGGAAAGTACCGGCTGATAACATTAGCAAGACAAAATTAACCCGATTATTCGGAGGCTCTTCATGAGCAAAATATTTGTTTTAATAAATTGGAACAAAATTGCTCTAGACCCGATCGCACTTGAGGAGGAAATCTAGTGTCAAACTTAGTTCAACGCTTACAAATAACCGCTCATCCGCAACTTGAAAAATCCCTTGGCTATCGAGGAGATAGTCGCTGGGTAGCTTGGCGCTGGGAACCCGACATCGACCAACTTATTTCCAGCGACGGCAAAACAGTCGGTACTGGCAATAATATGGCTTGGCTGGTGTTTTTGCAGCACGATTTAGTCGATCCTGCGGTACAAGAGTACAACCTCAGCGAGGGCGATCGCTACTGGCTGCTTTTAGACAGCGAAACTAGAAATCTCTACGTCGGCGAAGGGAAAACTGTTCAAAGTCTGCTCGAACAGCCGGAAAGTTTAGGTTTATTGGCCTGTCTCGATGGCGGGAATGCCGATCGACAAACTGGTGAAACTTGGCAGCAAACCCTATCTCAACTAACAGCCAAGCCAGTTGTTCGCAACCTGACAAATGCCCTTCCTTTTGGTATCGCCGCCGCTTTGATAGGTGCTTTAGGCATCGGAACCGGATTGTGGGTAGTGCCGGCGGTGCAGCAAAAAATAGCCGAAAAAGCTGCTTTTGTTTCCCCAATTAGTTCTGGCGCCAACTGCGGGCTTGGCGGTTCCGACGATTTTTCAGCTTATATCGGTTCCTCAAGCGGAAATAAAGAACTTCATTTAATAGGCGTTTACGAAGCTAATGCGGATCACAAGAACCGAGATTTATCACAAAGTGCGATCGATATCAAGGTAGAACGCCGAAACAAGCCCATAATTCTCGCACTTTCAGCCTACGAACCCGTGCAATGGAACATTACCACAGAACCGGGCGCAGTTATCGAAAAAATCATTGTTAACGGATACCACAACCAAACTGTTTCAGGAGTTTCGGGAATTCCAATTGAAGAGCACAGCTACGAAGAAACAGGAGACAATCTCGGCGACTTTATCTACAAGTGGGGTGCTACCCCTGACAGTTCCAATACTTCTTCCCTCGTCACTAAATTGGAACAGAGAAACAGCACCAATTTAACTTCTTTTCAAGGATGCTACAGAGGTAAAAACTTTAGTATTAATTGAGAGCAGTGACAGAGGGCGACAAGTTATACAATTTTCGATTTTCGATTTTCGATTAAAGAATTGGGCATAACTGCTTCGATATGGGTTTGGAACTTGTTACTGTTCCGTTCTTTTTTTTAACTGGTGTTAAAACCTATACTGCTAAAATAATACCAATTTTAAAAAAGAATGCAACAGTATTCTTGTTCCCCCCCTTAGCAAGGGGGGGCTAGGGGGGGTCGAAGAGTGTTGCACGATTTTAGAGAAATGGTATAACAAAACCCGCGTCGGCGGGTTTTTTATTGAGAGCTAAACTTATTGGCATCTCTATGGTATGATATCAAATCCGTTAGCATCGGAATAGTAAATTCGAGTTCAGTGTTCACCGCGTTGACTGTTCACTGTTCACAGTTCACAGTCAACAGTCAACAGTCAACATCATTCCGGTGTTACCGGAAATGATATGATATGCGGTGGCGTCATTACCAATTCCCAATTCTAACAATACTAATAGATTTCTTATGAAATACTGGTACGAAACCCTCGCTGTAGCGCAGCGAATTTTAATTGAATTGGGAAGGCGACGACGCAGCTTAATCTTGTGGAGTATTTTTCCAGTATCTATCTTGCTAATTAACGCTTTGATTTTAAAAGAACGCGCTAATCTCACCACAGCAAAAGCCTTTGAAACTGCTGCACCTGCAAGCTTAGTAGGAGCGGCTTTATTTTTTAGCTGTCTCGGTGGTAGCGTAGCAACAGTAGTAGCAGAGCGAGAACAGCATACCCTCAAACGCTTGTTTATTTCCCCGCTGAGTGGCACTTCCTATTTTTTAGGAATTTTCCTGGCTCACAGTTGCATCGGCATCGGTCAGGTAATTTTAGTATACACGATCGCCTCTTGTTTAGGAGCGCAATTTCAAGGCTCTATCCTGTTAGGATGTGCGATTATTCTGCTCAGTATTGTATCTTATGTAGGTGTAGGCTTTATTCTCGGCACCCAGTTTGCGAGGCGCACTGAAGATGTCAACTCGCTAGTAGCGGCTTTCGGCGTTCCTTTATTGATTTTAGGAGGCGCATTTTTGCCAACTTCGCTGTTTCCCAAAAGTCTGCTGGAACTTGCCCAGTACAATCCAATTTATCACATGAACGAAGCGCTGATGGGCGTGTGGGCTGACGGCAAAGATTTGGCGGATATTGCCGAACACTTTTGGTATTTATTCATATTTTCTATTGCCATGATTGCAGGTGGATGGCTTTCTTACCGCAGGATGCTGAGAGTAGAAAGAAGACTTTAACACTATCTCATTATGTCGTAATTATTCATCTCTCTCTTCTCTGACTCAGCGCCCTCTGCGCCCTCTGCGGTTTAATCGTTCAGAAATAACCGTAAATATATAAAATAATACGGAGAATTCAAGCAGTGCTGCAAATAGAAAAGCTAAATAAGTCCTATGGCGAGCGTTCAGTGCTTAAAGATTTAACACTGCACATTCAAGCTGGAGAAATTTACGGTTTGCTGGGGCCAAACGGGGCGGGCAAAACTACAACTATCAATATTTTATGCAATTTGCTAAATGCCGACAGCGGCCAAGTTTCCATCAATGGCGAACCTGTTTCTGAATCTACAAAATCCTTAATCGGTGTAGCGCCCCAAGAAAATTTGCTTTACAAAAGCCTTAGCTGCGAAGAAAACCTCAACTTTTTTGCTCAAATTTATGGCTTGGAGCGCAAACAGCGCCGCTATCAAGTAAGACACTGTTTGAAAGCAGTAAATTTGACAGATAGAGCTACAAGCCCCGTGGAAACTTTGAGCGGAGGAATGCAGCGCCGCTTGAATATTGCGGTGGCTTTGGTGCACCAGCCTAAATTAGTAATTTTAGATGAACCGACAACGGGTTTAGATATTGAGGCGCGCTATGAAATTTGGGAGTTAATTCAGCGCTTGCAATCTGAAGGAATTACAATTTTGCTGACAACTCACTTGTTGGATGAAGCTGAGCGGCTGTGTCAGAGAATTGGGATTTTAAAGAATGGCAGTATTGTGGCTGAGGGCAGTTTGGAGGAGTTGCAAAAACTAATTCCGGCTCAAGAAATTATCGTGGTAAAAACCGACGAAGAAGCTGAAGTCATCGCCCGCGCTAAACAATACAGTTTCATCCCCCGTCGCTACGGTAGCGATTTGGCTTTTTGGCTGCCGGAACGTTTAGAATTAAAAGAGATTATTTTGCTGTTCGACGGGATTTCTATTGATTCAATTGCTCGGTATCCGGTGCGGTTAGAACATATTTATGTCGAAGTGACTAAACAAACTGTATCCTAATCTGCGTTCATCCGCGTATATCCGCCCGGTGCGCTTCAAAAACCAAAGAAACCGGGTTTTTTGCCGAATCTGCAGGCTGTAACGCAGTATTTTCGCAAAAACCCGGTGTCTGACCACCCTAACGAATTTACACTGTCTTAGCCCACTCGATCCAAGTTTCCATCGGGCGGAAACCGACTGATTTGTAAAGCTTGGTCGCCCCCGTCAAACTGTCAGCATCGACGCTGAGTTTAGCTGTGTTTGCACCCGCTGCTTTCAACTTATGCAAACCCGCCAGCAGCATCGCTTTTCCTAAACCCATTTTCCGAAAGTCGCGCCGCGTACCCAACAATTCAATCCAACCGTCTTTTGTGCCGCTGCGGGCGTTTTTTTGGGGTTTGATTTGACAGTCGCAAAAAGCTGCAAATTTACGATCGCCCGAAACAGCAATCAAGTCTAATTCCGGCTGATAATTGGCATCTTGCATCCAGTAACGCACGGTTTCGGCAGTTAAATCGTGGTGATTCCAGTGATCGATAAATGACTGGTTGAACATCTCTACCCAAGGTTGGATGTCTTCTTCTCCTGATACGTGTGTCAGCGCAAAATCTGCGGGAAATTCCGGTGTGGGAATGGGTTCGGCGAGGGATCGGGCCATTGTCCAAAAATAGCGATCGACCTCAAAGCCTTGTTTTTCTAACAGCCGCATCTCATCGGTTTTGTCCTCCCGGCTGTAAGTACGCAATTTTGCAGGCAAATTCCGTTCTTTCGCGACTTCGCGCAGTCGCTTTTCTCCCCACTTAATTATGTCTTTTTCTAAACCTTCGCTACGTACATTTGGATGCACGTAAAACCAGAGACAAGCGTCTATTTCCTCTGGCGAATCGGGCATATCTAGGAGTGACAAACCGATTAGTTTGTAATTACCATCTTCCCACAACTGCACGTCGCGGGCTTGGTCGAGTTTGGGTGCATCAAGTATTAGCTTGAGTTCAGTTGCTGAGACTTCTTCGCCGAGTCTATCCACTGCTTCGCAAGCATCGATTAAATTTGCGATCGCGCACCAGTCAGTTTCGCCCTTGTAGGAGCGTGTTGTTAAGATATTCATAGAAAACTTGCAATCCGTAATTTCGGACTGTTCCTCTTAATTGGTATTGGCAAACAAGTACAGTAATTCAGACATTTTGGACAAACGTCAGTAACAGGCACTCCGGCCTGTTCCACAAGAAATAAATACTCTTGTGGGGCGAGCACGCGAGCCCGCACCTAAACTGTTTTTAGTATTTGAGAATGGTGTCGATAAAACTCAGAAACCTGTTTATATCACCCAGGCTTTCAGGTTTTATCTTATAGCGCAATCATAAAAATTGGTTTGCCTTTTTGGGCTAGTTTTGTATGTGAGTTTATGGCTGGATGTCGATGAGTCGCGCTCTCTTTCGTTACCAAGCTTGGTGCTTAAGTAACTACTATTGTTGGAATAAAGTTTCTACAGCTAAGTAAAGAAGTTGTCACCCCCACCGGGTAGTTGATTTTTACTTTTGCTCTGTTTTACAATAAATCCTTTTTCAGGGATTTTTGGATCCTCCTGTTAACTCGCCCGATCGGGGGAGGGGAGAAGTTGAACTTATTTAAAAGTTCCCTATTTCAACTATAACCTGAGCTGTTTTTTTTGGCAAGTTGGAAATCGAGGGATTCTTGCTAGTATTAACGAGACGGGCATTTGATTGCAGGAGCGCTCCGGCTTTTAACCAGCCGTAACTGTAATTTTTATAACGTTTTCCCCTGAGTTGAGGATTTAATTTTATCCAAACGTTAAACTAACGTTAAACTGTTTTTTACAGATTAATATGAGGTAAATATGCTCGACAACCTCGATTTAGATATTTCGCTGGATAAAGAAACCTATGATGCCAAGATAGAAATTTTAATGCAACAGTTGCGATCGCTCCAACTGGCCTGCTGGGAAAAAAAATTGCCCGTAATCATCGTCCTCGAAGGTTGGGCCGCCGCCGGTAAAGGCGCTTTAGTCAAAAAAATGGTGGGGTACATGGACCCGCGGGGGTTTGCCGTCCACCCGATTTGGCCGCCGTCAGATGCAGAAAGGGGCTATCCTTTCCTATGGCGGTTTTGGCAGAAACTCCCCGCCCGCGGCAAAATTGGCTTTTTCTACCACAGTTGGTACACTCATGTTTTAGAAGACCGATTGTTCGATCGAGTCTCCGACGCAGAAGTACCGACAGCCATCAGGCAAATCAACGCTTTCGAGCGGCAGATGGTTGATGACGGCGCCGCAATTGCCAAATTTTGGATTCACTTGAGCAAAAAAGAACTCAAGCATCGGCTCAAAAAACTAGAAGACGACGCATTACAAGCTTGGCGAGTGCGGCCAGAAGATTGGAAACAAGCAAAGAAATACGAAGAATACACAACTTTTGCCGAAGAAATGGTAGCCCAAACCGGCACGGGCCCCGCACCTTGGACGCTAGTAGAAGGCGATTGTCAACGCTGGGCGAGAGTCAAAGTTTTAACGCAAATGGCAGCGACAATTACAGAAGCCTTAGACAGACGAACGATGCAATCAGCACCGATACAATTGCCGCATCAAGAACACTTACAACCTACTGAACCCGACTTGCTGGCCCAAGTAGATTTAACTCAATCGCTGTCGCCCGACGAATACAAACAGCAACTTCGCGAAGAACAAACCCGTTTTGGCAAACTGCAACAAAGCATTTACGAAGAGGAAATCCCCGTGTTAGTGCTGTTTGAAGGTTGGGACGCTGCCGGTAAAGGAGGAGCAATCAAACGCTTGACGGACATATTAGACCCCCGCAGTTACATCGTTAATGCCTTTGGGGTACCCACAGACGAAGAAAAAGCGCATCACTACCTCTGGCGGTTCTGGCAGCGGCTGCCGACTGCTGGTAAAATCAGCATTTGCGATCGCAGTTGGTATGGTCGAGTGCTCGTCGAGCGAGTCGAAGGATTTGCCACCGAACCCGAATGGCGCCGAGCTTATCAGGAAATCAACGAATTTGAGGAGCAACTCACCAGTTTCGGTTGTGTCTTAGTTAAATTCTGGCTGCACATCAGTCCTGACGAGCAACTAAAGCGGTTTACAGAGCGGCAAAACAATTCATTTAAACAATACAAACTCACCGAGGAAGATTGGCGGAATCGGGAAAAGTGGAATTATTATGAAGTAGCGGTGAATCAAATGATTCAGCGCACCAGCACGCCGGCTGCTCCCTGGACGCTAATTGCGGCCAATAACAAGTATTATGCTCGTGTTAAAGTAATTCAAACGGTAACGCAGGCAATTCGGAATCAACTGAAGCGCCGATAAATTGGGATTGCTGAATCGGTAACAGGTAATGGGGAAAAAAGTAGGCAGAACAAAGCAGGCTTGAATTGTCAATTCCACCTGCGGCGTCCTCGCTCCATTACCAATTACCAATCAACTATTACCAGTTATCAATTACCAATTAACAGTCAGCAATCTGTGACTGGAAGTAGCGGGCTTGCACCCTGCAACCAATAGTTGATAGCTGACCGGAATCGAGCATCAGAATAAATGCGATCGGACTGCGTTATTCGCGAAAGTTAAAAACCCACCGATGCCCGTATTTCCTCCCGCAGTTAAATTCGCGCTCGTTTCCACACTTCCGTACTAATTTATGAAGACACAGAATATTGCAAGATGCCAGAACTGTTAGCTCGCATTCTATTTCTATTCCTCCTGTTCTCACTGATCAAATCGTGGTGGGATCAATCAGGAGGTAAAGACAATCCGTTATTAGACCGACTGCGCGTTTTGCTGCTGATCAGCCTTTTGTTCCTGGCTTTTTTTGCGCCAGACACACCAGTCGGAGCAGCGATTTTCGGGCTCATAGCCTTCTTCTTTAAGCCGTTGGGTTTTTCCATCACTCTGCTGGTGATTGCGTCGGCGCTGATCACGAACGGGGGCATCCGCAACCCGGCGCCGAGAATGATCCTGGCAGCGCTGCTAGTTTTGATCCTTTCGAGTATGCCAGTTGTCGCTTACTGGTTCGCCGACCAAGCAGAACGGGACGCCGCTGCTGCCGTCCGCACAGCTTGCTGCGATGAAACTGCCGCGGCGATAGTTCTCCTAGGCAAGGGAACCACTCAGCCTCACATCCCCAACCGAGTGGCGATTCAACTGACAGATACAGGTAATCGCCTGCCCTATGCTGCCGTTTTGTACCGCCAAAAAGTGGCACCGATGGTCATCGTTACCGCTGGCCCCAGACCAGAGTTGGAGGGTTATGTTGGGGAAGCGAAGGATATCGAGACTTTGCTGGCAAACAACATGGGCGTGCCGCGCAGCAGTATCGTTCTCGACGATAACGGCAGCAACATACGCACCAGCGCCCAAGAAGTGAGAAAGATACTCGACAGCCGTGGCGCCCCGCGCAAAGTAATCCTGGTAACATCTGCGATTCAGATGCGCCGTGCCAGCCTCGCTTTTGCGAATATGGGAATCCAGGTGATTCCTAGGGCTACCGACTTCTACACTTTTCAACCCACATCAGGAGGAAAATCCAGACTCCGCTTAGACGCGGGAGATTTTCTGCCCAGTGCAGAAGCTTTGGTAACTACGACGCGAGTATTCGATGAATATTTCGGGTCTTTTTATTACTATTTGCGCGGCTGGCAGGCTCCCAGGGCCTAAATTGGCAAGTTGCTGGTGTTTTTCTTAGGCAACAGCGACTGCTCCCCAGATTGGTTTAACATCTGATGAGAAGAAGACCTTTGTGGGGAGCTGTATTTTTTTCTCATTCCGGCGGGGTCGCCGACAATCAAGTTTGCCATGAAAGCAAACAATACCCAAAATATAACTGGCTCCCACTCGGATTTTTTGGTCGTTGCTTCAGGGGTTTTGACAGATTCGACATTGACTTTGATATCTAGTTTGCCTTCAATTTCTTTGCCTTTGAGAACTCCCTCCTTGCACACACCCTTAAAAATCATGGGAGCGGGCTTTGGTGCTTCTGCTTTCGGTTCTTCTGCCATTTTTTTATCCTGGTTTTGGTAGATCCGGTTGGATAGTACATTCTCAGAGGTTCGGGGGGTTTCCGGACAGGATTTGCCGAACTCTGAAAGAATTAAGTTAAATATGCACCCCGCCCCTTGCTGGGGCTTAAACATAAGAATCTGAAGGCATTTCCAGCTAGTGCTGGTTTGTTTTAGATAGCAGCCTGGCCTTGAAGCTGCTACTTATATATCGGGGTGAAGGGGAGATTTTTATGCAAACTACAGGTTTTTTATGAAAAATTTATTTGCTCCCGGCGGGCAGAAACGTCAATAGCCTGAAGTTCGAGCTTGGTTGAGATCCCCGAAGAAACCCAGTTTCTTCCCGCAGCGGGCCCAAGTGATGCAATTCGGTTAATAAACGGGGTTTCTGGCTCCATATCGCGCCAGGAATACCAATCTAAAATTTAAAATGATCGAAATAATCGAGAGTGAAAATATCCACCAGCCAACTATCTTCCTTGCAACCCGAACAACTAGCAGCTTGGGCAAAAGAAGCAATTAATCGCAGTAAGTCCGGTCAAATTCCTGCTTACATACCTCTCCTTGCACAAGCAGACAGACAAGGGTTTGCCGTGCAAATTCGGGCAATTGACGCGCAAATTATGAGCTGGGGTAGCATTGCTCAAACATTCCCGCTGATGAGTGTAGTCAAGCCCTTTGTGCTGCTTTATTTGCTGTGCGAATTGGGCGAAAAAAGGGTATTTGACTGCGTTGGCTGCGAGCCTTCGGAACTGCCTTTCAATTCCTTAACTCAACTCGAAATAGACCAAGGGAAGCCGAGAAACCCGATGATTAATAGCGGGGCGATCGCCCTAGCGTCTTTGATTCCCGGTCAAAATGCTGTGGCGCGCTGTCAAAACTTGCGAACTTGGCTGAATCAACAGGCAAACAGTCAGTTATTTGTTGACGAGTTAATGCTCGATTCAGTCAAGACAAATCCGAATCAAAATAATTGGAATCTCGCCTTAAAAATGGTAGAATCGGGGTGTATTCAAAACTCGGAAATTGCTTTAGAAACTTACAATCGCGTCTGCTGTTTGTCTGGAACAGTGGAGGATTTAGCTAAGCTGGGGATGGTTTTGGTAAATAGTGGCGAAGCAATGGGGGAAAACTGCCGTACAGTCAAAGCACTGATGGCAACTTGCGGTTTGTATGAAGCATCGGCCCGCTTTGCGCTGCGGGTGGGACTGCCGGCCAAGTCGGGAGTTAGCGGGGCTTTGGTGTCGGTAATTCCGGGCCAGGGTGCGATCGGCTTTTACAGTCCGCCCCTGGATAAAGATGGAAATTCTATCGGTGGCTTATTTCTGTTAGAAAAAATAGCTAAAAATCTGCGACTGAGCGTATTTGATTAGATTGGTCAGTAGTCAGTAGTCATTAGGAATGGGAATGGGGAATTGGGAATGTCTAATGGGGAATTGGGAAAAAGGTAATTGGGCTTAATTAATCGGACATAATATCGTAACTAATGACTAATGACTAATGACTAATGACTAATGACTAATGACTAATGACTAATGACTAATGACTAATGACCGATAACTAATGACCGATAACTAATGCTTTTCGCCCAAAATAGCATAAACCACAGTCTGTTCTTTTTTGCCGCGCAATTGAATCGATCCTACTTTTTGGCCTTCGTAGCGATCGCGCACGTAAGCAAAAGTCCTCGCCGTCACCAACAAATTAAAAGGACTGTCAGAAACAATTTCCTTATTCATCGCCTCCAATCTAGCAGCAACATTGACAGCATCGCCGATCACAGAATAATTCAAACGCCGGGAACCGCCCACGCTGCCAGCAACTAACTGTCCGGTATGCAAACCGATGCCAAACTTAATTAAAGGTTTGCGTTCACTTCTAAGCTGCTGATTAAGTTGGTGCAGCCGTTCGTGCATCGCAATACAAGCCGCAACTGCATTCACAGCATCTTGTTGAATTTCTCGATATTCGGTATGGCAAAAAGGCACCCCAAAAACTGCCATAATTGCATCCCCGATGTATTTATCTACAACGCCCCCGTGATCCATAATACAGTTAGTCATCGCTTCCAAATAATTGTTCAGCCAGGTGAGCAAATCCCGCGGCGGCATTTTTTCTGAAATTGAAGTAAAACTACGAATATCCATAAACAGCACCGTTGCTGTCAGTTCTTGAGGTTCGAGTTCTCCCTGTTCAAATATCTCAGCTTTGCGTTCCCAAATAAGCTGAGCTGTCTCTGGAGCGACGTGCTTTTCAAATAACCTCATCAACTGCTGCTTTTCGTACTGTTCCCGCAGTTGCAAAGCAGTGCCAGATAAAATGAGAGTGCCGATAGGTGCGGCAATCGGAACCCACCAGAAAAAGAAGCCAAATAACAAAGCAGCAGCCCCAATCCAAATTATAGGCAAACCGAGAGCGATCGCAATTCTCTCTTTAACACCTCGGTTGCTCAGAACCAAAGCGGTAAGCGGGCCAATCCCCAACAATAACAAAATGTCTAGCAGTATCGGCAGCCCCCGTAGCAAGCGTTGATTGAGCAAATTGTCAAGCAACGCTGCATATAAATAAACCCCAGCCGTAGTCTTGTTTAGAGGTGAAGATATCGGGTCGAAACCCGTAGCAACTATGCCCACTAAAACTAACTTATTGGTGAGAGCATCTGCAGGAATTCTACCTTCTACGACATCAACAAAAGCATAGGTAGGTAGATTTTCTGTTGTCCCCGGCCAGTTAACCCAGACTTTTTTTTCCTGCCTATTTTTTGAGAGTGGGAGCAATACTGGCTCTTGGGGATTAGCAGCATTGTACCTGTGAATCATTGCTAAGCCGAAATTAGGAATCCCGTTGAGAAAGATTTTTGACTTGCGGGTAATACCGTCACTATCGGCTTCCTGGCTGATGTGGCCGACACCTGCGGCGGCTGCTTTTAAAGATGCTACGGGTTCTTCTTTGATGGTTCTAGGGAGTACAACTTTGCCGTTGGCGGCAATTGCCGCAGCTAAAATATCATCTTTCGGACTTGGATCGAGGAAAAGAATGTCAAAACCAACGGCTGTGGGGGGGGATTTTTTCAGTGCTTCTAGCAGTTGGGCGTAGCGGTTGCGAGGCCAAGGAAATTTACCGTATTCCTGCAAGGAATGCCGTTCGATCGCAATTACCGCAATTCTCGAATCCCATCCGGGATTTGGTAATATACCCGATTCTCGAATTTGAAATAGCATTTTGTATCCCAAATATTCAAGGGGTTTCCACATTCCCAATTGCAGCATGGCGACAGACATTATACCTACTACTGCCCCTGTCATCCAGGGAGGATTTGTGGTTATATATTGCCGGAAGCCGATCAGTTGATTTTGTTTGAGATGATCGATCCATTTTTTGAACTTCATGCAATTAATTAGACGCAATAATTGACATTAGAGTCCGAACTTGGAGAGGAGTTATATCAATCCTCAATGAGTCGTAAATTTTTTACCCCACCCCAACCCTCCCCTTATCAAGGGGAGGGAGTAAGAAATTCACAAATGATGCGAGGATTGCTATCTATCAATTCCGGTTGCACTCATGTTGAGTGTTAACTGTTGACTCTTGACTCTTGACTCGGTATCTAAAAAGTGAATGGTTGAGTGTTAACTGTTGACTCGATTTTATTATTCCGATGCAACCGGAACGCATATTAGAGTCATGAAGTTTTACAATACCGTAAGGGCGAAAGGTTAACGCCAAGTTTCTTTATTTTGACTAATTTGTTGGGCATCTAAATTATTTTTGTAGGCGGGTGGGACACCTCACAATAATTGAATTAAACTTGACTTTAAGATTTAGACGCGGCTGGGCTTACGAAGTTTCACCGCGAAATGCTTCGCCCCTACACGAAATAATCAACTCAAATAAAACTTACGATCTAACTCAGATCCTCAGAGATTGGCCACGCAATTTGCTCTGAGAGAGGTTGTTTAGGGAACTGCGAGGCTGTAATGCCGTTCTGTGACTGACGGCCCTCGCACTACGATTTTGAGGCGGCGGCTTGGAGGTAAAATTCCTTGGATTTTGAAGTTGCCATTTCGATCGCTCTTAATCTCTTCGTTGTTGACATAAATTATGTCGATCGGGTTAATTTGACCACTGAGGCTATAGATATTGCCGCTGAGTCTCAACAACCTGCGGACTTTGAGTTTAGCTAGGCGAGGGCTGGCTGAGGGCGCCACGGATGAGGTTTGAGGGAAAATTGTCGTGGCGTTGCCGCCGTTGACAACTACTTCTGAGTCGGTGTTACCGGATACTGCGACTGCACCTTCAATAGTTTCGACTGCGGTTTTGCCGCCGCCGACGCTGACGCCAAAGGAGGTGCCCCGGACTCCGGCAACGCCTTCTGGGGTTTCAACTCTGACTGGGGCGGTTTTGGCAGAACGGGTTTTTTGGGCAATTTGACTGGATTTGCCGAGTCCGCTGAAGGTATTGAGGGCGACTATTTGGTTTGGGGGGATAATTGTTGAGGTGTTGGCTGCGGGAATTGTCGCAGCAGTTTTGCCGATCGACAACCTGACTCGCCCCCTGCTGACAAAAATGGCTGTGTCTTTTTCGCCGCCTGCACTGTTTGACAAAGTGGATATTCTGACTGCCGTTTTTTCGGCAACTTCCACGATGCCGGTGTTGTTGTCGATGCCTAAACGGGCTGTGGAATCGGGGCCGGTGATGATTTCGTCTCCGGGGGCAAGTAGCCGATCGCCCACAACCGCTGGCCGCCCTTTAAAGCTGACTGTACCGCGAATTTCTTCTATTTCGAGCGATCGCGCGCCCGCTGTTCCCTGGGCGTTTATCGTCTCTGCTGGGGATGAATTTGCCGCCAATATTGCCGGATTTGTTGGAGATTTTGAGGCGGTTGGCAGTGCTGGCGGTCGATCGACTGAGATAATTTTAGTAGCGTTCGACGGCTGTTTGGGGGATGGAGAGTGCGGACTGGCGATCGTCGCACGACCAAGCTGCAGACAGGCGAACACAGCTAACGACCAACTTAGGAGCGGAATTTGGGTCGAGCGCCCACAGGTAAAAATTTTATGCATTATTTCAATTTTGTCATATTGAAGTTTCTAGACTTCCTTTCCTGTATCAGACACCCTAAATCCGGCAATCGTTCTATTTTTTATGCCGTAACACAGCAGCAAAAATAAACTTTATCAGCCTGAAAGTTTAGCATTAAAACTTCTTTTTTTGGTCAGATTTTAGTAAACTGTTACAACATGACCGTTTCCTAAAATCTGACCTTCGGGAAATTTGGCAAACCAGACTCAAAGTCCTTTACAGCATGAAATTTCGCCGTTGTCAACGTCAGAGAGGGCAGATTTATATATAGCAAACATAAAATTAATTACTGCTTTTGAATGTCTTTTGGCTTCTGCCTGAAGGATGACTAATTGGGGAGAAATCCTGTAGTTGTGGCAATTAATAAAAAACTTCTTTTTGCGAATCACTAAAAAATAATTATCTAAGTGGTGAACAGCCTCTGCCAGTGGAGCTTGCCGCTGTGGAACATTATGAAGCAAACCCAAGCGAATCAGGGTAGACGATCGACAAACTCCGACTAGAATACCGTCTTTTAGGGAAAGTTGGTGGAAATTTCGATGGAAAATCATAGGAAAATCCTAGGGAGCGATCGCCTGGTGGTGTTGCTGTTCCGAAGTAGACGCCAAACTGTAAAATAAACGGTTGTATATAAGTTATATAGAGCAGGAGAACAATTTCAGTGGCAATAGAAGTAGGTCAGAGAGTGAAGGTGCGCCGTCTCAGAGATCGGATACCTGCAAATATAGTGGGCAAGATAAAGGAGAATCCAGTAGGCACTGTTGACGGATTCAGAATGGTTGACGGTAGCGGAGTAGGTGTGGTTGTCAAGTTTGACGGTTTTGCGACTTGGTTCTTTGAAGATGAGCTAGAACCCGTTTAACAGATGTAGAAGGAAGGGGGGCACGACACGGATTCGGACACGGATACACGGATTGAATTTAACTGTGTTTCCTTTCGTCTCCTACTCTCCCCCTCTCCCACTCTCCCACTCGCCGACTCTCCTCTTCCTTCACTCTCCCCCTCCCCCACTCTGGCTGAAGGTTGCGCTTAAATGTTAAAGAGTAAGCTTTGGCAGTGAGAACAGAAAATGGCTTTGATTTTGACATTTTTGGGCAAAGGCGGCACTGGCCGCAGTACGATCGCGATCGCAACAGCTAAAAAATACGCGGCTCAAGGCAAGCGAGTTCTGCTGCTCGGCCAAGATCCGGGCCCTGCATTGGGCATCCTGCTAGGGGCTCCCCTGACTCTCAACCCCCAGGAAATCGCCCCCAACCTCAAAGCAGTTCAGGTGCAAAGCGCGCCGCTGCTAGAACGCAGGTGGGACGAAGTTAAACAACTAGAAGCTCAATATGTCCGCACTCCGTTTTTCAAGCAGATTTACGGTCAAGAATTAGGGGTGTTACCGGGAATGGACAGCGCACTGGCGTTGAACGAACTTCGGGAATACGAGGACAGCAAACAATACGATGTAATTGTTTATGACGGCAATGGCGGCATGGACACGCTGCGGATGCTGGGAATGCCGGAAATTTTGAGTTGGTATATCCGCAGGTTCCGCCAAGCTTTGGTAGATTCGGATTTGGGTAAAGCGCTTTCACCTTTTATTCAACCGGTTGTCAGTACGGTGTTGACGGTGGATTTGTCGGGAGACAATGCTTTTCAATCTACTAAGCAAGTCGATAATCTTTTGGATAAGGGTAAGGAAGCGCTGGCAGATCCGAACCGCACGGCGGCTTTTTTGGTGACGACTGGGGATGCAAGTGCGATCGCAACTGCCCGCTATCTTTGGGGAAGTTCTCAACAAGTTGGTTTGACTGTGGGCGGTGTCATTGTTAATCAAGCATCGGTTACAGAAGCTATTACTGCCGAGTTTGATCCTTTGACTGCTGTTTCGGTTCCGGCGCACAGTGACAATAACTGGCAGCCGCTAATTGATGCTTTGCCAGATTTTTCTGAGGCGGCAAAAGCTCCTAAACCGATTAACATAAACATTGCACAGCGTCAAGTTAGTTTGTTTTTGCCTGGGTTTGACAAGAAAGAAATTAAATTGATTCAATCCGGGCCGGAAGTGACGATCGAAGCGGGCGATCAGCGGCGCAATATTTTGCTGCCTCCGGCGCTGACTGGGAAGTCTGTTACAGGTGCGAAGTTCCTGAATGGTTACTTGATTATTTCTTTTTAGGGTAAGGAAGAAGGCACGACGCGGATTTTGACACGGATACACGGATGAATTATCGAGTTGTCTAATATCATGTCTCGTTGATTCGCGATCGTATAATTTGTGCGATCGTAAGGGCGGGTTTTACCAACCATAATCGCCTGAAAAAAACACTCTCAAAAACCCGCCCAACCCCACAAACAATCGAAATGTACATTCAGATTTACCGTGGGTGGGGGCGGGTTTTTATAGATTGTAGGTCATCTTTATATATTATTCGTAAAACCCGCCCCTACCGCAACGTACATTCAACCCCAAAATCTGCTAGAATCTCCAGCAACATCTCACCCACCCGGCCAATGATCCGACAAATTTGGCAAAGAATCCTCAACCTGTGGCGGCAAATTCAGCGACATTTCCGCAAACAACCTGCACCCCCACCGCCAAAGCCAACTCCGATTCGCTCTTTTGGGGAATACGAACAGAAATTTTTGCAACTGTTAGAGGGTGTTGAACAAGGCTGGAGTCGGGGCGAAATTAAAGGCTTTTTAATCGGCTGCAAAATCAATGATGCTGAGTGGGAAAATTGGCTGCAAGAATTTGGAGAAAGGTTACTGGTATCCCCGGAAACTAATTTAGAATTGGGTGGGCGGATGGTGCGGCTGGGTGAGATGAATTGCGGGAAAATTAGTGATGTGGCTGGCAATATCGGCAGGCAATTGTTGGCGGGGGAGAGTTTGAGTCGGAATCCTGCGGAGGTGCGATCGGTTATAAGTGAAAATATTGTTACTCGATTGTTGGGAAGGGAGGGTGTGAGTGTTTCTTCTAGAGATAATTCATCGGATGCTAATCAATCTGATTTAACCTCGGAGTCAGAATCAATAGAAAGAGAAATCAGTCAAGAGGCTATAGAAGTATATAGCCTTTCTCAGAAATATGAGGTATCATGTTACTGACACTCACTCGTGAGGATCAAACAGAGAAAATCAGATCAAATCAACTAGAATTACATGGTTCAGTAAAGCCACACGAAAGCGATACCACACATGATAGCATTTATTTGACAGCACGAAAAAGTTGACTCATAACACGTTTACTTATACTCCTCTTCATACCTTGGTAAAATGAAAGCTTATTCGATTGATTTTAGGCAAAAGATCCTTGATACTTATCATACTGAACCGATTTCACAAAAAGCAATAGCTAAGCGTTTTTCGCTCTGCCCTCAGCTTTGTACAAAAATTGCTTAAACAATATCGTGAAACAAAAAACATTACTCCCCGAACTGACCGATGTGGAGTGAAGGGCAAACTGAATGCAGAGCAACTACTCATATTGGGGGAATTGATTGAAGTAAACAATGATGCAACTCTTGAAGAACTGCGTCCCAAACTTTATGGGGAAATTGGATTTTCTGTTAGTATATCGACAATAGCAAGAATGATAAAACTCTTAGATATTACTGTCAAAAAAAAACTCTCTTCCCTTCAGGCAAAGGCACCGACCGAGTTCAACTTCTGCGATGTGAGTTCTGGCAAAAAATTAAAGAGATTAGTTTGAAAGACTTAATATTCATTGACGAATCGGGAGTTAATTTGGCAATGGTTAGGTTATATGCTAGAGCTTTGAAAGGTCAAAGAGCCCAGGGGCCAAGACCAAC
>NZ_JAUBRC010000066.1:0-31351 GCF_036701635.1 Microcoleus sp. N9_B4 | reverse complement strand
TCATTTTTATTTAACGATTTTACTAGCTTTTTCATTTTAACCCTTTTTTGACATATTCGCAAAAGTGAGATGCACCCGCTCGGTTGTCATGCGGTTGCGTCGCTCGGCAACTAGGAGAGTATTAGCAACTTCTAGTGACCAAATGCCTGGTACAAATGCTTCGCAATCTGGCATCATCGTGAGTATAGCATTGGCATAATCGTTCTCTTCATCGACTAAGCACTAACTAATGGCTACAGAACTCCAATACAAACTGCATTAAAACCTTCGCCCTTCTTCAATCATGGAACGGATTGAGCTTTTATCCAAGGCAATTTCTTGCCGCAGTTGTAGCATTCTCGCAATTGCTGCTTGAATTGATTTTTTATTAGTCAGTTTTCCCCAAGCGTTATACTTCGGTTTAATTTCCTCTGAGGGTATACTCTGTACAACTACTACCACTTCAACAGAAGTATCTTTAAACTCAGTGGGCATTTGGAGAAGCAATATGCCATCGGTTCCAATATGCGAGATTAGTTTCATTGTTTCCATGTCAGACTCCAGAAACTTTGAGCAATTCTAGTTTACCTCAAAACTCTTCACCCAAGCAAATACTAAACAGTGAAATGCTTGCAGAGATAGCGATCGCCCTTTCTTTTTTCTGATGAGCGATCGCATAAAATGAAAGTGCGATCGCCCCTCACACCGAATACCAAACACTGCGATGATTGTACGGGTGGCGATCGCCCGATCAAGGTGAAGGAATCCCAGCCGAGAAAGCCATGACAGCGCTACAGCAGCAGTTCAACATTCCTCAGAGTCTATGAGTTACTAGAAGTCAGTCACATTGACATTTTTGATTTTCGCCATTTTGCCCTAAATAGTAAAATAGACCAGTAAGCTAGGCAATTGCCAATCTCCCTCTTCTGCTTGAGAGTAGAATAGATATATGAAGTTTCAGTGGGACTCAAACAAAGCCAGTAGTAATGCCAAAAAGCATGGTGTGTCTTTTGAAGAAGCTGTCACTGTCTTCGGAGATCCACTGGCTATTACAATTTCTGACCCTAACCACTCTGTAGGTGAGTTCCGTCTTTTAACGATCGGTCAGTCAAATTTACAGCGCCTTTTTGTTGTGTCCCATACAGAACGAGAAGGTGAAGTGCGTTTAATCAGCGCCCGTTTAGCCACCCCACACGAGAGAAAAAGCTATGAGTCAGGAACCTGAAATAACAATTAATGACGAGATGAGACCTGAATACGATTTTTCAGGTGGTGTCCGTGGCAAATACTATGAAGCCTATATGAAATCAAGTAATGTTGTGATTCTCGATCCAGACGTAGCAGAAATATTTCGAGACTCAGCTTCTGTCAATGAAGCGTTGCGATTGCTGGCAAAAATTGCCAAGTCTGTCACTGTCTAGGTAGTGTACACAGCACAACAAATCAGATCCGAAAGTTTCCAGGTTATCTGTGGTTGCATAGGTGGAAAGCAAGGGGTGGTGCGATCGCCCCTCACACCAAATACCCAACACTGCGATGATTCTACCAAGATCGATCGCCCTTCACACCAAATACCAAATCGATGTCTGCGGTACAATCAAGGTAAAACGCATGATTAATCTTTCAAAAATTAACACGATCAACTGACTGCTGACTAACTAATGCAAAAACTTGCGAACTTGATATTCGCGACTTTCGGCGATCGCAATTTGCAAATCGCCCATTTGGGCATCCAACTCATCGATTGTGCTTTGTGGCACCGACTTCCACTTCTCCCTAGTTTCCCAGCGAATCAACATCACCACCTCATTTTCTACCGGATCTACCCAAATTTCTTTGCCTAAAAAACCGTCCCAACTTTTTAGTCCCGCCGTCCAAACTTCCTGATCTCGCTGAATAAACTGCTCCCACTTTTCTTGAGGTACTTTAAATTTGAGCCACTCAATTACCATCTTATTTCCTATTTGTAAATAGCTAATTAATCGTTGCTGATCGCAATTTTAATGATCAACTCCGTTCCCTCTCCCGGACGCGAAACACAGTGCAACTTACCGCCGTGCTTTTCTACTACTAAATGCTGAGATATTGCTAGACCCAAACCTGTGCTCGTGTCTGGACATTTAGTGGTAAACAAAGGGTCAAAGATGCAGCCGAGGACTTCTTCAGTCATGCCAGGGCCGTTGTCACTAATGGCGATCGCAACTTCGTTTTCCCCTACCACGAATGTCCGAATCCGAATTTCGGGATTGAATATTTCACAGTTCGACCTGGCTGAAGATAAGTAAGACTGATTTTGAATTTTACCCGACTTTTCAGGATTTCTTCCCCCTTCTTCCAAAGCGTCGATCGCGTTTGTCAACAAGTGCATGAACACTTGGTTTAAGTGTCCCGCATAGCAGTGAACTCGCGGCAAATCCCCGTACTCTTTAACTAGAGAAATCCCCGGTCGTCCCCCTTTAGCTTGCAGGCGATTTTGCAAGATCAGCAAAGTGCTGTCCAAACCTTCGTGGATATCAGCAGGCTTCATTTGGGCTTCGTCGGTACGCGAGAACAAGCGGAGCGATCGCACGACATCGCGAATCCTTTCGGAACCGATTTTCATTGAATTTAGCAGTTTTGGCAAGTCTTTTTTGATGAAGTCTAAGTCTAATTCTTCCATCAAATATTGAATTTCCGGCACGGGATGGGGATAATATTTTTGGTAAAGGTCGATCGATCGCAGCAGTTCTTGAATGTAGCCCGTGGCGTGGCTGACATTGCCCGAAATAAAACTAACTGGATTGTTTATTTCGTGCGCGATTCCTGCTACCAACTGACCCAAAGATGACATTTTTTCTGTTTGAATCAGTTGAGTTTGAGTTTGCTGCAAAATTAACAGCGTCTGCTCTAATTTAGCCGCTTGTTGTCGCAGGCGTTCTTCTGATTCTTGCAAAGCTAAAAGAGACTGTTTGCTTTCTGTAATATCCAATCCCACAAATACCGCCGCCGTATTGTTATGGTATTTTTGAGCGACAATTAGATAAGTTTTATTTTCTCCTCTGATGCTCGCTGTTACTTCTTGAGATGTCTTCTTTTTATGGTTTGCAAAGAAATCGTATACTAAATCGTTAAATTTGGGACTTGTATCTAAAAAACCTACTTTTTGACCGAGAAATAGTTCGGCTGGCATTTTATAAGCGCTAGCTAAATGTCGGTTTACTCCCAAGTAGCGCAAATCTGAACTTACCCAAGAAACTAATCCGGGCACCGCGTCCAAAACGGCTTGAAGTTGCTCTTTAGCCTCTACGAGCGCTGATTCTGCTGCGAGGCGAGCGGAAATGTCGCGGGCGATCGCGCAGCGGTATTCACAGCCGCCGTATTCTAAATAATTGACTTTAACTTCGACGGAAAAACTGGCGCCGTCTTTGGTTTTGTAACTGGTTTCAAAAGTGAGGTTGGTTTGCTGCTTGAGTTGAGCCCAGTGTTCGGGCCAATCCGATGCTGGCAACTGCGAATCGATGTCGCTAACCCTCATGTTTAGCAGTTCCGATTCCGAGTAGCCGAAAAGATGGCAAGCGGCTTGATTCGCGTAGCAAATTTGACCGTCGGAGGTACTAAAAAAGATTGTATCAGCAGCATTTTCGAGGGCAATTTGAGTTAGTTGTGGTATTGTTTCTAACTGCTTGCTTTTGACCTCGAACTGAAATTTATTAGAGCAATCGGTTTGAGCGGGAGCCTCAGTTATCATAGATGCAAACAAAATCAAACCGCCGATCGCACCTTCGTTATTTTTCCAAGGCTGAAATACCCATCTTACCGACTCGCTGACAGAGCAGCTTGCGGTTTTTCCTGATACAGATGCGATCGTTCGCCCTGCCACAAACTCGCTGTATTCCAAAACTCCCGCCAAACAAGCCTGGGCATTTTGCTCCCAATATTCCGCGAGATTCGGGAACAGTTCCCAATGAGATCGGCCGATGACCTCACCGTCGCCCAACCCGCAATCTGTTTCCCAGCGACGGGAAACCGACAGATAGCGCATTTCACAATCTACCATTGCCACGGCTTCGGCGGAGCGCTCCACAAAGCGCCGAAATCGCTCTTTACTCTCGGACACGGCTGCCTCTGCGGGTTGTTGGGCGATCGGGACATTCCCGTCAACGTACCTTCCCAGTCCCTGACTTTTTTGCTGAACTGGCTTAGTTTGCACGGTTTGGGATTTCCTCCATAGCTGTCAAGTTTGAAAAACTCTGTTTTAGACCAAAAATGCTGTTTTCCCCTGATTTCCTCTCTCGGACAATACCCTTAGAGGGTATCACCCATCATTGATATCATTTTTGATGGGGATATGTCTATAGGCATTGCTATCAACTTAAGACCAAAGCTAGTGCCCGCCTGCTGTTTGACGATGAGGCATAGATCACGCCGGCGCCCTCAAAATAGTCAGAGGGGACTGGATTGATTGTTCGGTATTTTAGACAAGTTCCCAAAAGAATGCAACTGTCGGCCCGCGATCCAAACCATGAGCTTCCTCAGTCATTCCCAATTCTTTAATTGAAAATCCCATATCGAACATGGTATGAGATCGTGTAGCCAGTGCGATCGCCAGATAGCTTGATAATTCAAGAGAGCGCTCAAACAAATTTGTGCGTAAATTCACTGGTAAAATCCACTCTCCCTTTCCGTAACATTGCAGGATCTAATCTTTCAGTCGTGTTGCAAGTCATCAAAACTACGAGTTTTTGCTGAAATTGAATGCCGTGTTCGTCGATGACGCTTTGATACAAAGTTCCATCCAGCAAACTCAAAATGTGTTCAGTTTTGTTAGTGCGTTGGGCCTCTGCGGTCGATCGATCTTGAGCCAAATTATCAGCCTCATTGATAATAATACAAATCCGCTCCAAATAACTCGGTGGCACAAAATTTTCCACAGCATCGTGATCTAAGATAAAAATTACATAACCCAGCGGCACTAAAATTTCCTTTGCTACCGCTTGCGTCCAAGCAGTTTTTCCCGTCCCCGGTTCCCCACTAACCAAAACAGCCAACTGATTTTGATCTAAAATTGCCTGCTGAACTGTATCGGTAAAACTTTGAACCTCCGCAGAAAACGTGCGAATTGGGAACTGGCTGTGAACCTGTCCGACGCGGCTTTTGTACCCGCCCAGAATCACCGCTAAATTATAAGTTGCCTTGCTAACGAGCGGCGCAATATCTTGGCAAATCAGAGTGTAGCAGCGTCTTCCCCTGTCGTAGCTGTCAATTTGTAGCCAGCAGCCGAATCCAGCCCAAGAAGCATAAACAGTACCCAAAACTTCCAAGCGTTCCCAGCTAACAAACCGCTCTGGGGGATAAGAAAAATGTCGCTCCATAAAAGACTGGGTAATTGCATCCGGTTTCCCTAGCAAATCCAGAACTTTGAAAACAGTAATCTCTTGGAGTTTGTTGAGAACGTAGTCGATGGGAATGCTAGCGCGGCTGACCATTTGCACCACAGGCGTTTCGGTAACTAAAACATCTTTGTAGCGGTAATCCGGGTAAACTGGCTGCGGAGTAATGTAATCCCAAAATTCATCAATTTCGTAGCGAGTATTTTCCGAAAATACATTTAAAATATTTGCCCACCAGGTATATTGGTGTCGTCCCATTGCGTCGGCAATGTCGCTAGCTGCACCTAAAGTTTTTTGAGCTAGTTCTAAGGGGTCGCTAGACGCTAAATGTACCAGGTGTTCCCAATCAAATTGACGGTAAAAAGGTCGCCAACCAGAGCCTAGCAGACCTCTATTTTTAGAATTGCTTTGATTAAAATTGTTTTCGCGATCGCCCATATCTTCCGCACTCATTTTGCAAAACTCCTACTTACTCTTATTTTACAGTTTTTGTGGTACACATTCTACAAAAAAAGTGAAAATTATCAACTTATTTTGAGATAAGCGGGCGGCACAAAATCTACTAACCAAACTTTGTTTTCCGAGCAGTAAAATGTATGACCGTCGCGTTGCATGGCTGCGGTATCTACAGTAAAAACTGCCGGGATGCCATGTCTTGCACCTACTTGGCGCGCCGTCTGGATATTCACCGACAAATGAACATGATGCCGCGACATTTTCCTAATTCCTTGACTGAGAATAGACTCGACAGCAGTGCTACCTGTTCCGTGATATAAAATATCCGGGGGAACACCGGGTTCTAACTGCAAGTCAACCTCTACGCTGTGTCCTTGGTTGGCACGAATTAGAGTACCTGTGGAGTCGAATGAAAAGCGCTGTTTGTCGTTTTGCGCGACTAACTACTTCCTTGAGTTCTGCAAGCTGGACTGTAAAGTTGTTTTGTTGGCACGCATTGAGGAGTTCGCTAACAGGAACCCAGCCACCTGGAGCGAGTTCAATGCCGATGCGCGAGGGCGCGTGACGCAGGTGTTTGCTGAGATATTTGCTGATTTTAACTAATCGATAATCCTTCATGATTTTACTTTATTTATTTAGCTTTTAACTCACCTTTTACAAAATATCACTAGCGGGTTATGTCGTTGATTGGAGGCGGATTTGGTGAATCTATTTTCACTGCCAGAGGGCGCTTGAGTGAACCGCATCTACAGGTCTCCGGAAAATGATTTCCGGACGTAAAAAATGGTTTTACGCGCAAATTATAGCGGTAATGTGCGCCCTTAAGTACCTACAGGATTAGGCTCAGCGTTCGGGATAAAAAAGTTTTCAGTGGGCGATTTTTCACGAGCGTGATCTTTTGATAATTATCAAAAACTCTGCATTCTGCCGAATGCCTTCTACTTTGGGATAACTCCGCCAAAAACAGCAAAATTTAGATAGCGCCAGTGACATCCTGCGTCTGCAAAACCCGCTTCTGCCAGCCACTTGGTCTGCTCTTCCACAGAGGAGGGAATATCTTCTTCTAAATATTTTTGAAACCAGGCTGCATCGTCTTCTCCGTTAGCTTTCATGTACTGCCGCCACAAGTGTTCGTATTGCTCAGTCAGCCGGGGAGTAGCACCTGTGACAATATCTCGAATTAGCAAGATTCCCCCTGGATTCAGCGAGTGGAAAAGTTTGTGAAATAGCTGTTGTTTACCTGCGCTGTCGAGGTGGTGGATTGCCAACCCAGAAACTACCACATCGTAACCGCTGCCGAAATCATCTTCGGCGAAATTTCCTTGCTGCAAGGTCAGCCGTTCTCCGAAAGCGGACAAGTTAGTTTGGCAAATTTTCAGCATATTTTCTGCGATGTCAAAGGCTGCGACATTTGCTTGCGGAAATCCTTGCAAAATCAGAGCCGAAAGTATGCCAGTTCCCGCGCCTAAATCCAGAACTTTTATGTTACCCTTAGTTTCAGAATGGATTAACTGCAATATTACATCGTGTTGCTCGTCATATCGCGGAATGAGGCGGGGAATTAAGCCGTCATAATCAAATGCTCTTTGTTCAAATTGCTCGCGTACAGCGTCTAAATTCACAGACGATTTTCCTCAAATTGTTAATAGTTGAGTGCGTCAATGCAGGTGGGCGGTTCTCTTCTCTGAAGGTATATTACATTTTATAATACAAAAAATATACAGAGCTGTCAAGATGTTGAAGAAAATAATTTAAAAGAAGTTATGGACGATCGCCAGATCGGGACTTCGTGCACCCAAACATACCCCTGATTTGAGAACTGTCTAGCCCTGCACATATATATGCTTGAATGGATATGAGGCCCAAGGGCACAGATCCGAAAGTCTGTGCAAGACGAGACTTTGTGCCAGCTATCAGGAGTAATTGTGAGAAAAAAGTTGGCGGTTATGATACCCGTTGAAAACAAGAATGCCACTGTAGGCGCTTACTCCCCACCGTAAATTTATCAATAATTCCACATAGTAAAATATAAAATATAAAATATACAAGGGAATTAGCCAGCAGCCGATGCTCGGCTAGATATGAAAAAATCAGTCCTCAGATTGACAAAATTTAGCCCGCTATAAACAAAAATTGAGGTGACTCCCGAGTGGATGTGGTGTCTGCTAATTTTTCCGGAAGATGAAGAAATGCAAAATATTGCACCCGCAGGCGCGGAAAAGAAAATTGTGATAATGAATCAGGATGCGAGTAGATCAGGTGTCAGCCGTCAGGGGAAGATAGAAGCAATGGAAATCCAACAATGGAGTAAGGAGAAACCCGATCGCCAGCAACAAAACGCGTCCGATCGGCTCGATCAATTTTCTACGACAAAAGAACTAGATTCGTCGCTACAAGAATGTTTAGATTTTAAAATAGCGATCGACCGATCGGCACTTGCGGTGAGGACTGACGCGCGAGGAATTATCAACTATGTCAGCGAAAGAGTTTGCTCCATCTCCAACTATTCCCGCGCCGAACTAATCGGCACCCACTTCGGTATCCTCCATTCGGAATATAAATCTTCGGAATTAATCAAAAATCTACTGTCAACTGTTGCCAAAGGTGAAGTTTGGGAAGGAGATATTCAGAATAAAGCCAAGAATGGCAGGGATTATTGGGTGTACGCAACAGTAGTTCCGCTGTTGGACTGCAAGGGAAAACCCTGTCAGTATTTGGCGATCGGATTCGACATCACCGATCGCAAAGCCGTTGAAGCAGCCCAAGCCGAAGCCAACCAGGCAAAAGACGAATTTCTGGCGATCGCCTCCCACGAACTGCGATCGCCCCTGAGCGCGATTTTGGGATGGGCGCAGCTAGCTCGATCGCGCAATTTCAACCAAGCCACCACCAGCCACGCTTTGGAAATCATCGAGCGCAACGCCAAATTACAAAACCGTCAAATAGACAATCTCCTCGACCTCTCGCGGCTGCTGCGGGGGAAAGTGTGCCTGAACATCGGTCGAGTTCACCTCCCGTCTATCATAGAATCTGCGATCGACATCCTCCGCCCCGCCGCCGATGCTAAAAACCTCCACGTAGAAAAAGATTTCGACCCCGCCGTAGGCTACATTTGGGCAGATGCAGAACGCTTGCAGCAAGTAGTCTGGAACCTCCTTGCCAACGCCATCAAATTCACCCCAGAATCGACACCAAACCCAGTTCAAGTGCGGATCGAGCCTAGTCCGTCCGGCGTCTTAATTCGGGTCAGCGACAGCGGTTGCGGCATGGATCCCAAATTTCTGCCGCACATCTTTGACTACTTCCGCCCCGCAGACAACTTCCAGACCAAGGAACAAAATCGGCTGGGGCTGGGGCTCTCAATTGTGCAGCAGTTGGTGGAACTGCACGGGGGAAGTGTTTGGGCTTCGAGTCCCGGTATCGGTCAGGGGGCGACCTTTGGGGTGCTGCTACCGATTGCCAACAAAAATGCACCCGACGATCGCACTGCTGCGATCGCTCAAAGTGAAAGCAGACCCGGATCGGTTTCCAAACCCCTAGCGGGAAAGCAAGTTCTGGTGGTGGAAAGCAGCGCCGAGATCCGGAAATTTCTCAAAACAGGCCTCGAAGCATTTGGAGCCAAGGTAACAGCGGTGGGTAGCGCCGCCGAAGCGATGGCGGAGTTGCAACAGTCACGGCCCGACGTGTTGGTGAGCGATATAACGGTGTCGGGAGCCGACGGCTGCGATTTGATCCGCCGCATCAGAGCAATGGAAATGTCCGAGCAGAGGGAACTGCTGCCGGCCGTGGCGCTGACGACGGGAGGCATTGAGGAAGAAGATTCGGCATCGGCTCTGGAGGCGGGGTTTCAGAGGCATTTGTCGAAGCCGGTGGAAGCGAATCAGTTGGTGAGCGCGATCGCCCAATTGGCTGGACTGACTGGATTCGGCGCCGGAGAGTGGGGTTCGGGAAATGTCGGGGCGAGCGGACCCCAGACCCCGCTGCCGGAACCTAACAGTTCTGACGACAAAAATAATGGGGAACTATTAACAACTGACAGCAGAGAATTACCGCTGTTGCTGGTAGTCGAAGACAACAATTTTTTGGTGGCTTACCTCCAAACTTTATTAACTACGTACTATCGAGTCGCCGTGGCGAGTGACGGAGTTGAAGGTTTAGAAAAAGCTAAAAGTTTGCAGCCAAATTTGATTGTGAGCGACCAAATCATGCCCAGACAAAACGGGCTGGATTTGCTTAAGGAGATTCGGAACACGCCAGAATTGAAATCTACTCCGGTAATCTTTTTGACAGCGCGATCGGGGATGGAAGCTCGGATCGAAAGTTTGGATGCGGGTGCTGATGATTATATTTCAAAGCCTTTTGACGAGAGGGAATTGCTGGCGAGGGTGAGAAATTTGTTGCGATCGCACTCAGCCGAACAGCAGTTGGCGGAGCTTAACCGTCAGTTGCAGCAGCAGAAACAGCAGTTAGAAACAGTGAATCGAGCCTTGCAGTATTTGGCAAATTACGACAGTTTGACGGAGGTAAGAAACCGCCACTCTTTTAATGAATACCTGGATACGGAATGGCGACGTTTGGCAAGGGAAGAAGCACCGCTGTCTTTGATTATGGGCGACATTGATTATTTCAAACTTTACAACGACACTTATGGTCACCAAGCGGGGGATGAATGTTTGCGGCAAGTGGCGGCGGTTATCCAACATTCTGTAAAGCGACCGGCAGATTTAGTAGCGCGTTACGGTGGAGAAGAATTTGTGGTAGTTTTGCCGAATACGGATATTGAAGGTGCGGCTTTCGTAGCTGAAATGATCGCACAACAGGTGCGGGGTTTGCACATAGCTCACGCTAAGTCTGCTGTCAGCGAATACGTCACGCTGAGTTTGGGTGTAGCTTGCTGCATTCCAGGGGTCAGATCGCAGCCGGGGGAGCTAATTGCGATGGCCGATGAATCGCTTTATCGGGCGAAAGAAGCAGGGCGCGATCGAGTTTCGGTTGCCGCATTTGAAGGATAATATAATAGTTAAATCAACTTGTATTGTGTGTCTGACATCGATCGTTTCGATTTAAGCTGAGATGTTGCACCATTCTCGCTTAATAAGGAATGAAAAATAAATAAGGTGACTAATAGAGCAATAGTTTATCTTGGATCAAGGCTTCTGGGGTTTAAGTATGCAATTTATTGATTTTTCATTCCTAACAGGCTTTCCGGCCTATTCCACAAAAAATGAGTTTTCTTGTGGGGTAGGCAGGAGAACCCGCCCAAAAAAGGATTATTGATATTGGTGCAAGATGTGAGTTTAAACAGGTTTTTTGGATCAGACGCAACATACCAATGTGCTCGCAAACTTGTGCGAATTCAAATTGCTATAAAATATTTAAAGGAGGTCGTGCCATGACAGCAACATTAGACAAACCAAAAGACCAGCGGCTAATTCACTCCGGGATTGATTGGCAACAATTTAAGCTCATCGAGCAGGGGTTTTCTGATTCCCCCGGCATCCGATTTTTTTATTTCAAAGGTGAGTTAGAAATCTTGGCAGTTTCGCAAGAACATGAATCTTTCAGCAGGACGATTGCAGGTTTACTGATGGACTACTTTGTTGAAAAAGACATCGAGTTTAACCCCTTGGGTAGCTTTACCCAAGAGAAGGGACAGGAAGTCTCAGTGCAAGCTGATGAATCTTTTTTAATTGGAAAATCAACAGGTAAAACACCCGATATTGCCATCGAAGTAGTGTTTACCAGTGGGAGAAAGCAAGTTGAATCGTTACCAAGCCTTGGGAGTCCCCGAAGTTTGGTTTTGGGAGGATGGAGTATTTGGCCTGTATCATTTGCGATCGCACGGATATGAAAAAATTGACCACAGCGAAGTTCTGCCCGGTTTAGACATCAACCTGCTGTCTCGCTGCTTGCTGATGGCTTCTAGGGTGGAAGCAGTTAAGGAGTTTCGGCGCGGGATTTCTGCGGTTTATAGAAAAAGTGGTTTGGGCGATCGCTCCCGCATTTATCAATATATTGTTAGGATACAAGACTAACCTTTATATTCTTTCATTTGCTGGCGAATGGCTGCCTCAATCTTAGTATCGAAATCCGAATCTCACACTTTTGTTATGATTGAATTAGAGCGCTTTTTCCGCCTTTATAAGTAGGCTTGCAGTGCTGCTTTATCCCCGCGATTTTTAAGAAAATAACGCTTCAATTCTCGATCGGACTTTGCAGTATAATCTACTTAGATCATTAAAATACCTCCCCCTTATGAGCCATTTCAATCTCAATTTCCTCGTCATATCTAGCCAATACGAACAAGTTTTTGCTGTCTCTTGTCAACACAGACGAGGTGAATAGGTTGCAATGCCAAATAGGTCAAGTAATAAGTGATTCCATAAATTAACCACAATATTTTTAGGGGCGGGTTGTTTCACCAACAATCTTTCGTTCACATCGACAATATCTATAAACCCGCTCACCCAGGCGACTTTCACAGTCCAAGATAACCCCTGTCGGTGCAGCAAAGAATTATGGAATTTGGTTTGTGGCTCTTGACAGCTATGTATTACGAATGTAGTATTAAGTTACGGTAGAAAAGCTCGATCGAGCGACACCAGTAAACAAAATTTAGAAAAAACCTATGCAACCCATCCGACAAGGCGACGTAATTCTCACCCCCGTACCGAAAATCGAAGGAGAAAAAAAACCTCACCTAACTCTCGCCGAAGGTGAAGTCACCGGACATTCTCACCAGATTATTGAGGGACAAGCTGAACTTTACGAAAAAGAGGGCACTCTGTACTTGCGGGTGCTTTCACCGACAGCTTTATTGAGTCACGAAGAACACCATGCGATCGCAATTCCCGAGGGTAATTGGATGGTGCGAATTCAGCGGGAATATGAGCCACAAGGTTGGAGGTATGTCACAGACTAAGGTTAAAAAACTAACGCCAAAACAAGCAGCTTTGATTCCTGTTTATCGCGAAAATTGGAGAGCGAGATCGCTTTCCACTGGCCTGATAAATCGCTCGCAAGCTGCGGAAACAATAAAATCGGCTTACAGTGCGATCGGCAAAAAAGCACCGGAAATCATTTTTGTCGATCGCGCCTACGAAGCTGCTGATATAATCCTCAGTCAATCTCCGACAAAGAAACCCGGTTTTTTACCGAATTCACCGTGTGTAACGCGTCTTTCGGGAAAAAAACCCGGTTTCTGGGTCCCCACAGGACGGGCAAGATGCCCATCCCACAATCAAACAGACTCTTTGTGGAACAGGCATCTTGCCTGTTCTAGAACACTGCAAACAACTACAAAAAAACCGACTCTTTGTGGAACAGGCATCTTGCCTGTTCCTGACACAAGGCCACACAGATTACGAATCCCTATCGAGCTTCAGCACAGCCATAAAAGCTTCCTGCGGTACATCCACAGTACCCACAGACTTCATCCGCTTCTTACCCTTCGCCTGCTTTTGCAGCAACTTTTTCTTCCGCGAAATATCACCGCCGTAACACTTCGCCAACACATCCTTCCGCAAAGCCGGAATGTGCTCCGAAGCAATCACCTTCGCGCCAATTGTCGCTTGAATCGGCACCTTAAATTGGTGACGAGGAATCAACTCCTTCAGTTTTTCCGTCAACCCGCGGCCCACATTATAAGCCTTATCCCGGTGTACGATCATCGCCAAAGCATCAACCGGATCGCCATTAATTAAAATGTCCATTTTCACCAACGGATTTTCGCGATAACCGATGAGGTGATACTCCATGCTCGCATAACCGCGCGATCGCGATTTCATCTGATCGAAAAAGTCCGTCACCACCTCCGCCAAAGGCAACTCGTAAACCAGCGTAGTTCGGCCTTGACTCAGATACTTCATATCCATAAAAATGCCCCGCCGACTTTGAGACAGTTCCATTAGCGCGCCCACATAAGTTTCTGGCGACAGCATTTCTACCCGCACATAAGGTTCCTCAATTTTCTCGCGATACTGAGGATCTGGCAAGTGGCTCGGATTGTCAATTGTTAACACTTCCCCTTTAATTGTTGTGATTTGATAAACCACAGAAGGAGCTGTAACAATCAAATCCAAATTGTATTCTCTCTCCAGTCTTTCTTGCACAATTTCCATGTGCAGCAAACCCAAGAAACCGCAGCGGAAACCAAATCCCATCGCACTCGAAGTTTCCGGTTCGTAAGAAAGCGCCGCATCGTTGAGTTCGAGTTTTTCTAAAGCTTCCCGCAAATCGGGAAATTGGTCAGCATCGATCGGGAACAAGCCGCAAAAAACCATCGGCTTTGCCTCTGTATAACCCGGCCAAGGCTCCGGTGCCGGCTTTTTGACCAAAGTAATCGTATCGCCAACGCGAGCATCAGCTACGGCTTTAATTGCCGCGCCCAGATAACCAACTTCCCCCGCGTGCAGTTCGTCTACTTGAACTTGAGTCGGTGAAAGGATGCCCAATTCATCGATGACATATTCCTTACCCGAAACCATCAACAAAACTCGATCGCCCTTTTTGACACTTCCGTCCATCACCCGGAAATACACAATTACCCCGCGATAAGGGTCGTAATAACTGTCAAAAATTAGCGCCCGCAGCGGTTTGTCAACAGTATCCTGCGGCGGCGGCACCAATTCGACGATCGACTCCAAAATCTCATCTATACCAATTCCTTCCTTAGCCGAAGCCTCAATCGCCCCGCTACAGTCCAGACCGATAATTTCTTCAATTTCCCCTTTTACCCGTTCCGGTTCTGCCCCCGGCAGGTCAATTTTATTTAAAACAGGAATAATTTCCAGATTGTGTCCCAAGGCAAGGTAGACATTTGCCAGGGTTTGTGCTTCCACGCCTTGAGATGCGTCTACCACCAGCAGCGCCCCTTCGCAAGCAGCGAGCGATCGCGACACCTCGTAAGAAAAGTCCACGTGTCCGGGAGTGTCGATCAGATTCAGCACGTACTCCTGACCGTCCTTGGCAGTATAGTTCATCCGAGCCGCTTGCAGCTTGATCGTAATGCCGCGTTCGCGTTCGAGATCCATATTGTCTAAAAACTGCTCCTTCATCTCCCGTGCCTGCACAGTCCCAGTCGCCTGCAACAGGCGATCGGCCAAGGTCGATTTTCCGTGGTCGATGTGAGCAATAATCGAAAAATTACGAATGCGAGATACAGGGACGTTAGTCATGTTTTTTATCGAAGAGCTAATCGGCAAAGGATACTTTTTGTTGTATGATTACACAAGCAAGAGTAGAGTGCTTACTTCAACCTCTTACTGGGGATTGAGATGAAACCACAACTGAGGCAAACCTCAAGAGTATCAGTTATTACCCTTCAAGTGTCCGACCGAGCCCGGACACCCAAAAGGAAAAAACTTTTCTCTGTCTCATTGTACAGAAAGCTGTTAAGCGGTTGAGGAAAGGTGGGGTGCAAATCAGGGACTGCAAATATCTAGTCCAGTCGCTTGTCATCAAAAGAATTGAAACCTAAGAATTAAAACTAGGATTTTTTAACTATGAGCCAGTCAAGTATACCCTCCCACAGTTCGTCAGAAAAAGTGGAACTATCTATCCATATAGATTCTGAACTGCTAGACCAAATTAAGCACTTGACGAATGACCCCAGCAAAGTCATTGAAACAGCAATCAAGCAGTGGCTCCGAGGCGAGCGCCGCGAAGACGAGCTGGCTCTGAGTTTACGCCGCAACCCCCCAGTCCCGCCGCGTGGTGAATGGAACGACTGAGGTGCTCTCGCCCCAGACGGCGCGCGCAAATCTGCAGGCTGTGAAATTTAGATCGCGCAAGCGATCTCCTGCAGATTTCGTGGCTAAAGCTACAGGTGGTGGGCGAGTGAACTCGGCTAAATCACAACCTCGGAACTATTCTAGGTAAGGGAAAAAATGCGTGATATCAAATCCGTTAGCATCGGAATAGTAAATTCGAGTTCAGTGTTGACTGTTGACGGTTGACTGTTGACTGTTAATTGTTAACAGTCAACCGTCAACAGTCAACATCATTCCGGTGTAACCGGAAATGATATGAGCCATTCCCTGACTAGAGTTGTTCGCAGCCTCATATTTTGGCGTAATTTTCACAGTTGATAGTTAATCGGTGCAGATTCCTAATTTCTCAATCTTAATTTTTATTTTTAAATTACCCAAAACGGCTGAGAACGAATAGTTTTGAGTTTTGAGTTGAGTTCAGAATTAACCAATTAATATTTTATGAGTTCATTAATCACTCAAAACTCAATCATAGAAGCCTAAAATTTTTGCAAATTGTGAGTTTTGAACGATTAATGTTTTAATTAAAAAGCCAACAACTTTTTAATTGATTACTCACAAATTAACAGTAGAAGCCCCAAACAATGGAGAATATTGAGATCTTTATTAAAAACTCAAGACTCCCAAATCCGAACTACTTTCATCCCCTACTCTGATGGACTCTAACACAGATTTTCGGCGATCGAGCCTCGCCTCTACAGTTTTTTTTCAAGAGTTAGGGGCAGAATTAGTATTTACCCAAGACGCCTCTGGTCGATATCTATCTTTTTACTGGCAAAAAGCCGAGCAGTACAACCTTACAGCAGAACAAATTGTCGATCGCCCCCTCAGCGAAACCCTGCAACCCATCCCCCCTGCGCCTTATCTCGATATCCTGCGGCGGGCGCTCGAAACCCTTGTACCGCAAAGGTTCAGCTATCCATTTTGCCACGCCGGACAATATTTTCTCTTCGATTTGACACTCACTCCGGCGATCGACTCAAACGGCAAAGCTGCACAAGTCTTAGTTATGGGAAGGCTGCTGTCTGACAAACCCACAGACAGACGGCCAGATTCCCCAGAATTCATGCTCTATCGAGCTTTGCCATCCCCCTTGGACGCCCGCCCACAAATGCCACTTCCAGCGAGCCGTATCCCCGGTCGATCGCTCCCTCCCTACTCGGAAATCGATCGTAAAATCATCTCCCAAATCGCTCAAAACCTGCACAAAACCCTCGATTTAGCCACCATTTGGCAGCAAACTGTTAACAGCTTGGGTCAAGTTTTAAACGCGAGTCGCTGCATCATCTGTTCCTACAAAAAAGACAGCGAAAATCTCGAAACCTCCCCCTTCCTTGCCTCCGAAAATCAGCAAAAATCGACCGCCGTAGCAGCAGAATTACAACAGTCAATAGCTAGCTACCCCTCGCCCCCGCTTTCCCCAACTCAAATCGAAAATCTCCAATCGAAAACTTTTAAAGTAGTAGCTGAGTACCGCCAAGAAGCTTACTCTTCTATGCTGGGAGTAGAACTGCGCGCAGCCGAACAGCCTGGGTGGATTCAAACTTTAGCTACCTTAAAACCAGTAGCAGTCGATTACGCCTCCCCCGCCGCCGATCCCTTCCACCGCCATTCCGTACTCGTAGCAGCTACCTCCTATGAAGACCAACCCAATGCACTGATATGTTTGCACCGCTGCGGCAGTTCCCCGAAATGGAGTCCAGTCGAACTCGAATTCGCCCGCGAGTTAGTCGCTCAAGTCGGCAGTGCGATCGCCCACGCTACACTTTACCAAGAATTAGAACAGGCTCGCGCCGAAGCCGTGGCTCTTTCCCAACTTAAAAGTCAATTTCTGGCTAATACTTCTCACGAACTCCGCACCCCCCTCAACGGCATCCTCGGCTTCCTAAAACTGCTTATGGACGGCATGGCAGATGACCCCGAAGAAGCGCACCAATTTATCGAAGAAGCTTACCGATCAGCAGTACATTTGTTCAATGTGATTAACGATATTTTGGATGTCGCTAAAATCGAAGCTGGCAAAATGGAGTTAGACCTCGCTCCCGTCAAACTCGGTGAACTGTTGCAACAAGTTGAGAATTTTACACGGGTTCAAGTCGAGCAAAAGCGATTGCAATTTCAAATCCAAAAACCCCCTGTAGAGGACGAGATTATTGTGTACGGCAACTACCAACGCCTGCTTCAGGTAATCTTGAACCTCACGGGCAATGCGATTAAATTTACCGGGGAAGGGGGAATTCGCATCAGTGCCGAGGTTATTAAGAAAAAGGTGACTGTTCACCACCAGCAGTTCCCCGGAATGGTGAAAATCCGAGTCGCTGATACTGGCATTGGCGTTTCTCTCGACAAGCAGGATAAATTATTTGAGTCGTTTTTTCAGGTGGATGGCGATCGTACCAGACAATACGGCGGCACCGGTTTGGGATTGGCTATTTCTCAAAAACTGGTAGAAGCAATGGGGGGTACAGTAAATTTTTACAGTATGGGAGAAGGACTTGGCTCGACGGTTACTTTTACTGTGCCGCTGTATCAAGAACCACTATTTAAAAATTAATCATCCGTAATTGATCATCAGTAATTGGTCATCGGGACGTTGAAGGAATCAGGAATCAGCAATCAGCACAAATTAAGAAGCAAGAGGGAATCAGGAAGCCGAAAAAAAAACTGCTATAGCGGTTCTCAACTTTCGTGAGGTACTCGCTAGCTTTCTTAAGCTCTTGCGGCATTTAAATTGTATGTCAAAAAAACTTAAAGTCTTGTGGGGTGTCCCGCCCTGAATATACAATTTAAATGCGCGACAGCTTACCAATTACCAATTACAAAACTGTACCTTACTCACTTAATAATTGCTATATTCCTGTATTCGTGAGTTCCGTTGCGGGAATAAAAGTTATCGATAATTGGTAATTATCCTATAAACACAGTTCGGGAGCATCTCATATTTGTAAAAACACTGCTTTTTGCTCCTTCCTTCTGACTCTTTCCTCCTGGCTCCTGCCTCCTGTCTCCTGCCTCAAAACTGCAATTTATAGCTTGGCTGCAAAAGTGAAATGCTCCCCACAGTTCGATCGCCCACCAGCGTATCAATTTTGACTTTTATCCGTCGCCCAGCTCCCTCCTTGGGAGTTTTGCACTCATATTGATCACCCCCGCCACTTCCGATCCCCACCCAGAATTGGCATAAATCAAATCCGGGGGATACGGATAACAGCTAATCTTTAATCTGTCGGCTGGCAGCTCACACCTCCTAGTAAACCCCCACCAACCGCCAACTTTACCAAGAACTTAGTGCCTACTTTTAGGACTGATTCAGCTTCCCAACCCCCTACTGTAAAGGATTTTTAAGAAAACAGAATGCTCTCCCTTCTATGTGAAAATCATAAAGATCTTGTAAAGACACCGCAACTACTTAGTAATGTTTGACGATATGTGGCAATATTTAAGTAGAATTACGTAATCCATAAGTCGGACAGTGGCAGGCTGGCAAATTCAGTAACTCCCTGCTCTGTTGCCGGAGTGGTAAACTTTTGCCAGTCTAGTAGAAAAAGGGTTGCTATGAATCAGCAAATATCAGCTCAATCGCAAAAACTTTTACTCCAAATTGGCAGAAATATTCGTCGCACCTTGGATCTCAATACCATCTGGCAGCAAACAGTTAACAGTCTGGGAGAAACACTAGGCGTCAGCCGCTGTATCCTTTGTCCCTATGAAAGTTCTAGCCTGCAAGTCAAAGTAGCTGCTGAATACTGCCAAGAACCATTTTTACCGATGCTGGGAATGGAAATCTCGCTCACAGCAGCACCTCATTTCCTTCAAGCTCTAGCCACCCTCGAACCGGTGGTAGTAGAGTCCTTTGCAGCCAATGACGATTTTGGGCCGCAGTCGCTGCTAGTGGTGGCTACCGCTTACCAAGAGCAAGCTAACGGCATAATTAGCTTGTATCAGTGCAAAGGTCGATCGTCCGGGAAGGGTAAGACCGATCGACCTTGGACTCAATCCCAGATCGAATTCGCACAAGAACTTGCCGAGCAAGTAGGAAGTGCGATCGCCCTTGCCACCCTCTACCAAGAGCGCACCCAGCGAGTACAAGGACTATCCCAGCTCAAAAAGCAATTTTTGTTGAAGGCGTCCCACGAGCTCCGCACTCCCCTAAATCACATCATCGGCTATCTACAACTAACCATAGACGACCAAGCTGACGATCCCATAGAGGAGAGAGATTTTATCCAAGAAGCTCACCGTTCGGCTATCCATCTTTCTCAGGTAATTTCCAATATCTTAGATTACATTGAGTTAAGTGAAGCTTGCCAAACTCACACAGAGTTAGCCACTTTCAGGAGTCAGGAAAAATCAGGGCATCAGTAAACCTTCTAGTGGCGTATTTAACAAGTCTAATATTTACCGTGCCAATAATTTTTACCCTGAAAAAGCTGACACTTTATCGATAGATTCCCTCAATTAATTCGGTAGCTGGTTCATCAATTATTTTTAGGGAATTATAGTTTTACACAGTACAGCATAGCAACTACTACACGTAGTCGCTCGGTGTATTTATCATATTATGTCCGCTCGCACAACTCCCATTAAATAGGTTATTTGACCGGAAACGATATTGCAAGCATAAGATTACACTTTTGCACTTTTAATGCTTTTAACTTGTGCTTGATAGAATTATCCCTCGCCCTTTTTTTTCGGAGTTTTTGGAGGGCTGACATAGCGCGCCCAAAAAGGTTCCTCCATATCTTTCATCGCTGCTAGTTTTTGGCGCTCTTCCTCTATGCGCTTGCGTTCTGAAAGATTAGAAAATATGTTGATACTGCCGACAGTCTGGCCGCCCGCATCTCGCACACGTGCGGCCCAAAGCCAAACATCGATCGAACTACCGTCTTTTTTCAACAAAGATATTTCCAAACCGTTTTGCGGTTTGCCATTAGACGCAGACTTTAGCAGCGCGTAAAAATCTTGCTTTTGGCCTTCAGGAATATTCGGTAAAGGTTTCCCTAAAACCTCAGCCGCAGTCCAGCCAAAAAGTTGTTCGGCGGCGCGGTTCCAAACAACGGTATTGCCGTCATTGCTGGTACAGTTAATCGCCAGCGGCGCTGATGCTATCTGGGCTTGCAAAACTTGGTTAACGAGTTGCAGTTTCAATTCTACTTGCTTGCGATCGGTAATTTCCTGACAAGCGCCCCATAAACGGACAACCCGTTCAGCAGTTTTGTCCCACACCACTTGCCAGTAGTCCCGCACCCAGCGCACCTCGCCTTTTTTATTAATAATGCGATACTCATTAGCTCCAGTGCGGCTGAAAGTACAGCCTTCTAACTGTTTAATTAACATTTCCCTGTCGTCGGGATGAACGAGTTCCGAGTTCCACCAGCCAAACGATTCTAATTCTTCAGGAACGCAACCTGTGCAGCGCTCAAAAGCTTCTGTCGCCCACTCGCAGGCGAACTTGCCGTCGGGAAGTCCCTTAAAAGAATAGGCAAAATCCGAAGTAATTTGCGACATAACTCTGTAGTGGAGTTCCGACTCTCGGACTGCGATTTCCGCTTGCTTTCGTTCCCCTATTTCCCGCGAATTAATTATAATTCCCTGCACGCTAGAATCGTAAAGCAAACTGTTACCTATTGACTCCATGTAGATCCAAGAACCGTCAGCGTGGCGTTTCCGATATTCGATTACCCCTCCAATTCCCGGAGATTCTAACAACTTACCAAAATACGTCTGCCAAGCCAGCAAATCGTCTGGATGGATTAACTCGCCGTGAAATTTGCCAATTCTTTCTTCTGGGTTGTAACCCAAAAGCCGCTGTAGAGATCCGCTGTGGTATCGAACTCGCCCGTCGGAGCCGACAATGCTAATTAGATCGGGAGAATTACGCAGCATAGCTTGCAGTTTGGCTTCACTTTTAGTTAATGCTTGAGTGTCCCTGCGATGCTGGCTGATTTGTTTTTCCAACTGCTCCCGTAGCTGTCTAATTTGCCCTACTTGCTGGGCTACAGTGCGTTCCAATAGGCGATTATTCTTTTCAAATTCAACCAGCTTTGCCGCGTTATTTGTGGCGCTTTCAAACAAGCGGCTGCCTGCCATTTCCTGTAGAGAATTTGATAAATCTTCCAAATTTTGTGTAAAAATTGCCTGTTGAGGGTGTGGCAATTCCCTAGCTTGTTCCTGCAATGTTTCTAAGTGTTTGTAGACAGTTTCTAGCATTTTATTAAGGGGGGAATCTAATAGTTGCCTGCGGGTGCAACCCCTAAAAAGCGGACACAAGTTTTTTCAACATAACCCATAACTAAGACTGGTGTGTGGCGATCGACCCATCGCGCTCTCAATAACCAGGCATTTTGGGACTTTCTCTTCAAATCATAGCAACCGATAGAGAAAGTAAATTCTTGTTGCGCCCTAATTGCCAGCCCAGCCGCACCCCCAAGAAGTGCTCGCCAGGAGTGCGGGTAACTCCCCTACCCAGTGAATGTGGGGCTTCTCGCGGTTAAGCTAAACTAGATGGGTGTCAAGAGAAAGAGGGATTTATGACAGAGCAAGCCAACGCTCGCGATTTGTTTCGCGCTGCTTACGAACACCGCTATACCTGGGATGCCAATTTTCCCGGTTACAGTGCCGATATTGAACTCAAACAGGGCGACGAAGTATATACGGGTCATGTTTCCATCAAACCCGACATGAGCGTGGAAGTCAGCGGCATTGAAGATGAGGAAGTGCAGCAAAGCGTCTACACCCAAATGCGCGATATTGTCACCCACCGCAAACGATCGACATTTGAAAAATCTCACGGCAAAAATAGCTTCACCCTGGGCGAGAAGGACAGCACCGACGCTGTGGACATCTTGGTGCAAGGCGACTCAATGGGATCGAATTATAAAATCCGAGGTCTCTCAATTTGTCAAGTCAGCCGGGTGATGGGCCGCATGGCTTTCGTAATTGACACGCACAAAAGCTTAGAGACACCCGAAGGTTCTTTGGCCAGCCACTACGATGCCGTTTTCCGCAACCCCCAAACCGACGAAATCATCAAAGAACTCGAATTTGAAGATACCTTTGAGAAGATAGGCGACTATTATGTCATGACAAAGCAAGTAGTTCGAGCCAAAGAAAAAGGTCAACTGACAACAACCGAGTTCAACTACTCTAACGTCAAACTGCTAGAACCAGCAGTAGTTTAGCGCCCTCAAAAACCCAAATTCTTAAATAAAAGGGTTTTTTTGGTTAACGTATCAGAATCAACTTGATTTGGCGGCAAGTAACGCTACGATCGAACGAGAGAGCGAATTGGGATCGAGCATCAGCGTAAGGAACCCCACGCCTAAAGGCGGAGGCTTTTAAGACTGTCCGGCTCTTTGAGCGGGATTGAATCGAGAGCTTACCTTACCAGCCTAAGTCTTTACTGACTAAGTTTTTTGAGTCACGACACTCCTTGAATGCGAAGCTAGTTTTCCGCTCTGTCGCTAGTGGTTAAACATCTGTACAAGGGTTAAGGACGTGCTGCTAGCCTAACAAGCTCTTAAAACATTGGCGAAGCTAACATTACCCCGCAAGGGAGTTTGAGGCAACCATACCTCACTGGAGAGGCAACCATACCTCTCCAACCCCGAAAGGGGATTTTAATGCGACTGAAGTCGCTGCCGCTGTCCTCCCCATGCCTAAAGTCAGGGGCTTCTCGCTCGTTTTTCGGTGACAGAAACCGGGTTTGCTGCAGCCAGCTCATTTGAGTACGCAAGTCTTTTTTCAAAAAACCCGGTTTCTTAAATCCCGCGCGGGTTGAGAATGCTGTCCTTGAGTCAAATCGAACTTTCATCAACTGCAAGAAATCATCACAGAGGCGAAATATGACACTAGCACTAACCAGAGATAACGTCGAAACAGTTCTCGATGAAATGCGCCCCTACCTGATATCCGACGGTGGCAACGTCGAACTCGTAGAAATTGACGGCCCCGTGGTACACCTGAGACTGCAAGGAGCTTGTGGCTCTTGCCCGAGTTCCACAATGACTCTGAGAATGGGCATTGAACGTCGTCTGCGCGAGGCTATCCCAGAAATTGCCGAAGTCGAACAGGTAATGTAATTAGTCAGTGAGCAATTGGTAGTTGGCAGTTGACTGTTACCAATTACCAGTTGACGGTTGACAGTTGACAGTTGACTGTTACCAATTACCAGTTGACAGTTGACTGTTACCAATTACCAAATTTAATTGCCAATTACCAATTACCAAATTCAATTACCAATTACCAATTACCAATTACCAAATTCAATTACCAATTACCAATTACCAAACTCAATGTCTCACCCCCTTTATGTAGCCTTCATTTGGCACCAACACCAACCGCTCTACAAATCCCGAGTATCAGCTAGCGCAGGAGTAGCCCAGTACCGACTGCCTTGGGTGCGCTTGCACGGAGTCAAAGACTACTTGGATTTAGTGCTAATGCTGGCAAAATATCCCAAACTGCATCAAACCGTAAACCTGGTTCCATCCTTGATTTTGCAGATAGAAGACTGCATCGCAGACAAAGCATTAGACCCTTACTTGACGGTGACATTAAAGTCAGCAGAAATTTTAACCCTCCCAGAACAAGAGTTCATTTTAGAACACTTTTTTGACGCCAATTACCACACTCTGATTCAGCCACACCCCCGCTACGCTCAACTCTACACTCAGCGGCAGGAAAAAGGCATTCAGTGGTGTTTGGAAAACTGGAAATTGCAGGATTTTAGCGACTTGCTGGCGTGGCACAATTTAGCTTGGATTGACCCGCTGTTTTGGGACGACCCCGAGATTGCAGGGTGGCTCAAACAAGGACAAAATTTTAGTTTGTCAGACAGAAAAAACATCTACTCAAAACAAAAAGAAATCCTCGCTCGCATCATTCCCCAGCACCGTAAAATGCAAGCTGAGGGACAGTTGGAAGTCTCGACAACCCCCTACACGCACCCGATTTTACCGCTGCTTGCCGACACCAACGGCGGCCGCATAGCTATTCCAAACATGACGCTGCCACAACACCGGTTTCAGTGGGCAGAAGATATTCCCAGACACTTGAGAAAAGCCTGGGAAATGTATCAAGACCGGTTTGATTGCCAACCGCGCGGTTTGTGGCCGTCGGAACAAGCAGTCAGCCCGGAAATTTTGCCCTACATTGCCAAACAAGGCTTTAAATGGATAGTCTCGGACGAAGCAGTATTGGGGTGGACAATTAAACACTTTTTCCACCGCGACGCGACAGGGAATGTCTACGAACCAGAATTTTTATATCGCCCTTACCGTTTAGAAACTCCTGACGGCGATTTAGCCATAGTATTTAGAGACCACAGATTGTCTGACTTGATCGGGTTTACCTACGGTTCTATGGAACCGGAAAAAGCAGCATCAGATTTAGTGGGACACTTAGAGGCGATCGGCAGAACTCTCAAACACCGACAGTCCGACGGTCAAACAGCTTTAGAAAATCCCTGGTTAGTGACGATCGCCCTAGACGGCGAAAATTGCTGGGAATTCTATCCCCAAGACGGCAAACCCTTCTTAGAATCCCTCTATCAAACTCTCAGCGACAATCCCGATATCAAATTAGTCACAGTCTCAGAATTTCTCGACAAATTCCCACCAACCGAAACAATTCCCGCAGCCCAACTGCACACCGGTTCGTGGGTGGACGGTTCCCTCACAACTTGGATCGGCGATCCCGCGAAAAATCGGGCTTGGGACATATTAGGGCCCGCCAGACAAATGCTGGCAAACCATCCAGAGGCCACAGAAGAAAGCAACCCAGAAGCTTGGGAAGCGCTTTATGCGGCCGAAGGTTCCGACTGGTTCTGGTGGTTTGGCGAAGGTCACACGTCGAACCAAGATGCCATGTTCGACCAGCTATTTCGCGAACACGTAGCGGCGATTTACGAAGCTCTCGGCGAGCCTGTACCCCCGGAAGTGCGGCGGCAAGTAGAGGTGCACGAGGTTCAAGGCGACCACCTGCCGCTGAGCTTTATTCACCCGGTGATTGACGGTATCGGCAACGAACAGGATTGGGACAAAGCCGGTCGGATTGAAGTTGGGGGAGCAAGGGGTACGATGCACCGGAGTTCGGCAATTCAGCGGCTTTGGTACGGGGTTGACCACTTGAATTTTTACATTCGCGCCGACTTCAAGGTAGGGGTGCGGCCGGGAATTGATTGCCCGCAGCAGTTAAATTTGTTCTGGTTTTATCCCGATCGCACGATGAACAACAGTCTGATTCCGCTGTCGGGTTTGCCTGACGAAGCACCGCTCAACTATCGATACCACCATCAGTTAGAGATTAATTTGCTGACGAAATCGATTTGGTTTCAGGAAGCAGGAGAGGGCGATGAGTGGCAGCCCCGCATTAGCAGGGCCCAAGTGGGAGTGGATAAATGTTTGGAGGTAGCAGTGCCCTGGGCTGATTTGCAGATTATGCCCGACTGGTCGCTGCGACTGATTGCGGTTTTATCGGAAGGGGAGCGTTACTCTACCTGTATGCCGTTCGATTCTTTGATTCCGATCGGAATGCCGTAAAAAGTCATCAGTCATCAGTCATTAGTCATTAGTCATTAGGCTGTAGGGGCGGGTTGCACGAGCTTTCATAGAACTGACAACCCAAATAAATATAAACCCGCCCCCTGAATGAGTCAGTAGTCATTAGTCATTTTTTGAACAAACAAACAATTAAATAATTATCAAAGTATATTAAATTGGGGCTTCAACTCTGGCTGCCTAATGCCTGGATCGTTTCGATCGCGTCCGGTCGATATAAGGCTATAAAATTTGTTGGTAAGGAGGGCTTCATTCCTCATAAAAAAGAGGACTTAATTCCTGACTACATAACATATAATGGTTAATTTGCCGGACATCATATCATTAGTCATGGGGAAATTAACAAACTAATGAGCCGCATTTTACTCTTGGTCGATCGCCACCAACAAACTAATTTGCCGATCGCTCACCTCAACACCGAGCATGAGGTGATCGTACTCGATCGCGCTTTAGATCCCAACTCCGAATTTCCCATTCCCCAAATCGCTTTTGACTTGTGCATTCTCGACGAGGCAAATTTCGATCGCATCGGGCCGCTGGTAGAATCATTAAAAACTGCCGCCGAGCCGATATTTTTACCGTTCTTGCTTGTTAGTAAATCCCAAGCGCCTGCTCTTTCTGAGCAGCCCTTTTCGGAGCAGCCCAAACAACTCGAAGGCAGAATAGACGATTTGATAGTAAGTCCCACCGAACCTGCCCAACTGCATTTGCGGGTAGAGAATTTGTTGGCCCGTAGGCGGCTGTCGGTAGAACTCCACAAACTTCAGGAAATAATTAAAGAACAGACTTTTACAGAAAGTTTGTTAAAGGACTCGCTGCAAACGGCAAACGAAAACCTGCAACGGGAAATTGCCAAGCGGGCGGAGGTAGAAACTGCACTGCGAGAAAACTCCTATCTCAACTCGCTGATCAATGCCATGCCAGATATTGTCTGCTTCAAAGATGGCGAGAGCAGGTGGCTGGAGGCAAATCAAGCGATTTTGGAAGTGTTCGAGCTAGAAAAGATAGACTACCGCGGCCTCAAAGATTCTCAACTAGGAGAACTCAGCAGTTTTTACCGCGAGGCCCTACAGGCGTGCGAGGTGAGCGATAGAGAAGCGTGGGAAAAAGGTGAGCTTTCTAGGGGAGAAGAAGTGATTGTCCGCTCAAACGGTACTGTGAAAATCTACGACGTGATTAAAGTACCCGTATTTCACCCCGACGGCAGACGCAAAAGTATAGTGATTTTGGGTCGAGACATTACTGAACACAAGCAAACTAGAGACGAACTCGTGCGCTTGGCGTCGATTGTCGAGTCTTCCGACGACGGCATCGTCGGCAAAACCCTCGCCGGGACAATTCAGAGCTGGAACTCAGGAGCAGAAAAGATTTACGGCTACTGTGCTGCGGAAATCAAGGGTCAGTCGATCGAGATTTTAGCCATACCCGAACGCCCCAAGGAAATGCCCCAAATTCTGGAAAATATTAGGGCTGGAGCCAGCATCGACCATTACGAAACCGTGCACTTGCGGAAAGATGGTCAACAGATAGATGTCTCCCTGACGATTTCTCCGATTAAAGACGCCACGGGAGCGGTAACGGGCGTTTCGACAATTTCTCGCGACATCAGCGACAGCAAGCGAGTCGAAAAAGCCTTTGAACAACTCCGCCACCAAACAGAAATGATTTTGTTCTCCGCAGGAGAAGGAATTTGCGGGTTGAACAAAGAGGGAAAAGTAACTTTTGTCAATCCTGCGGCGGTGAGAATGGCAGGCTGCGAATCGAAGCAATTGATCGATCGACCACTCTATGAAAGCTTACACCGTGCACAGGAAGACTGCTCAAAGGTGATCAAGCAACTGTCACGTGCAACAGACATCAATTCAAAGTCGGAACTTGTCCCACACTGCGCCGCACCGCAGGCGGGCAAACGGCTGCCCAACCGGGTAAGTTCTCAAATTTTAGCCACCTTGGAAGACGGAGAGGCGCGGCGCGTCACCGATGAGATTTTTTGGCGGCGAGACGGCAGCAGTTTTCCGGTTGAGTACGTTGTCGCTCCGATGCGAGAACAAGGCGAAATAATTGGAGCTGTAGTGACTTTTAAAGATATTACGGAGCAGCTTGCCGTCGAGCGCATGAAAGATGAATTCATCTCTGTTGTCAGCCACGAACTGCGGACGCCCATGACCTCGATTCACGGCGCCCTCGGACTCCTCAACAGCGGCCTGCTTGACGCTTACCCCCAGAAAGCTAAGCGGATGCTGGAGATTGCTGTCACTAATACTGACCGTTTGGTGCGCTTGGTCAACGATATCCTAGATTTAGAGCGGATGGAGTCGAGTTACAGCACTGCCATCAAACAAACTTGCAATGTGGCTGAGCTGATGTTGCAGGCGGCTGACGAGATGCAGGGAATGGCTCAGCAGGCGGGAGTTACTCTGTCGGTGAAGCCTGTGGGGGCGCAATTGCAAGCTGTTCCCGATCGGCTAATTCAAGCATTGACAAATTTACTCAGTAATGCTATAAAATTTTCTCCCTCCGGCGCTACGGTTTGGCTGAGCGCGGAGTTGACTCACAATCTGGATTTGGCAGAAAAAGCAGCGCACAAGTCGGTGTCGTCTCCGTCTTTGTTGTCTCCTGAGCCTGCCGCCGCGCCTCCGCATTTGCCAGTTCCGAGCTCGTGGTACATCGTGATTGCTGTGAAAGACCAAGGGCGGGGTATTCCGCCAGACAAACTGGAGATGGTCTTTGAACGCTTTCAACAAGTCGATGCTTCTGACTCTCGCCAAAAAGGAGGTACTGGTTTGGGGCTGGCTATTTGTCGCAGTATCGTGCAGCAGCACGGGGGGCGGATGTGGGTGGAGAGCGTTGTGGGGGAGGGCAGCACTTTTTTCTTAAGTCTGCCACTTCTGAGGGACGGGGTTGCTACTGAAAGTTAATTTCTACCTAGGTGTACCCAAAGTTACTGATTTTGTGCAGATTGTTTGTCGATGACTCGCTCAAACAATCTCAGCCTTTTTTGCCGTTTGGGGACAGCAGGCAAAAAGCGCCATTTGAGGTCGAAAAGCGGCTTTTTTTGGGTGGGATATTTTACAGCAACCGCGCCAGACGGTTAGGACGTTCTTAGTTGAAACCCGGGCTGTCGATGGCAAATTAGGTCTTCCTTGTTCCTTCTTCCTTCAAGATCTGCTATACAGTTTTGAAAATTTACTGTAAAGTCCGATCGGCTAAGATAATTTGCTTTACAAAATATTCACATTTCACATCTAATCTGTGATCAGTTCTCATTTCTAAAAAAATGTTAATTTTGACTGCCAAGCGCATCTTGGTTATTGACGATGCGGAAGATATTCGGGAAGTAGCTCAAGTCAGTCTTGAACTGGTGGGGGGCTGGGAAGTCCTGACAGCGAGTTCGGGTCGCGAGGGTGTTGCTAAGGCTCTTGCCGAACAGCCTGATGCTATTCTATTGGACGTGATGATGCCCGACCAAGACGGGCCTACTACTTTTTTACAGTTACAAGCTAATAATGCTACGCAGCACATTCCGGTAATTTTATTAACGGCTAAGGCTCTGGCTGGGGACAGGCGGATGTTCGCGGATTTGGGGGTGGTGAGCGTGATTGCTAAGCCTTTTGAACCGATGTTTTTGGCTGCTCAGGTCGCTGAGGCTTTGGGCTGGGAGCAAGAATAGATCGCGCGCATTGAATTGTGCAGCTTTTCAAGCAGTATTTTTGCAGGCAAAAAGAGTTAAAAAAACTTGGTTTCTTTGATATGGCTCCTTAGATCCAATCGGGGCGATCGGACAGGATATATGTAGCGACTTAGGCGCCGTGCCTGTCGTTCTGTCAGCTTAAGACTAAAAACCTCAGTCCGGTATCAGTTTCAACCCTGTCTGTTTTGGGGTGAAATTGATACCAATTAGCGATGCCTAATTCCCTATTGGTAGTGCGTCCATTTAACCGGATTCGACCTCAGCCATGAACTGAATATTCCTGTGGATTTTTCGGACAAATATAAGCTGGCAGGAGTATTTTACTTTTTGTGACAAATCACTCGTCTTCATAAGTTCTTCAGGTTTTAGTTTTATGTTTAAGCAGAACGTCAGGGATCGCTCCTGACTGTTGGCAGACACATTGGGAGAAGACGATTATGCCCTCAGCTTACATTTTGCTACTAATAGTTTCTCTGGCAGCAGTCTGGGTTTACTGGCAAACCTCTCAAGATATTTTTGTTCTTGTGGCTTGGGCCGGGCTGGGTTGTTTTATTTGGGGTTTCTCTTGGGCTCCTTGGAGCGTTCAGCTTTTGATTGTGGTGTTACTCTTGGGCCTCCAAAAGTGCTACTTGCGCGACGCTCAAAGCTGTGAGTGAAAGAGATTTTTTATTTTGGTGCCTGGAATTGAGATGTGCAGGCATTCGTGAATCTCTCTAATGATTGGGTTATCGCTCCATATCTTCAAAAAAGGTTTAAAATATCATGAATAGTTGCCCTTGTTGCTCCTCTCAATTGCTCCGCCACGCTCGCCACAATCGCGTTTACTGGTTCTGCTCGCACTGCTGGCAGGAAATGCCGGATCTGTCGGAGATGATTTTAGGTCACAGCACGCGGACTCACAAACGCGACGGTTTGGTGAAGGTTGCGAATTTAACTCCTAAATTGAGGATTCTAGATTCCGTAGGAATTGCTTAGTTTGCTGGAGTTAGTCTGGCGATAAATATTGAGACAGAAAAAATTTTTGATTGTGCCATCTGTTGGATTTTTTAATAAAAAATGCAAAAGCCCCTTCAGCGTGATGAAGGGGGACTTATTAGCGGGGGGCTTTTGCGCTTGTGATGGGGTCGATCGCCTGAATTTCAGCTATTGTACGCAGAAGAGCTGATTACATCAAACCGATTTGAGAGAGAATGCCTTGACCGGTGAGGAATTCGGTAGCTAGGCCGATAACGAAGCCCAACATTGCCAAACGGCCGTTCCAGGTTTCAGCGAACTCAGTGAAGCCCAACTTTGCGTCTTTGTTTTCCATGACCAGAAACCTCGTTTAATTTCAACCTTATGTAACTAAACTTAACACAGCAGTATAAAGTTTGCAACATATTTTTACATTTACTGTTCAAATGCCGGAGATCAGCGGGATGACCCTGCGGGTAGAGGGACTCGCGGGGGGCTGACAGGTGTAGGTTTTTTACAACTAGGAGGAGTTACAAGTATAGAAGGCATCTACAGGAGTGTGAGGGAAGGAGA
>NZ_JAUBRC010000065.1:0-31806 GCF_036701635.1 Microcoleus sp. N9_B4 | reverse complement strand
AATTTTGCACACCCTTCATCGGGCTGCAAAGATGCCCACGTCATAACTGTACTCAGTTTGACGTGGGAGTATGTCACAATAGAAGCTATTAAGGAGTGCCGACTATGAAAGACCCTGATGAATGCGCGAATATTCACGAAGTTCGGGAGGAAATTGATATCATCGATCGAGAAGTGATCGAGGCTTTGAGCAAGAGATTTCAATACGTCATCGCGGCAGCAAGGTTCAAAACGAGTGAAGCTAGCGTTAGATCGTTCGATCGCTTTCACGATATGTTACAGCAGCGGCGCGAGTGGGCTCAAGAATCGGGTTTGAATCCTGATGTGGTTGAAAATATTTACCGGGATTTGGTACATTATTATATTGAGGAAGAGTTGAAACATTACAAATCTGAGTAATCTTTCGCTACATTCAAATCTAGGACTATAGGAAAGTGAGTCCGCGCGCGGACTGTTAGCAATATTTATTAGGTGATTTGGTGAGATGAAAATTGCGATCGCACAACTCAACCCTACTATTGGTGATATCTTGGGCAACTCCAACCTAATTCTGGAGGCTGCGAAAAAAGCTGAGGTTGAGGGCGCAAACTTATTGCTAACACCGGAACTTTCCCTGATCGGTTATCCGCCGCGCGATTTGTTAATCAATCCGAGTTTCATTGCAGATGCAGGTGCACAGTTGCTGCAACTGGCGCAAGCTTTGCCGCCGGAGTTGGCAGTCATAGCAGGCACTGCCTTACCTAATACTAATGCTGTTAAACTCGGCGGAAAATCATTGTTTAATAGCGCTGTTTTGTTGCAAAATGGCGCAGTCAAACAAGTTTTTCATAAACGCTTGTTGCCTACTTATGATGTATTTGATGAAGATAGATATTTTGAACCTGGCGAAAACAGCAATTACTTTTATATTGGCGAAGTCAAAATCGGCGTGACAATCTGTGAAGATTTGTGGAACAATGAGGAGTTTTGGGGTAAACGCAGTTACGCGGGCGATCCTGTTTCCGATTTGGCAAAATTGGGTGTAGATTTAGTGGTGAATTTGTCGGCATCGCCTTATTCTGCGGGGAAGCGGGGAGTGCGATCGGCGATGTTGCAGCACAGCGTCATCCGCTGCGGGCTACCGATTATTTACGCTAATCAGGTAGGGGGAAATGACGATATTATTTTTGACGGCAGCAGTTTTGCTGTGAATCGAAAGGGTGATTTAATTCAGGTATTAGCTTCTTTTGAAACGGATTTTGCGGTGCTGGAATATGACGCACCTAAACAAGATTTAGTTGCCAGCGGGAACGGGCAAGATGCCCGTTCCACAACTGATTTGGGATTAGGTGAAGGACAACAAAAACTAGGTTCGATCGGCAGTGGCGTTGGCAGCGGCGGGAACGGGCAAGATGCCCGTTCCACAACAGATTTAAGTTTTCATCCGGCAGAAGGAGATGCCGAAATTTGGGCGGCTTTGGTTTTGGGAGTACGAGATTATGTTCGCAAGTGCGGTTTTTCTAAGGTTGTACTCGGTTTGAGTGGCGGGATAGATTCGGCTTTGGTGGCTGCGATCGCCAGTTGCGCGATCGGGCCCGAAAATGTTCTAGGGGTGTTGATGCCTTCTCCTTACAGTTCGGATCATTCGGTTAATGATGCTTTGGAATTAGCCCGAAATCTGGGCATCGCGATCGAACTATTGCCGATCGGCGATTTGATGAAAACTTACGATCGCACCCTCGCCGATTTGTTTTTCAACACAACTTTCGGCATTGCTGAGGAAAATATTCAATCGCGGATTCGAGGCAATCTGTTGATGGCAATTTCTAATAAGTTCGGACATTTGCTACTTTCGACGGGCAATAAGTCGGAAATGGCGGTGGGTTACTGCACTCTCTACGGCGATATGAATGGGGGATTGGCGGTGATTTCCGATGTGCCGAAAACTCGCGTTTATTCGCTTTGTCGGTGGCTAAATTCTGGGAGTGGGAAGGTAAAAAATCAGACCCTGTTGGGAAAGGAAATTATTCCGGTTAATATTATTACTAAAGCACCGAGTGCTGAACTGAAACCTGGCCAAATTGACCAAGATTCTTTGCCGGATTACGATGTTTTGGATGACATCTTGCAGCGGTTGATCGAATATCACGAATCGGCCCAACAAATTGTCGCTGCAGGACACGATGAAGCCGTGGTTAAACGTGTAGTAAAATTAGTCAGGCAAGCGGAGTTTAAACGGCGGCAAGCAGCCCCTGGTTTGAAAATTAGCGATCGAGCTTTTGGTACCGGTTGGCGAATGCCGATCGCCAAATCTTCCTTCTATTAAACGCATCATTAAACGCAAAATGGTTAACATCGACGGTACTTTCGGCTTCGATTTTCTCCTGGGAACTCTCAGCAACGATACGATTAGAGGATTTGCGGGTAATGACACTATTCAAGGTTTGGGGGGAAATGACCGAGTTTTTGGCGATCGGGAAAATGATTTGCTGGCCGGAAATGAAGGCGCTGATACGCTGTCTGGCGGGCAGGGAAGCGATACAATCTATGGAGGACAAGGTGAAGATTGGATTTTTGGCGATCGGGGTAACGATTTGCTAATAGGTGGCGAAGCCAGGGATATCTTGACAGGAGGCGCGGGGGACGATTTATTTGTGATTGAAAAAACCGCCGCCACATCTACTATTACTGAAGCCGATATAATTACAGATTTTGGCAACGGGAATGATAAAATTGTCTTAACAGAAGGCATGAAGTTTAGTGATTTAGAGCTTTCTGTTTCCGACAACCAAACTATTATGAAAGATAAAAACTCTGGTAATTATTTAGGAGTTGTTTCGGGAAACCCTAATCTGACTGAATCCAACTTTATGTCGCTGTTTGGCGCGATAGATATGGGTCAGCTTTTGCCAATTTCTGTTGACACGATTATAGCCGATCGCGCGATCGGACTGGAAGTTGCCAAAACTCCCCAAGAACAAGCCACAGGTTTAATGTTTCGCACAGAATTGCCGGATGACAGGGGAATGCTTTTCCCGATCGAACCCGCGCGAAACGTGCGTTTTTGGATGAAAAACGTGTTTATTGAGCTCGATATGGTTTTTCTGCGGGAAGGCGTAGTGCAGGCGATAATTCCTAACGTACCGCCGTGTTTGAGCGAAACCTGCCCCAACTACGGCCCGGATGTTCCCGTTGATGGAGTTATTGAACTCAGAGGCGGAAGGGCGGCCCAATTGGGATTGAAAGTTGGCGATCGGATTCCCAATTTACCCTAAAAAGGTAGATGATATCATGTCTGTTTGATTCGGACTTGTATGATGTTAAATTTTGTAGGGGCGGGTTCACCAACAATAATTGCCCATAATCTACAATATAATAAACCCGCCCCCGCCCATACTACCGGACATGATATGATTTTATCGCAGCATTCAACATTTGTGCATCCAATGAATCCTATTGAATTAAAAATAATCCCCCATCAAACTCAAGACGGTTTAGCTTACCAACATTTGCGCTTGCGAATTACAACTCAAGACGGTATCATCACACCCGACGATTTGCAAGGTTTGAAACTTCCTCAAGACGTTCAATTGAGCCAAGGAATTGTCATTGAAGGTAGAGGAGCAATTTGGCTGTACGGGTATTTAGTGCACGAATGTCATCCTGCCGCTTGGGTGGGATGTTACGATCCGCGATTAGAAGGTGCGGTGGTAGTAGCGACGCACAAGCACGAGGTATCTGTTGGACAGGTATTAAAATTGAGTTTACCAAGCGATTAAGACTCTCCTAAGTTTGAGGTGATAATAAATAAAAATAAAACTTCCCGTGGTGGTGGCATCTTACCTGCGTTAGCGACAGGCTAACACTACTGTTTCCACCACAAATCCAGGAGAGTCGCGATTAAATAAATTACAGCGTTTTGAGTGAATAGTCCAGACTTTTGTGCACCAGACTATCCAGTTATGAATGCCCATCGCTGCAGAATTGCTGTGGGAGGAATTGATATAAATGGCAGGAGAGATAAATTCTCTAACCGTGCAGGTTCCCAACCTTTGGATTATGTAGTTTCTCCGGGAGTAGATATCTTTTCTACAACTCGCTATCACACCTAGGAAACCGAATATCTCACCTTTACTCAAAGAACACGATCGGGACTTACGCACTCCGACAGAGAAACCGGGTTTTTTACCGAATCGGCGGGTCACAACGTAGTATTTTCCTAAAAAACCCGGTTTCTGAACCCCCGTGCACAAGCCCTAGCAAAAAATGGTTTGACGCGCAATATACTGTTGTTAGCTCTTAGTTATTAATTATGGCAAATTACAGAACAGTGTGGTTTTTTAACAGTCTAACTTTAGTATTTGTAGGGCTAGTGACGGCGTGTCTAAGTTTATTTGGTTCTTCAGTAAAAGGGTTATTTTTGCCGCCTTGCTCTGCCACGTATCCGGGTGCAGGTTTCTTTTTCTTGGCGTTTCAAATGTTATTTTATTTATCGGTAATGGTGTGCGCTTTTACCTTTGGATTGCTGAGAATTATTCAACCCGATCGCCCAGAAAATCAATTTATTTTATATTCGGCACTGTTTGCAGGTTGCTTTCTGTTCAATGAAGTTTTTCGCACCCACGTTCATCTGGGACGTGCGGGTTTTCCGAAAGCGACAATTGTCATATTTTACGCCTGGGTGGCAATTGCATACGGATTAGCTTTTCGGAGACAAATTCGCTCGACTCCCTATCCTTTACTGCTGAGTGGCGTTGGTTTGTTATTTGTTGCCTTTTTTGTAGAAGCGCTGCCTTTAAAAAACGAGATAATTTCGAGCTTGCTGGAGGGAATACCGAAACTGTTGAGCGGAATTAATATTGCACTTTATTTTTGGTTTTTGTGTCATGGTTTGATAGTGCGATCGCTCAATTTTTCTAACAGCAAATCACATCCAGAATGAAGTAAGATGAAAATTTGCAGTTGGGTGGGGGCGGGTTTTTGAGATTGTCGGTTTTTGGCAAATCTTGTTGGTAAAACAAGCCCCTACATGATTGTATAATAGGTTAAAACTGAGATATTGAACCAGTGTCAATTAGCTTTTTAGGAACAGGCAAGATGCCTGTTCCACAAGAAAATTTATATTTTGTGGAACTGGCATCTTGCCCGTTCTTTACAATGGTGCAAGATATCAGTTAAAACAAAAAGTACCGCTGCGCCATTGGCAAAACTGTTGCCGGTTCGCAAGTTAACAATTCCCCATCCGCCCTGACTTCATAAGTTTCTGGATCGACTTCCATTTGTGGCAAATAATCGTTGAGTTTCATGTCTCTTTTACTAATTTGCCGTGTGCCGGAAACTGCTACAGTGGGCTTTTGCAAACCGAGCTGTGCGGCAATATCTCGATCGCGCGCAGCTTGGGAAACAAACGTCATACAAGTCGCCCCAATCGCACCGCCAAAACTGCCAAACATCGGCCGCATATGCACCGGTTGCGGCGTCGGAATGCTGGCGTTAGCATCTCCCATCTGCCCATAGGCGATCGCCCCTCCTTTAATTACCAGTTCCGGTTTCACCCCAAAAAAAGCCGGCCGCCACAAACACAAATCCGCCAATTTCCCCTCTTCCACCGAACCGACATACTGACTAATTCCGTGAGTAATCGCCGGATTAATTGTATATTTCGCAATGTACCGCTTCACCCGAAAATTGTCATTTCGACCCTCTGTTTCCCCCCCTTGCCAAGGGGGGGTTAGGGGGGGTAAATTTGTTGCCCCCCCTTGGTAAGGGGGGGTTAGGGGGGGTAAATTCCCCCTTTGAACCTTCATTTTATGTGCCGTTTGCCAAGTCCGAATAATCACCTCTCCCACTCTTCCCATCGCCTGAGAATCAGAAGAAATCATACTAAACGCACCTAAATCGTGCAAAATATCCTCAGCAGCAATAGTTTCCCTTCTAATTCTCGATTCAGCAAAAGCCACATCTTCAGGAATGCCTCGATCCAAATGGTGGCAAACCATCAACATATCTAAATGTTCTTCTAAAGTATTGACAGTGTAAGGGCGAGTCGGGTTAGTTGACGAGGGCAAAACATTAGCTTGTCCGCACACTTTAATAATATCCGGTGCGTGTCCGCCACCAGCACCTTCAGTGTGGTAAGTGTGAATAGCGCGATTCTTAAAAGCCGCAATTGTAGCTTCCACAAATCCCGCTTCATTGAGAGTATCGGTGTGAATTGCAACTTGCACGTCGTACTCGTCAGCTACACTCAAACAAGTGTCGATCGTTGCTGGTGTAGTTCCCCAATCTTCGTGGAGTTTCAAACCCATTGCACCGGCAAAAATTTGTTCAACTAATCCTTGAGGTTGACTGCTATTTCCTTTACCTAAAAAACCTAGATTTACGGGGAAAGCGTCAGCAGCTTGCAGCATTCGGTACATATGCCAAGGCCCCGGAGTACAAGTTGTGGCGTTTGTACCTGTTGCAGGGCCAGTGCCGCCGCCGATCATTGTCGTGATGCCGGAGGCGATCGCCACTTCTATTTGTTGTGGGCAAATAAAGTGAATGTGAGCGTCAATTCCCCCAGCCGTGAGAATCATTCCTTCACCCGCAATTACTTCAGTACCAGGCCCGATAATAATATCTACCCTATCTTGAATGTAAGGATTTCCGGCTTTACCAATTTTGTAAATTTTGCCGTCTTTAATGCCTACATCTGCTTTAACAATTCCCCACCAGTCTAATATTAAAGCATTAGTAATTACCGTGTCAACAGCGCCGTCTGCATTAGAAATCGGCGATTGTCCCATGCCATCTCGGATGACTTTGCCACCGCCAAATTTAACTTCATCTCCGTAGGTTGTGAAGTCTTGTTCAACTTCAATGAATAATTCTGTATCGGCTAATCGGACGCGATCGCCCACAGTCGGCCCGAAGGTTTCCGCGTAGGCGCGACGATCCATTCTGTAACTCATGCTCGCTCCTAATATTAATAAATTTTTAGTTGGCAGTTGAGACCCACTTGAATTATAGTATGTGACGAGTTCCTCAATCTGAAACAGTAAAAAAAATACAACATTAGGCAAGCTTTAAACCCCGATCGGCATCAATTCTTGCCAATCGAAAATCGAAAATGCTATCCAGGGGTAAATTTACTCCAGCATTTTCGGGATTTCCCTTTTTAAAATCTCCACATCTACCGTCATATCCATGCCAATGAAACTCCAATCTTCCGCTACATTGTTGTCATCAACCATACGAGAGTATTCTAATCCCAATAGCTGGCAAATGTAATAGAAATATGGCGGAGTGTACCCTCCATAAAAGAATTCCAATACTTTCGTCCCCGGCTGACACCACAGCAAATTTGTAAAACCAGCCCCGTGAGGGCCGACAACCACCGTCGCTTCTGCAAACAGACGAATTTGTTCATCAACAGTGCGCGAGATATCTTCCAAAATTTCAAAATCAAATTCTTTCAAAACCTCTCGCACTTGTACTTCATTTTTAACCTGACGCCGGCCACTTCTAGACAGATAAAGTTTTCTATAAGGCTTTACCTTTTCCTTAAGACAGAATTTTTTCCGCAAAAGCTTTATATCGTAAGGACTGGGAAAATACCAGTCTTGATTGTTTCCCACCACCACACTTTCTGCATGATATCCGGTATCTCTAGCCCGAGTGTCGATTAGTGAACTTTCAGGAATACCGAGTTTAGTCATAAAGCCCAACTCAAAATCTGTATGTCGTAAAGGATAACAAATTTTGGCTTCTTGCCAAATTTCCTTACCTAAAGCCTTCTCAATTCGACAAAGTTTAGCCAGCACAAAAATGATAAAATCATAATAACTGCACCACAAATGCGACCAAGGAGCAACTACAAGGGGATAGGTAATTTTGTTAGGTTTGTAAGGCCATTCCAGAATGCCCGCACCGCTAATCCGAAAATCCAAGTCTAAAAGCAACTTCTTATTCAGCAGCGTGTTCCCAGACGTACAAATAGTTAGAGAATTTCTTTTTTGATTCAGGGAAATCTTCCAAACATAATCTGGGTCAAAAGACACGGTTTTTTCCGTGGCAAAAAACCGAGAAGGCACTTTTTTTACCGAGGTTAATGCGGGTATATTGATGGGTTCATGCTGCTTTTTATAAACGATGCTGTCATCTAACAATTTGATGCTGGTGCGCCGATCTAACGGGGTTCTCCAGACACGCCTTGATGTTGCAAGCAAGCTCTGCTTCAAGGTCTGTTTGATCTGGTCAACTAATTTTGGGTTCATCACGCGCTTGTGCTGTATATCTTGGCAGTTTTAACAACCACGGTATACCGCAAACTGCAGATTGTAACTAGCTCAAAAGTAGGAGATTGAACTAACAAAAAAAAGCCCGAAGGCAGTTATACAGAAGGCAGAGAAAAAGTTTTGAGATGGCTTTGTCACTCTCCAGGCATAGGGCTGGAAGTGATACCATGTTAGATTGGGGATTGCAGATGACTTATTACTATCATAGTGTGGATATTTCCTACAGTTGCATTCTTTTTGGAAACTGGCATAACTTTGAAGTTAAAAAGTTTCAAATTCCCAAATCAACAATCGTGAACGGTCATCTGGCTTCATACTTCAGCATCCAGATGACCGTTCACTTTTCCATTAAAGCCGTAGACTTCACGACTACCTACAAAAGGTACTAATTGCACTTCCCTTTCATCTCCGGGTTCAAACCTAACTGCTGTTCCCGCCGGAATATCCAACCGCATTCCTTTTGCTTGTTCTCGATTAAATTCTAAGGCTTCGTTGGCCTCATAAAAGTGATAGTGTGAACCAATTTGAATGGGGCGATCGCCTTTATTTCCTACAACCAACCGTACTGTTTCACGCCCTGCATTGAGTTCTATTTCGCCTGCTGAAACAATCATTTCTCCTGGAATCATTTTTTCCTCCTGTGAGTCTCTGTGGTTGATTTTTTAACGGATCGGATCGTGCACTGTTACCAACTTAGTTCCGTCGGGGAAAGTCGCCTCAACCTGGACTTCATGCACCATTTCTGGTATCCCTTCCATCACATCTTCCCGCGTCAGGAGAGTTGTTCCATAACTCATTAAATCGGCGACGGTGAGGCCATCTCTTGCTCCTTCTAAAATGGCGGCGGAAATGTAAGCTAGGGCTTCTGGATAGTTTAATTTTAAACCTCTTTGTTTCCGGCGCTCTGCTACCAGGGCGGCGGTGAAAATCAGCAGTTTGTCTTTTTCTTGGGGGGTGAGTTGCATTTTTATTCTTGTAAGTGCGATCGCATTCTTTGGTTATGATATCTTTTACGGTTGTTTGTGAATGATTAAACCGCAAAGGGCGCAGAGGGCGCAGAGTTTCCAGAAGAGAGAGATGAATAATCTAGTTAGGAGGGCAACTATACATTGAAACTCAAAGATCATCCTATTTTATCCAAACTCTGGGCAAACAGCAAGGGCGTTGTGAAAAAGACAAGCGCAGCAAGTGCCAAATGCTGACAAACCAGTCTCTCGCTGCGGTTGTGGATGTACCGCGATATCGGCACAGCAAACCGTTAGGAATACGAGTCACGCCGACCGTGGAATCACCTGGATAAATTGTTGCCTCAAATGGCAAATCTCGCACTTTTTGCACGAGTTCCGCTGTAACAGATTCGCCTACCCAAGCGAGGGTGGCGACTACGGGTTTTCCTGCGAGACCGTGAGGACTTTCGAGCATTTTTTCTCCACCTTTGAGCAATTGTCTGTCAATCCATAAAGGGCTGTTTTGTTGCCAGACTTCGGTGTGCGATCGCCATTCTCCCGACAAGAACTTTTCGCCCCTTGCACTGCGTCCAAAACGCGTAATTTCCCACAGTAAAATCCTCGCTGTTGGTGCTAATTCCACCCGCAAATTTTGCCGATATATTGCGCCGTCAAAAACTATTGTTTCCTGTGGCAGCCATTCTAAATTAGCACCGATATCTAGTTGAATGTCAATATTTTGTTGTGATTCTAGTCCGCTGCTGCGATAGATTTTACCAGCGGCGGCCGTGGTAATCAAGCCTTTGGCGTTGGGTTGGAGGTGAAAATGGCTGGAAAGTCGATCGCCCCCGACAACTCCCCCAGCCGTGTGCAAAATTACGCTGTGACAAACGTCTTTCCCTTCAGGATAAAACGGGCGCTGCACCTTGAGGGGCGCTTGCATTTCATTGCGAATGATTTGAGTTTTGCCGTTGCGGTTGGCGTAGGTTAAATTCAGGTAGCCGTGCCATCCATTTTTAACGTTATCTGTATCTTGTGCGATCGAAGTTTCAGTCACAGATTTTTGAAATTCAAAACATTCACTATCAAAAACATACCACAAATGCCGCGCAGCCCGGTTATTTTATAAATAATGATAATCGTTATCTGAGATATTTTTCGGATCGGCACTGATTAGTATAACAATTTACATTTATCAAGCATCTGATCGGGGAAGATGCCCATACCATGTACAAATTAGTAACTAGAGGAGTGCAGACTATGCCTCAAGTTCTCTTCAAAGTTGATTTGACCAAACCGATGTCAGAACAGGAATTAGTCGGTCACAATCGCTGGCATCCAGATATTCCAGCAGTAGTTTCCGTCAATCCCGGCGATGTATTTCGCATCGAGTGCAAAGACTGGACAGACGGACAAATTAAAAATGACGACAGTCCCGACGACATTCGCGATGTAGACTTAACAGTAGTTCACGTTTTGAGCGGGCCAATTTACGTTAACGGCGCGCAGCCGGGGGATATTCTAGTAGTCGATATCCTCGACATCGGGGCTTTGCAAGGAGACGAATGGGGTTTTACGGGAATTTTTGCTAAAGAAAACGGTGGCGGTTTCTTGACCGAACATTTTCCGACTGCTGCTAAAGCAATTTGGGATTTTCAGGGAATTTATACCGCTTCCCGACACATACCAAAAGTCAGGTTTGCTGGGATTACTCATCCGGGTTTAATCGGCTGCGCTCCTTCTCAGGAATTGTTGAATAAATGGAACAAACGGGAAGCGGAATTAGTAGCAACAAATCCCGACCGAGTGCCGCCTTTGGCAGCACTGCCGAACTCCAAGAATGCAGTTTTGGGGTCGCTGCAAGGGGCAGAATTCGAGCGAGTTGCGGCAGAAGCGGCGCGCACAGTTCCTCCCCGCGAACACGGCGGCAATTGCGATATTAAAAACCTGTCGCGGGGTTCGAGAATTTATTTCCCGGTTTATGTCGAAGGCGCGAAACTTTCGATGGGAGATATTCACTTTTCTCAAGGAGACGGGGAGATTTCATTCTGCGGGGCAATTGAAATGTCGGGTTACATCGACCTCCACGTTGATATTATCAAAGGTGGCATGGATAAATACGCGATGGTCAACCCGATTTTCAAACCCGGGCCGGTGGAACCCCGCTATTCTGAGTACCTCGTTTTTGAAGGGATTTCTGTTGATGAATTTACGGGTCAGCAGTATTATCTGGATGCCCACGTTGCTTATCGCCGAGCTTGTTTGAATGCGATCGAATATTTGAAAAAGTTTGGTTTTACCGGAGAACAAGCGTATTTACTGTTAAGCTGTGCTCCTGTTGAGGGTCGCATCAGCGGCATTGTGGATATTCCCAATGCTTGCTGCACTATTGCTTTACCGACAGAAATTTTCCAGATGGATATTCTGCCATCTTAATTACAGGATTTACGCACAGATTCGCTTTTGTAGGGTGCGCCGAAGCGCACCTTACCCCCACAAATAGTCTAAAAATTGCTTTCTTGCGTAAGTCCTCAATTAGTATGGCGGGTGCTGGTTCCAGCCTACTCTTTGCATCCCAAATCTACAATCAAAAATTGATATGCCTCTTTACGATTTTAAGTGTGAAACTTGCGGCATTTTTGATAAGTGGCGCCCTCTTGCAGAAGCAGATACACCCGTGCTTTGCCCGAGTTGCGAAAGAGTTGCTAAACGTATCTTTTCGCCGCCGATGATTTTAACTGGAAAGCTGCGGTTGAAAGGTCAAGAAAATCGGGAACCGCAGGTAGTTAAGCGTTCTGAGGAACCTAAACCGCAGCGGAATCGCGAACACCGAGGGGGACGACCTTGGATGATCGGTCACTGATGCAGTCCGACAGTCAGGCAGGGGTTGAAACCCCTGCCTCGCAGCTCGCATTCGTCTAAAAAAGCAGCAAAAAAGGTCAAAAACTATGTCACAAATTTTAACTGTTTTGTACTTATTTTTTTGCTAAAATCACATAGTCATCAACTGAATAATTTAAGTCATAAGGTAACTTAAAGTGCTGGCGAAAAAGTGGACTTATAAATTTCTGAACTGATAAATTTTCTCTAGCAAACTTTCCAAAGTTAGGATGAGATGTCCTGCTACCTGTTGAACTTAAATATTTATACCAAACTAAGTTTAAACCCAGCTCATCAACAAATTGTTGTACGACACTTAGCTCCTGTTGGTCATCATCAATTTGACGAACATTGTAAGGTTTAAGCAGCTTTTTTTCTTGAATAATTAGCAATACGTAACCCGCATCAATCAGGCTGTTTGTAAATATATCCTTGTAAATGTGAAGGGATTTTTCTCTTCTCTCCTCATCGTTAAAAAAACAGTGAGAAATTACTATAAAATCAAAGAATTTTTTCGGAAGTCTTTTAGATTGATTTTCCCCATCAAAGATACTAGAAGTGTCAAAACGAAAGTAAGCATTCATCGCCTGGGGTTCCATGTACTGCCGCCAAAACTGGAGTCCGCGATATTGAAAAGCTTTTTGCTGTTCCAGAGAGTAGTAGGATATGTGCATTGGCGGCATTGAAAAAAAGTTGCTACTGCTTTGCAGCAACAAACCAAGTCCGTAAGCAACTGTACCCGGCCCAGCGGCAATATCGAGGATATTGACTTTAGTTGGTAATAACCCTGCCTTGTAAATGAAAAACCAAGCTAGATATGTACAATAGACGTTATCTAGGAAATATCTCATTAAATAGATGTGAGGACTGAGTTCAAAACTGTATTGCGGATCTTGTCCTTCTTTCAGTTTCTGTATATCGTCAATAGCTTGTTTAAGTAAATAATCAATATTGTTTTTTTCGCGGTTCAACTTATTAAGATCATTCTTGATAAAGCCAGCCAAATGTTGTTCAAAATTATTAAATACTTTGTCATCAATGCCAGTGCATTGAATCATACTTGCATCGCATTCTATCAATTTGAAAGATTTTGAAATATATTCAATGAACTTTGTGTCGGGAAACAAGGTTAATTCATCAATCCGCCCCAGCGAATCGTCAAGTTGCCCGAAGCTTAGTTGCATTTCTAATTCTTCTAAATGGCGATCGGCTTCTTTGATGCGGTCATTTTTTTTCTGCAATAACTTCTCAAGCTGTACGCGCTCTTTAAATAGCTTCTGCTGCCATGAGAATTTTGCCCCGGAATTTTCTATTTGTTTTAACAGTTGTTGGGCAAGTCGATTATTTTGACTCTTAACGGCTTCGTTAAACTTATGGGAACGCCACCAATTGACGAGCGGATTACTCATAGCCAAATCCCTCTTTACCTTCCATAATCTCAACTCCCGGAAGCATCGCAATTAATTTATTTTTAAACTTGCGATAACTCTGTTGTTCGCTATTGTACCACCAAGCATACTTTTGTTTAAGAGCTAATGCTTCCGATCGCGTTGACGCAATTAGCGATCGCCCGTTGCTGGCATGAAAATCCTGAATCACCACTCGATCTACAACTGCCAGCTTGCTAATAAAATTAGCTTCATCTTCCGGTAAGGTAGGGAGTAGTGGCGTCACAGTTATAGAAAATCTGACTTCGCAATTTTCTCGGTAAGGAAAGCTATCTCTTAGTTTTGCCATAGCTTTGAGTCTTGCAGGAATACTCGGCGATTTTGGTTCAAAATCTTTCCTCACTTTTTCGCTACCAGTGGGAATGCTCATGTTAATTCGCAACCGCTGAAATTGCTGTAAAATATCGATATCTCTAGTTATCATAGGACTGCGAGTTTGGATAACCAGCGTCGGTTGATAGGGAAGCATCACTGGTAACAAGTACCTAGTTAATAGTTTTTTAGATTCAATGGGCTGATACGGATCTGTGACACTACTCATGTAAATGCTAGGTGGTCGATCCGGGTTTTTATTGTACCAACTATGCAAATCTTTCTTGAGAATTTCCGCTGCATTTTCTTTGATAATTACCCAATTTCCCCAATCCTGGCGCATCTGTGAATTAGGGCTAAAAGCAGCAGCATAACAATAGCTGCATCCGTACTGACAGCCGCGATAAGGATTTAGCGTGAAATCGTAAGCACTGATAAATCCAGTAGCTTTGTTAAGCACTGACTGTGCATTTTGTGCATACACTTTAGAACTTCCGAAGTTCTCTTTGAGTGCGACAGTGTGTTTCTCGCCGGCGGAATATCCTTCATACTGAGACTTTACCATGATTGAACCTGCTACAGTATTAAAATGGAAAATGTTTAGAAATTAGAAAGGTGATCGCGCTTCACTCTTACTACTTCACTGTACCGCACTCAACAAATGTCAGTCAAACACTGGGGAATTACTCAACTTTACAACAATTTTTTTGAATAACCAACAAGTCAGCTCTTTAAACTCAGTGACAGCGATGATATTTTAGCACAACTGCTGGAATTAAACCTATAACTGGCAGAAAAAGAAAAACGGGGAGAATCGGTAGTTGGGCCTTGTGTCCCAACTGACTACAAATACTAATCGCTGTAATCATAACTTTTGTAAATTTGCGTATAATCACATAGATTGTTGATAGAGATCACAAACACTCTAGTCTAAAAACAGAGATACTAGGGGAAGCGTTGAGTATTCAGGGGTGAGTTTTGAGCTACAGGTTTCAAAATTCCAAATTAAACACTCAAAACAGCTTTCGACTTTCAGCATAAGTGCATTCTGCTTTTCTTCGCTCAATTACTCCTGATTTGTTTGGGAGGAACTTCCCATGTTATTATTTAACCACACTCAGTCCCTAAATAGCAAAGTAGAGCAAGAAACCTCTGCTAAAAAACATTTGTTACAGAGTTCAACTATTAATCTAACTGGGCTAAAGGCCGAATGCAAGCATTTGCGGATCGGTCAAAAAATTAGCTATGGCTATGCTTTAGCTATCGGCATAGCGATTTTGGGAACTGGTGCGGGACTGAGATTGGGAGACTACTTTCGCAAGCAAGCTTTAGTTCAGGTGAATGTTGCTGGGCAGCAGCAGCAAATGCTGCAAAATTTGCAAAATACCGTATTTGAAGCCCGATCGCACGCGGCGAGATTGCCGGCTGTTTTGGGAAACACTGTGGCGCTGAAATACGAACAAGATCGCTTTTTCGGGCAAATCACTCAGGCAAAAATCCTGATTTCAGAAATTGAATCTTTCGCACGAGAACATCCCGATAGACTAGCAACAGAAGAGGCAGCATTGCACACTATCTTGAAGAAATCTGCCCTCGTCATTGATTACTACGGTAAGCTAATTAAATTGCAGTTAAAAGATGCGGAAGTTGGGAATTTGTCACCCAACAGCATCGAGTCCGCACAGCTACAAATGTTGAGGACTAGCAGCGGCGAAGAAGCGATCGTACTAGATAACCTTGCTAAGCGTTTAAACGAGCTAATTTATACAGTAGAAATTCACAAACAGCAAGGAACCCAAGCATTAGAAGAAGCTGAAAATTTGCGAAACCGAATTATTCTCGGGAGTATGCTAATTTCCGCACTCATCGCCGTCGCGCTGGCGGACAAAACCAGCCGCGCGATCGCCCAACCCCTCGAAACCGTTACTAATTTTGCTCAGCAAGTCACTCGCGAATCGAATTTTCACCTGCAAGTACCAGTCACAACAAACGACGAAATCGGAGTTTTAGCGGCCTCTTTCAATCAATTGATTCAGCGAGTTAGCGAATATACACAAGAACTCAAAGAAACTCAATCCCAATTAATTCAGACCGAAAAAATGTCCTCTCTCGGTCAAATGGTTGCAGGGATAGCCCACGAAATCAATAATCCCGTCAACTTCATCGGCGGCAACATTGACTATGCCAACCAATACATCGAAGATTTGGCAGGTTTGGTAACTCTCTATCAAGAATACTATCCAAACCCACCAGATGCCATTCTAGAGCGCATCGAAGACATTGAACTCGAATTTCTCAGAGAAGATTTACCAAAAACCCTTTCTTCGATGAAAATGGGAGCCGATCGCATTCGGGAAATTGTCGTATCCATGCGGAATTTTTCGCGATCTGACGACGGAAAAATGAAATCAGCCGACGTTCACGAAGGAATAGATAGCACCCTCGTCATTCTCAATCACCGACTCAAACAAGGTATTCAAGTTATTAAACAATACGGCAAGTTGCCTGGGCTTAAGTGCTATCCCGCGCAACTGAATCAAGTGTTTATGAATATTATTAGTAATGCAATAGATGCGCTGGAGGAGGTAAAAAAGGGAGAAAAAGGGTATTCGCCAACGATTTGGGTTAGCACGGAAATTACGGCCAACAATACTGTCACCGTCAAGATTCGGGATAACGGGCCCGGAATTGCCTCCGCAAGTGCCCAACAGATATTTGACCCATTTTTTACTACAAAGTCGATCGGCAAAGGTACTGGATTGGGATTGGCTATTTCCTATCAAATCCTTGCTAAGCATCACGGCAAAATTGAGGTAAATTCTCAAATAGGACAGGGCACGGAATTTGTGATTACTTTGCCAGTTGCTGCGTAATATAGGACGGGCTAGAAGCCCATTCCACAAATTTGGGACGGGCTAGAAGCCCATCCCACAAATCCTGCAAGAATTACTATAGCCATCCTAAATCATTTGTGAAGTTCTTACTCCCTCCCCTTGATAAGGGGAGGGTTGGGGTGGGGTCAAACCTTTACGACTCCTGCAAGGATTGCTATATAAGCTGGCGCGCATCTAATTTGAAGAATCCTCTTTCTGAAAACTCTTGTGGGGTGGGCTTTGAACATCGCCCGAAAAAAATAAAGTTAAATGCCGCAACAGCTTATTAACTCACAAAAGATTGAAATGGATGGGGGCGGAGGGACTTGAACCCACACGACCGTTTCGGGTCAACGGATTTTAAGTCCGTAGCGTCTACCATTCCGCCACGCCCCCCTTTGGTCAAGCTGCTGTGGTTTTGAGCCACTAACAGCAACAGCCTTTTATTCTACAGCCAAAACCCCAATTTACGCAACCCCTAATCAAAAAATTCTCAAAAGTCGCGCTGGATCTCCCCAAGCGGTACAATAGTTAACCAGCTAACGGAGCCTGTCAACTGACTTACCCGTGTTATTATTCCCCTAAAGCAAATCTATGTATATTACCTTACTGCTTTACGCCGTCTTGGCAGGAGCCTACCTCCTGGTAGTACCCGCGGCCACCTACGCTTACCTGAACAGCCGCTGGTACGTCGCTACCTCTTTTGAGCGCGGCTTCATGTACTTCTTGATGTTCTTCTTCTTCCCAGGTATGTTTCTCCTCGCTCCCTTTTTGAATTTTCGGCCCAAACGGCGGCAGATAGAAGCCTAAATGCGACGTATTGACGTAATTGGAATCAGTGTCGGCTTTTTTGTAGCAGGTGGGTTGGTCTACTTGCTACTACAATTTGCCGGACTCGACAGCATGAATGCAGGGATTTGGAGTCAGTTATTTTTGGTCGCCGGCTTGATTGGCTGGCTGGTGACTTATTTATTTCGAGCACTGACTCAAAATATGACCTACAGCCAGCAATTGCAAGACTACAAAGAAGCTGTCTTGCAGAAGCAACTGGATGAACTCACTCCTGAAGAATTAGCCAAACTTCAAGCCGAAATTGAGCAGGAAAAAGATAATTAGTCATCAGTCATTAGTCATTAGTCATTAGTTATTAGTCATTAGTCATTAGTCATTAGTTATTAGTTATTAGTTATTAGCAATAAACGGTGAAATAATGACTGCCGACTAAAAGCTAAGGAAGATGAATATAGACCGCCAAGTAATGATTGCTGACTAATGACTAATGACCGCTGACTGATGACTGATGACTAATGACCAATGACTAATGACTAATGACCAATGACTGATGACCAATGACTAATGACTAATGACCAATGACTGATGACCAATGACTGATGACTAATAACTAATGACTATTTCTAATTGTTTTGAAACGTTGCGAAAAAGCAACCAATGTGCATTGATTCCTTTTATTACTGCTGGCGACCCCGACTTGGAGACAACGGCTAAAGCACTGCAAATTTTGGATGATAACGGTGCAGATGCGATCGAGCTTGGCGTTCCCTATTCTGACCCGCTAGCTGACGGGCCGGTGATTCAAGCCGCTGCTACAAGGGCCCTACAGCGGGGAACGCGGTTAGATTCGGTGCTGGAAATGGTAGCGAAAGTTAGTCCGAATTTGCGATCGCCCATCATTCTCTTCACATACTACAACCCGATTTTGTACCGAGGTATAGAAACGTTCTTGCAGCAAATCAAAAGTGCCGGAGTTCAGGGATTGGTTGTACCAGACTTGCCCTTAGAAGAAGCCGACAGTCTCATCCAACCTGCCAACAAATTAGGGATTGAACTAACATTATTAGTTGCTCCCACCAGTCCCAAAAGTCGTATAGAAGCGATCGCTCGTCAGTCTCAAGGATTTATTTACTTAGTCAGCGTGACGGGGGTTACGGGAGTACGCGAAGGCTTAGAAACGAGAGCAAAAGAATTGCTGCAAGAACTTCGCGCCGTCACCGACAAACCCATCGGCGTCGGGTTTGGTATATCGCAACCCGAACACGCTCGCCAAGTGAAAGAATGGGGTGCAGATGCTGTGATTGTTGGTAGTGCTTTTGTCAAACGCTTGGCCCAAGGAACTCCAGAACAGGGTTTAGAGGCGATCGGCGAATTCTGCAAAAGTCTAAAAACAGCGATTCAAAATCCTTAGCAACTGTACAGATACTTTCAGCCATTAGACAGATGTGTGCGATCGGGATGTGCCGCCACAATTGCGATTAAAGACCTTGTTGTACTTGAGATCATACACCACCTTCCTTCTAGTTCCTGACTAGAAGGTTTTTTTTGATCCCAAAACGCAAAACGTTTCTACGCAGTGCCCGCACAGAGAACCAAACAGCTATGTATAGAAACGACTTTGCCTTGTCCGGCGCAGGGTGCTGCGACTTTTAATAATTGGTAGAAGATTGAGGATTATTCCTTCCTTCTTCCTGATTGCTGATTTCTATCCGCTCGCCAAGCCGAATAGCCTTCTTCCTTCTTCCTTGTTCCTTCTTCCTTCTACTATAACTTCAGGAATGTAACTTGGGATAGATGAATATCTACGGTTTCTATTCGTATACTTAAAAAAGTGTTTAAGTGCCTAATTTGGTAAGGCTAGCCATCTACAGAACCACCAGGCATTTGAGCATCTCACAATAGAAAGGAGCCTTTTTGTCAGGAACTCAGGGCTAACTGCCACTGAGCTTGTAAGAAATTGCAAGCTGTTCTGACTAGACCCCCCGCATGGCGGAGACGTTATTTAGGTCACGACACCGGCGAATGCGACACCAGTTTTGGGCTCTGTCATCTGCAATTAAACAGTTTTAAAGTCACTGAAACAGTGTTGCAGGTCTAACAAGCCTTTATAACCAGGTCGAGGCGAACATTACCCCGCAAGGGAGCAAGGAGACAACCATATCTCCATCGGAGGGGCAACCATACCTCTCCAACCCCGAAAGGCGATTCAAAGCGGTTGAAACCGCCGCGTCGTTTCCCTCTCAGGGCTCAAGCCACGCTTGTTTCCCACTTACCGAGCATTTTTATGAAGAGACTAACTGCATTTCTGAAAAAAATTCGAGCTGTACAAATTTTAACAGTTTTTCTGGCTGGCATTTTAGTATTTGTGAGTACGGCCTGCAGCAGCGCCCCTGATATTATGGCAGGAAAAACTGATGTGATCACAGGAAAAGGAAAAACTGCCGACCAAATTAGAGAAGAAGTGCCGACAGGGGCTGTAACGTCCGAATTCAAAGGCGGCATGAACGATTACAGCGATGTCGATCCTAGAAACAAAAAGATGACAACAACAGAAGCAAAAGCTCAGCTTCTCAAAGATCAAGCCCAGCAACGCATTGACACGAAATCTAGCAACAATGTAGGCGAAAATGTGCGACGGGTAGCGGATGATGCGCCTGACAAACTCGACCAAATTGGCGAAAAGGTCAAGGAAGATGCTCGCACCGCCCAGCGCAAAGCTGATGACTTTGGCGACAAAACCAAACAAGGCTTTGCTAATCTTAAAGAAAACACTCGCGAAGGCTTGAAGGGAGCAAAAGATATTGTTAAAGAAGCCACCGAGGGAGCAAAAGAAAGAGCAGCAGAGGGTACTGAGTCTCTGAGATATAATACCAGCGGCGGCCAAGAAAATATCAATGATGCAGCACGAGATGCCAGATAGAATGCTCAAGATGCCTCGAAAAAGGTTCGCTAGAAAGTGAATCGATATCTTGACATAACTCAACGAGTGGTAGAAACAGCGACAGACGCGATCGACTAATATCAAATAACGCTGTTTCCTGCTCGGGAAGCTACATTCCGACAGGGGTTAAAACCCCTGTCGGAATCGAGGTAAAGTCAATCCATTTTAGATTTGAGATTTGAGATTTTAGATTAAATAATTGAAGCATTGACCCCACGGATAAATTCGGGGGTTCCTTTATCGGATACAGGTTTTTTATTCCTCCGTCCTGAGTCTGCGAAGGAATGAATGCGGGGGCTTGTATCTTGGATGCTTTCTGTCAATCAATTTTAGATTTTAGATTTTAGATTTTAGATTTAAGCATTGACCCCACGGATAAATTCGGGGGCTCCTTTATCGGATACAGGTTTTTTATTCCTCCGTCCTGAGTCTGCGAAGGAATGAATGCGGGGGCTTGTATCCTGGATGCTTTCGGTCAATCGATTTTAGATTTTAGATTTTAGATTTTAGATTTAAGCATTGACCCCACGGATAAATTCGGGGGACGGGAATGCCACTGCTTTCACGACGGATTCTTTATAATTTCTATAGATTGTATTTGGACTTTTTAAGGTATTAACTTTTTGACCGGCTTCGCGGAAATTTGGGCGATCGAGCTATATTAAATTTAATTAATTAACAATTGTATTTTTGAAGACATGATAAGGCGGTGGTTCTACGGTATTTCGCGTTCAGTGAATCGCATTTGAGATTAACAGCAGAAACTTATACGTAAGTAAAAAGCTTCAATCGCGATCGGCAAAGTATAAAATGTTGTTTGTTAACAGATAATTGGATTTTTTGATCGACATCTCGAAAATTATGCTGTTTATGCCCTAAGATATATAGACTAAGTTTTGTCAAGTTAATGTCTGGGTTGAGGTCAACCGATAGGGACACAATAATAAATGCAGTAGATTTGACTACGGTAATACCGGGGTATCGCACAATCGCTCAATCGTACACAGATTCTCGATCGGCTATCGATCGGTTCATGCGCGAGAAAGACCAACAACCGGCAGCTAAAAGTCTCAAACCTACGTCATTGTGGCGGAGGATTTGCGGGAGGCGGTGCTGCCACAATCCCAAAAAGTTGCATTAGCGACCGTTAATTGCATCGGTAGAAATAGTCCTCAACCGAACAGACATTCTCGACGAACTCGAACGCAGACCAATTATTTACAAATACATTAAACATTCCAATCTTTCAATTGATTTTACCTGTTACCTGCTAGATTGAGGTGTATAAATTTTAGCAAAAAGAGGCCACGGATTCGGGATATATTCGAGCAGTAATCCGCAGCCAATCGACAGGGGAAAGGGAGGCAAACTTTATCTAGGGAATTGTGTTTTGATGCTAGTAACGATGATGCAGGACTTTTATGATGCGCTGGCAGATTTGGCAATCTATGCAGAGGCCCCACCGGCGGAGCGCCAACAAATTGTTAATCGCGTTGGGGCTAGTCAGAAAAAACTCAAAGAATTCGCGCACCATACGCCGATCAATTACCAACACAAGTTCGATCTGGTTGAGGCAGAATTGCTGGGCGTTTTGGGACAGATAGCAAAAGCAATGGAACTTTATGATCGAGCTATTACCGGAGCGAAAGCTAACGAATATGTCAATGAAGAAGCTCTTGCCTGCGAACTCGCTGCTAAATTTTACCTGTCATTAGGAAGGGAAAAAATTGCCAGACTCTACATGATAGATGCCTATGATTGCTATGTCCGCTGGGGAGATAGAGCAAAAATAGACGACTTAGAAAAACGTTATCCTCAATTATTAAAACCGATTTTAGAACCCGCCAAACTCCCTGCAAATCCATTAGCAAATTTTCCAACACCTGCGGGGCAAAATCCATCGCTTCATCCATCCATTCATCCATCCATTCATCCGTCTGTTTCGGCGAGTGTCTCAGATTTCGGGAATTTTTCAACACTGCTAAAAGCTTGTCAAGCGCTCTCTAGTGAAAGAGAACTCGATCGACTGATTGCCAAACTGATGCAACTGGCGATGAAAAATACAGGAGCTGACAAAGGAGCGCTGATTTTGCCAAACGGCAATCAATGGGAAATCGCGGCTACCAGCACGCTCGACAATTCGGGAGTCGAGTGGGCGATCGACTTATCATCCGCAACACTCGATGAAAATAGCGATATCTTGCCCCTCAAAATTGTTGACTGCGTTAAAAATTTATTGAAACCTGTGATTGTTCGGGATCTCGCTCAACAACGTGATTGGGATTCCGACTCCTACATCCTCAAATACCAACCGCAGAGCCTGTTGTGTTGGCCGATTCTCGATCAAGGCAACTTAGTCGGCATTTTGTATCTGGAAAATCGCTTAACCGCAAGAGTTTTTACCAGAGATAGCCTGCAACTTCTCAATCTCCTGTGTTCCCAGGCAGCCATCTGTTTGCAAAATGCTCTGCTATATAAAAAATATCAGGATTACAACCAACAATTAGAGCGATCGCTAGTAAAAATTAGCCGAACCGAAGCTCAGCTTGCCGATCAGAAAAAAATGCTCCAAGCGATTCTTGATGTCGCTCCGATTTGGATTTGGATGGTTAATCCCAGAGGTAAAGTACAGTTTTTGAACAAGACATTTTCTCAAGATGTGGGCGTGCCTCTGAGCGATTTCCTAGCTGTCGATCATTATAAAGATATACTGGGGGAGAATGCAGCGGGCTGTTTGGTTTCAGATGCAGCCTGCCTTGCCCAAGATTTGCCACATTACTCCAGCGAAATTCTCAGATTTGTTGACGGCAAACTACACGATTTAGAAATCACGAAAGTGCAGTTAAAAAATTCCCATGGCGAGACAATAGGGATTATTGGTTTGGGTGTTGATGCCACTGAGCGCAAGCGAGCAGCCGAACTTTTGCAAGAGCAAAATCAACAGCTAGAACGAACTTTAAAAAATTTACAACAAGCACAACTGCAAATCGTGCAAAGTGAGAAAATGTCGGCATTGGGTAATTTAGTCGCCGGAGTCGCCCACGAAATTAACAATCCGATTGGGTTTATTTCTGGCAATTTAAGCGAAGGTAAAAGGAGTTTGGAAGATGTTATCGAACACTTAGAATTGTATCGCTCCGCTGCCTCGCAATCGGAAATAGCCGACCACGCCCAAGAGATAGACCTCGATTATCTTTTGGAAGATTTACCGAAGATGATTGATTCAATGCAACTCGGATGCGAGCGCATTTGCAGCATCAGCAACAGTTTGCGTACCTTCTCCCGAGGCGACAAAGACTATAAAGTTCCATTTAATATTCACGAAGGCATTAATAGCGCTATTTTGATTTTGAAACACCGTCTCAAAGCAAACGAACACCGCCCGCAGATCGAAGTGATAACTAAATACGGCAATCTCCCTAAAATCGAATGTTTTCCCGGTCAATTGAATCAAGTTTTTATGAACCTGCTTGCCAATGCGATCGATGCCTTAGAAGAGTCAAATATAGGACGCAGTTTTAGCGAAATTACCGCCAATCCCAACCGCATCACGATTTGCACGGATATAGTCGGGGAAGGGTACATTAAAATTAAAATTGCTGATAACGGCACCGGAATCAAAGAGGAAGTTAAACAGCAGATATTCGACCATTTGTTCACGACGAAAGGTGTCGGAAAGGGAACTGGATTGGGGTTAGCAATTGTCCACCAGATTGCGGTAGAGAAACATGGCGGAAGCATCGAGGTGAATGGCGAGCCTGGAGTTGGCACTGAGTTTGCGATCGTTTTGCCTGTGAAGGGAGAAAATTGAATTAAAATTTAATGTTTTTTGGGCGATCGCGTAATAAGATATACTGACTTTGATTCGGATCTTTTTTTGAAACCCTTGGCATAACTCTTTTAAAGTAGCATCATTTTTTTATCAAGCAGTAGTTCAATCACATCAATTTTTATAAGCAACTTTAAGGAAAATCCGCCATCGGTAGAAAGGGAAGCTAGATTTTTTACTTCTCCATAGCGAATAGGCGAGTTTTTGAACCAAGCTTTGAGCTAACTTAAAACGTTATGAATTGCTCGCCCTCATGAAAAAGCATTGCTGTGTGCGAGTTCAAAATGTTAATAGACATCTCCAGAAAAGCCAGTCTTGAACAGGCAGGATGCCTGTTCCACAAGAATTATGCCAGATGTCTAATGAACTTTACTGAGTGTACCTCATGCGGTTGATAACCGTTATATTGGCTCAAGTGATGTACCTGACGGAGGAAGTAAAAGCGATGAAACTGCAAACCATTGGCTCGACCGTACTCTTCTCACTTGTAGTCGCGCTCAGTGGTGGCGATTTTCTTTTCATCCCTAGTGATCAAGGCAAAATTCCTGCTTTTCAAGTGTTAGCTCAGAACCTTGTAGACCGGAAAACGGAAGCTGACAAGTTGTTTAAGCAAGGGGAACAACAGGCTCAGACGAGTCAATTTGAAGCAGCTATACAGTCTTTGCAACAGGTATTAAATATTTATCGGGAACTCAAAGACCGTTCGAGTGAAGCGAAAACTCTGAGGCGAAACAGAGTAATAGCTTTTAGGATTTACGTAACTGACACATAGAGTAGGCGGTAAAGTCAATCCTTCAGGACTTATATCAATTCCGGTTGCACGAGCGACATGATCTAGAGCACACGGCGCCGTGCCCTTGGACTACCCAGATTAATTGTAGGGACACGGCACTGCCGTGTCTTCGGTATCATTCCGATAAAACCGGAAACCATATTACTACCCGTGCATTTCTCCATTCGGCATAATTGTACCGCGCCACTGAGCACCAGATAAATTAGCAGTGCTCAAATCTGCCCTAATCAAAGTTGTGCGGTGCAAAATTGCCTCCCGCAAATCTGTTCTAGCCAGGTAAGCATCAGTCAAATCAGCTTCACTCAAATTTGCCTGATTAAAATTAGCTCGACTCAAATCAGCCCTCACCAAGTTAGCTCGACTCAAGTCAGCCATAACTAAATTAGCATTGCTCAACTTTACATCAGTCATAAATGCACCCCGCAAGTTAGCGCCAGCCAATTCAGCATCAAGTAACACAGCTCTTTCTAACTTAGCATTGGCCATTACAGCCCAGGAAAAATTTGTTTCTACCAAAGTTGCTTCAGTCAAAAATACGCCATCTAAAATAGCTTCGCTCAAATTCGCCTGAGTCAAATTTGTTTCTCCCAGAAATGCTTCAGTCAAATTAGCGTGACTGAGATTAGCTTTAGTCAAATCTGCACCTTGCAAATTGACGCCCCGCAAATCTGCACCTTGCAAATTTGCACCCCGCAAATTTGCACCCTCAAAAATCCGCACCTCCTTCCGCAAATTTGCACCCCGCAAGCACGCACCGCGCAAATCTGCACCTTGCAAATTCACACCTCGCATATCTGCATCGCTCAAATTTGCATCAATAAAAACTGCCAAAGAGATGTTGGCTTTGCGAAAGTCTGCACCTTGCAAAGTCGCTCCGTGGAAGTCTGCATCGGACAAATTTGCTCCGCTCAAGTTTGCTTGATTTAAGTTAGCACCGCACAGCTTTGCATTAGTTAAATTTGCGCGCTGAAGGTTAATTCTGCTCAGGTACGACATCGCTAAGTTTGCACCCCAGAGGTCAGCACTGCTTAAATTGACGCCAATTAAATCGGCACCACTCAGGTATATTCCTCTGAGATTCATACCTTGAAAATCTAGTTCTCCTGATGTATATCGCCTTAAAATTTCGCTGGCATTCATATTTGTTTTTGTTGTGAATTAGGTACAATCTGCTATTTCTAGACTTGTTAAATTTCTGTTCGCGCAGGCGGACTTAGTTTTTGTAGCGCCAGACTTGAGTCTGAGAAATTTGATAAAATTTCTTGAATTTCAGTTGACGCAGGCCGACTTAGTTTGTGTAGCCTCAGACTTGAGTCGGGGCATTTAAGGAGTTTGATTGACAAATTCTTGAGTCCAAAAAACTGTTTTGCTGCCTAACTGTCGCCCGTGAATTTTCACATGAGTAAGATATTTTGATTTTAAAGTACACAGTTTTTTGTGAATATATGTAGCTGTAGCTTGTTGGTTTGGTACTTCAGCAGACTCCAGAATCACATGGAGCCAACCGTCTTTAAATCCAGCTTTAGCAGAAATTCCTTTAGGCTGTAGCAATTGATCTATCAATTGGGCGATCGCCTTTGGTTTGCCTTGTTTTGCCATTTCCAGAAGCTGATACTGATTTGCTTTATGGGTAGAGTTTTCCGGCGGGATTTCTGAAATATTTTCTACAATTTTTTCTGGGATTTCCGAAGGATATTTCCCACTTTCTTTCGACTCCAATTCTATCAAAATTTCCAGCAGTTTATCTGTAAATTTTTGAACTTTTCCTACATACTCTCTGAGATTTTTATATTTCCAGTACAAACGCTCCTCTGGACTTCCCGTAGAAAATTTTCCGTTCAAAGTAGCTTCTAACTTGGTGAAGATATTTTCTATTTGCGCCGTTGCGGAGTTAGCACTTTGACTGACCAATTCTGTCATTTCTTCTTCCAATTCCAACTTGCGTTTGATGGAATCGCTAATATTTATAATAACAGGAGCCGTCGGTTCTAAAATTTCGATAATAGTCGGCATTTCTGCAACTGGGAATGTTTCTACCATTTCCTGTCTGAAATCGGTAGCATAATTATTGCTGGTTTCTGGTTCTTTAAACTGTACATTTTCTGCCGTGTCCGGCACTAAGTAACTCTTTTGGGGGTCATAATGATAGTGAGATGGAGCAGCTTGAAGGATGTGAGTAATCTCGCCTGGATCAAAATAATCGCTGCGCCTGTCCACCAGCTCGCTCTGTTGATAAACACTGTTGTTTAAATGTGTCTGCTCGTAATCTTCGCTAGCCGAAGATTCTGTTTCATGGGGTTCTTCCTGTTGCATTTTTGCGTAACAAGGATTCATCGCTTTGATGATTACGCTTGCAGCTTGGTCGTTTTCATCTCTGTTGTCAAGATTGCTAGCAGTTGTGTACAATCGAGATTCGAGTTCGGCTAGGCTGCCACAGACATTAAACAGTTGTCGCAGTAGATTGTCAAGTTCTTGAGTTTTCAGCAGTAGCCAGTCGCGATCGCTAAAAGTAAACTCGTGATAAAGAGTAGAAAAAATTAGTATTTTCGCCCTCAGCGGATTTGTTTGCTGCAAAATTTTTTGTCTGACATCAAATAATTTGCCGGGGTTTCTTGCTATTTCTTCGCTGCTGGGTACTTCCAAACTAAAGTGTTCTTCAAATGCGGGTGTTTCCTGACCCCCAAAACTAGATATGTTTGTTTCTAATTTGGTGAAGTCTTCAAATTCATACAGCCTGCTAAGCTGACAGACTATGAGGTCGGATACTAAAGCATACTCGTTTTTTTTGTTAACCTTAGAAACTATATTATTTAAAACAGCTTCAATATCTTCTAACCTGCTATATTTAGCGCAGAGTTCTTCGATTAAACTCCTTACATCTGCGCTGGCGAGTTGGGCCGGATCATTTTCCCAAAAGTCTTTACAAGCAAAAAATAATATTTTTTTAAGGCGCGAGAGATGGACATCTTGTTCTAATTCGCGAACAACTTCATCTAAAATAGATAAAGGTTTCATAGTTTTCCTCTCCAAAAAATACCCTGTCAACAGTCAGCAATAAATAATACAATTATACCACATTTGATAAATGCAAGACTTTGATACGATCGTAATTGGCAGCGGTATTGGCGGCTTAGTCGCCGGCTCGATGCTAGCTCGCTACGGCAAGCGGGTTCTCGTCTGCGAGAGCCACATCATAGCGGGCGGGGCAGCTCACAGCTTTTCGCGCCGAGGATTTCACTTTGATTCGGGGCCTTCTTTTTATTGCGGTTTGACTGACCCCCGGTCGTTTAATCCTTTGCGGCAAGTTTTTGATGTTTTGGAGGAATCGATCGCAGTAATTTCCTACGATCCACTGGGGCATTACCATTTTCCAGAGGGAAGTTTACCGGTTTATGCTGATGCGAGAAGTTACTTAGATGCTGTAGCTAAGTTCGCACCGCAAGGTGCTGTAGAATTACAGGAATTTCAAAAAAATTTATTAGTTTTGTATGAAGCTTTGCGTGGAATCCCGGCTTTAGCACTGAGATCCGACTGGCAGTTGATACCTGTTTTGCTGTCTCGGTACTCGCCTGCTTTGCTGAAGCTGTTGCCGCTAGTAGGTGCGATCGCGGGTTCTGCTGGTTCCTTGATGGATCGGGACGTGCGTGACCCTTGGGTGCGACGTTTGATTGATTTGGAGTGCTTTTTGCTGTCTGGTTTGAAAGCGCACGGAACTGTCGCGCCGGAAATAGCTTTTATGATTGGCGAACGATCGCGCTGTGCGATCGAATACCCTGTAGGTGGCAGCGGTGCGATCGTCGATGCTTTAGTGAGAGGTTTGCAGCGCTGGGGAGGAAAATTGCGCCTGGGATCTCCCGTCGAGCAAATATTAGTTGAATCCGGCAAAACCACTGGCGTTCGCTTGAAAAATGGCGAAATTATTAGCGCCCCAATTGTCATTTCAAATGCCACCGTCTGGGATACTTATACAAAATTACTGCGGCCTGAAGATTTGCCGGAAAGCTATCGAAAAAGCGCTTTGTCGATGCCAGCAGTAGACAGTTTCATGCACCTGCATTTAGGAATTAAAGCCGAAGGACTAGAAGGTTTGACCGGCCACCACGTCGTCGTTCACGACAGCAAGATTGACATTACAGTACCGGGAAATACTTGCATGATTTCGATTCCTACAGTGTGGGATGCAACTCTCGCGCCGCCGGAACATCACGCCGTTCACGCTTATACACTGGAACCTTACGAAGGTTGGGAATATGGCGAATTGTATCAGCAGAAAAAGCAAGAGCGATCGCAATCTCTGTTTCAAGCTTTAGAAAAAATTATACCGGATTTGCGATCGCGGATAGTCTTAGAGTCGATCGGCACACCGCTAACCCACGCCCGATTTTTGCGCCGATATCAAGGAACTTACGGGCCTGCAATCGCCGCCGGAAAAGGCACATTTCCCGGGCCGCAAACACCAATCAAAGGCTTGTATCGGGTGGGAGACACCACGATGCCGGGAATTGGCGTACCCGCCGTCGCAGCATCGGGTATTTTGTGCGCGAATACTTTGGTAAATTCCGATGTTACAGCACAATTTTTGTAAGCGAAGGAAGAAGGAAGAAGGAAGAAGGAAGAAGGAAGAAGGAAGAAGGAAGAAGGGAAAATTAACTGGTTCCCTGCCTCTGGCTGGGAACCGAGATCCAGAGGCTCTGCCTCGCTGGCAAAAAAACAGGAGGCAGAGCAATAATGAAATGCGTTCCCAGCCAGAGCCAGGAAACGAGGAAAACGAGGAAAAAACTACTTTTTACAAAATCTGCCTGTTCCCAAAACTGATTATCCACCAGCGGCAAAAGCGCCCATAATTGCGATCGACAAAGCCAAACCTGGCAACAGCAGCAATCCTAACATCAAAGCATCGTGTCCGCTCATCACTTTCTCCTGATATTGACCTTTGACATTATACTCTATAAACTGCCATCTTGCCTCGACCTTAATAATTAATTAAAACCGACATATAGATTCAGGATTGACAGGGCAAATTTTATTAACAATGGGATTTCCGCGCAAGTCCAGGGTAGTTAACTTTTGCAAAGATTGCAGGGAACTGATATCAGAGATTTGATTGTTGTACAAGTCTAGTAAAAATAAATTATTTAAAGCTTGTAGCGCGCTGGTATCTGAAATCGGATTGTTAAACAGATAAAGTTCAGTCAGATTAGTTAACGATTTCAGAGGACTGATGTCTGATATTTGATTGTTACCGAGGTTGAGTTCAATTAAATTAGTGAGCGATGTCAAAGGACTAATATCTGATATTTTATTTTGGAATAAAACCAATTTATTTAAGTTAGTTAGAGAGTCCAGCGGAGTAAGGTCTGATATTTCATTGCCGAAGAGAAAGAGCGTATTGAGATTTTTTAAGGAAGCCAGCGGCGTGATATCTGATATTTTATTATTGTAAAGGTAGAGTGTCTGGAGTTTAGTTAAATTTTCCAGAGGAGCGAGATCGGAAATTTGATTATTGTAGAGGATCAGCGCATTTAAGTTAGTTAAATTTTTCACCGGAGTGATGTCGGAAATTTTGTTGTCAAACAAGACAAGTGCGGTAAGATTAGTTAGACCTGCTAGGGGACTGATGTCTGAGATTTGATTGGTATCGAGAACGAGTATGCTCAGATTTATTAGAGATGAAAGCGGACTGATATCTGATATTTGATTGACATCTATAACCAGATTTTTCAGGTTAGTTAAATATTGCAGGGGAGCGATGTCAGATATTTGATTGCTGCCGAGGATGAGATTAGTAATTTCCGTGAAAGATGAGAGGGGACTGATATCGGTAATTTGAAGATTTTTGAGGTTAAGTTCTTTTGTATTAGAAAGCAGTTCGTTGGCTCGATCGCACTCGGTAGTGTCTGATATTTGCAACAGTATTTCTACCGTATGTTTGGCGTCGGGCGAGATATTCTCTTTTTGCTGGCACCAATCTGGAAAGTTATTATAAGTTGTCATGGGCTGTGCTGCCTTAATCGATTTTAGATGGAGATTTAAAATTTTAGATAAGTATAGCAATTCTATTTCATTGGTGAATGAGATTTTTGTCGGGTTTTGAGAAATTTAAGCAAAAATTGTGTAAAGTAATCTTAACATCCTTAATTGAATTGCATTTGTAGGAGCCAAGAGCCAACTATGACACCAGAACTAATTTTTAATGCCGGTAATCTGTTCGTTGTGCCTTTCTGGGCAATTATGATTTTATTGCCCAACTGGGGAATTACCCGAAAAGTGATGAATTCCTTTATTCCGTTTGCAGTGCTAGCCGTTTTGTACATATATTTGTTTGGTAGCAGTCTAACGGCGGAAAATGCGGCAGCTTTGTCGAATCCCAAGCTAGCAGATATTGCTAAGTTTCTGGGGGAGGAAACGGCGGCGGCTACGGGATGGATACATTTTTTAGTGATGGACTTGTTTGTCGGGCGCTGGATTTATTTGGAAGGACAGCGGACAGGAGTTTGGACGGTTCACTCTTTGGCTTTGTGTTTTTTTGCTGGGCCGATGGGATTGCTTTCTCATATTGTAACTGCTTGGATTACTCAAAGGTTTGTCCCGAGTTCTAAGGCGGCGGAAACTGTTACTTCATAGGTTTAGGCAGAGGGTTTTTAATACCTTGGATGTTATAGCAATCCTTGCAGGAGTCGTAAATTTTTGACCCCACCCCAACCCTCCCCTTATCAAGGGGAGGGAGTAAGAAA
>NZ_JAUBRC010000064.1:0-32665 GCF_036701635.1 Microcoleus sp. N9_B4 | reverse complement strand
GGAAGAAGGAAGAAGGAAGAAGGAAGAAGGAAGAAGGAAGAAGGAAGAAGGAAGAAGGAAGAAGGAAGAAGGAAGAAACTATGCCCAATGCCCAATGCCCAATGCCCAATGCCCTATTAAAAGATTTGCCCGTTTAACAAGATAGAATAGTCTTCTCGCTGTCGAATTAATCGATCGCCCTTAGCATCAATCAACACTTCAGCAGGGCGGGGGCGGTGCAGAAAATGCGACGACATCGCATAGCCGTAAGCCCCGCTATCCAAAATCAGGATCGCATCTCCAATTTTGAGTTTCGGTAGCCAACAGTTGCGCCCCAAATAATCCCGCGAATAAGTTGTGTTGCCGCAAATATCCGTTTCATGTCGCGATACATCGTCGGTTTCCCAAGTTGCGATCGCCCGATAGCCTCCGTGTACCGCAGGCACGGATAGATTTGATACAGTGGTATCGACTCCGACTATTTGCCGATTGCCCAACCACTTCACCGACACAACTTTCGCAAGCAAAACGCCACAACCTGCGATCGCCGATCGTCCCGGTTCAATCACCAACTCGATCGGGCGAGATAGCGCACTCAATCGTTCAGTAATCGCCGCACCAAACTCCCGCCAGTCAAACACCGCACCGCCTCGATAGGGATAGCCAAAACCACCGCCAAAATCGAGGGTTCGCCAATCTGGCAACAGTTGGGCGATCGCAATTAGGCGATCGATCGCCTGCGTAAAAGCACTGGTGGCGTTAGTTCCAGTCCCCCGATAAAAATGCAATCCAGTAATCCTCAACCCCTGCTGCTGCGCGATTTTGTTGGCTTTTTCAAATTCGGCGGCACGTACTCCAATCCGACTGTCTCCCGTCAATTCCGGTGAGTTGAGGCGCAGTCCAATTTCGGCACGGATCGATCGCGGTTGACTCCCGGAATATTCGCAAAAATCTTGGAGTTGCGACAGACTATCGAAGTTAAATCGATCGATCTTCCACTCGATCAATTGCTGAATATCCGCCCTGTTGAGGTTACTGCCGGTGTAGACAATGCGATCGCTCGTAAAACCCGCTTTCAGTCCTAAAAAAACATCGCCCGGTGTATTCGCGTGCAGCCCCCAACCAGCCTGCTGAATCAATTGCAACAGAGCAATATTGCCGTTGGTGACGCTAGCAAAATGAAACTGAACGTGCGGATAGTCGATCGATCGCGTAATATGCTCAAGGGTTTGATGGAGGCGATCGGCTTGATACACATATAAGGGCGAACCATAGGTTGACAAAAGTCGCTGGGCCATTGCTTCGGAGAACGGCGGCGAATGTATTTTGGTTTCATTTTGTAGCAAAGATTCAATCATATAGAAGAAGGAAGAAGGAAGAAGGAAGAAGGAAGAAGGAAGAAGGAAGAAGAAATTAAGGAAGAAGGAAGAAGGAAGAAGAAATTAAGGAAGAAGGAAGAAGAAATTAAGGAAGAAGGAAGAAGAAATAAGGAAGAAGGAAGAAGAAATAAGGAAGAAGGAAGAAGAAATAAGGAAGAAGGAAGAAGAAATAAGGAAGATTGTAAAATCGAGTGAATAGTAGTCAACAGTCAACAGTCAACAGTCAACAGTCAACAGTCAACCTCCTTCGATATTTCCAAATGCGTTGCCCGATCGCCGGTGGCAACCAAAACACATGATCCAGCGATCGCTTGCCCGGAATTTCGCCTAAAACCTCGGTTCGCCATGCCTGCCACATCAGCAGCAGCCAGAGATTATTGCCAATATAGCGATCGCGCATAGCAACTCCGAGTTGTCCCGATAACATCGCGTCGGCCAAATAAGGCTGCCAGCAATTTTGTGATCGCAACAGATTCGGATTCAGCCGATCGCCGATCGCAGCCCAAAACTCCCGGTAATACCAAACCTTCAACGGCACACCCATCCCGCGCTTTTCCCGCCAGACAATTTCCGGTGGCAACCAGCGTTCGGAGGCTTTTTTGAGGATGTATTTTTCGCACGCACCTTGCAGCAGAAGCTCGCCAGGGAGTTGAAACGTCCATGCTGTGAGGTCGGGGTCGCAGAAGGGCGATCGCACCCACAAACCGCAAGCAAACGCCAATGCCGTTGCCCTCGGCTGAATATTTTGGGCACCTTTGAGCATCAGCGAAGCGCGCCTCAGCCTCGCTAGCAGGGAAGGACACCTCTTCGACAAACAACCGGGATCGATCGCGTCTTGCAGGTAAACGCTCAAATCGTGAGACTGGATGCGATCGAGCATTTCTGGCGAAAAAATCTGTTTTTCATAACCATAAAATCGCTGAAACGTCCGCAAATACTGCTGTTCAAAGGTTTCTTTTCCGGCGGGATGTTCTGCACTGTAAACTCCGTGTGCAATCAAAGGCTTGTTTGTCCATCCGGCAAATAGCTGATCGCCATTCTCGCCATTGAATACAACTCGCACGTCTTGCGCCGCCGCCTGTTTGAGCAAAAACAGTGCAGCCGTCGTGCCATCTCCATAGGGTAAATCGAGGGCTTTGGCGGTTGACCCGATCGCCCGCAACACTGCATCGCCCGTCGCCGCCACTCGGATCAGCGGAATCTGAAAAAAGTCCGCCACCTGTTGGGCGTAGGGCAGTTCGGAATAGGCTTCGACGCCAAAATCGAGGGCATAGGCGCGCACCTGCAAGCCCGCTTTGACTAGCAGCGCCGTCACCAGGGAAGAATCGATGCCACCGGAGAGTAAAACGCCTACGGGTTCGTCGATCGGCAAATCGGCTACTTGTCGATCGATCGCCTGTTGCAACAGCCCTTGCAATTGTGCGATCGCCTCATCCTCACGGCGCAGTAGTTGGGGCGCTTCTTGCCAAGCCGATGGCAGCGATCTCACTTTCGGCAGATCCTTAATATCGGCAATTTCCCAAATTATCTCGGTTCCGGCTGCTACGGATGCAATTTGCTCGATCGGCGTTAACGGCGTGGGCACGTAGGAAAAGCAAGCATAACTGTGTAGGGCGATCGGGCTAATTTGAGGGGAAGCAATCAGCGGTAGCAGCAATTGCATCCGCGTCGAAAACCAAATAGTTTCTCCCAACTGCATCCAATAAAGCGGCACTCGCCCAAACGGATCGCGCCCCAGCCGTAGCTGTTCGGCTTCTACCGCAGCCCAAGCATCTCCCGGTAAATCGGTTGGCCCAAATCGCCCGCAAGCATTTAGCGTCACTGTGTCAGCCGTGAGTACAGATGCAGAGGCGATCGCCCACTCGGATAATTTGCCCTGCCGAATGCAGTAATCTGGGACTAAACGGCTGAGCGTTTTTGTGCAATCGCCCTCTCCCCAATAGCCGATAAAATGTGAAGGTTTGTCGATCGCACCCATTAGATGTCTCCAATAATTATTGTGGAACAGGCATCTTGCCTGTTCAAAACAGGCTTTTTTGGATAAGTCTATTTAGATATCTCCAATAATCATGGTGGAACAGGCATCTTGCCTGTTCAAAACAGGCTTTTTTGGATAAGTCTATTTATTTCACCATCTATTTCACCGTGAAAGATTCACTGCTGATCGCGCGCCCATCCAGGGACATCCGAACTTCCCATTTGCCTGGGGCTGCAGCAGATCCGAGATCGTAATAGCAGTGGGTATTCCAAACCGCTGTATCGATCGTGCGAGTTTGATACCTGCCCTGATGCACAGTTTGACCTCTAGAATTAATCCAGTCGCATTGTAAAGACAACTCACGACCGATCGGAGCATTTTGCAACGTCACCTGGTAGTAGATGCGGGGATTGATTTGACGGTTGACTTGAGTAAGGCTGTCACCGCCCTTTTGAGATAGGGCAATCCTGTCTTCTCCTCCCACAACTTGAGCAGTTTTTTGTTGCTGATTTTGCCCGAACAGTACGCCTATACCGATCGCAGAGATGACAACAACTGTCGAGGCGATCGCGATCCAGCGATTCCGTCGCTGCTGTTTTTCTAGGACTTCGCGGCGGCGCATTTGGGCGATCGCATCTTCTAAAAGCTCATCAGGCAGATTCAACTCCCGTAAAATTTCTCTTACCTGATCTGGGGCCAATTCTAACTCGCGCTGCTGCGATAACTTGTCGATTTCAGCGACTACCTGTGCTAATTGAGTTTGAGTAAGTCGAGGTTCCATAAATTTCTTTCCACTTAAAATTAGATATATAAATCACCCCTCTCTTCTCTTCCTCTGCGCCCTCTGCGCTCTCTGTGGTTAAATTATCCATATTATTCAATAAATAGCTCTCAAAGTCAATTCATAAAAATCATAACCTTGACCTCATAAAAATCATATTTATAGGACTTAGCATTGGTGCCCAGAAACCGGGGTTTTTTACAAAAATACTTCATTGCAACCCGCATATTAGGTAAAAAAACAAGTTTCTTTGTACGAGTGAATAAATCCTGACTTATATAAAATCTAAACTAGGAAACTCTTCTATTTTTTGGAAATCAGTTAAATTCAACTTTCCTGAATCTATTTTTTCCTGTTGGCGATTCAACCAAATTGCTTTTAATCCTGCATTTTTAGCACCACAATAATCGGCTTTGAAGCTGTCGCCGATATGCAACACATTCTCGGCAGTGCCGTTGTGCTTTTGGAAAGCAGCAGTAAAAATTTGAGAGTCTGGTTTTGCTGCACCAACCTCGGTAGAAATTGTCACTGATGTGAAATAGTCAGCTAAATTGAGTGATTTTAAGACTGCATAGATTCTGGAATCGAAATTCGAGACTACTCCTAATTCAATTCCTTGTTCCTGCCACTTATTTAATGCTGGCAAAACGTCTGGATAGACGAACCAAGGTTCGGCAGTGGCAAAATGAGCGTAGAGTTCCACAAAGAATGTGGAAAAGTCTGAAAATTGGTGGAAACTGCCTGCTATTTTGAATGCTTTTGCGGAAACTGTTTGCCACCACTCAAATTCTAATTGGGGAATTTTTGCCGCTTCTATCCCTGGAAATGCCATCGGGCTTGCTGAGGCGAAGCTTTGGGAAAATGCTGCATTTAACTCTTCACTCTTAACAGTTACTCCAAACCTCTGGGCTATTTGTCCGTATACCTCGCCGACGCTGCCGCGAACATCAAATAGTGTACCGGCGGCGTCTAAAAAAATTACTTTGGTCATTTGTTATTTGTTATTTGTTTGTAGTAAGAACTTTCGTCTTGATTGCCTAGGATTTTAGATTTGAGGACTGAAGTCCTCACTACAAAAATTTTCAGTTGTGAGTTGTTTGCGGATTCACTACACCAGAATGATTGGCAATGTTGCCCGCAGGTTCAAATCTGCCTCCTAAATATTTGGCTAGGAATTCTTCGGCGATCGCATAAAAGTGCAGGCGATTTTCCGGTCGCGCAAATCCGTGTCCTTCGTCTGTATAAAGCACGTATTCTACAGGTTTGCCGGCTTGCTTCATGGCATTGACAATTTGCTCGCTTTCTGCTTCTTTCACTCGCGGGTCGTTAGCACCTTGGGCGATTAGCAAAGGTTTCTGGATGCGATCGACAAAAGATAAAGGGGAGATCGATTTCAGAAACTCTGGTTCTGTTTCCAAATTGCCGACGCGGTGATACAGACTTGCTTTTCTCGGTTCCCAGTAAGGGGGAATAGTTTGCAGCAATGTAATCAAATTGCTTGGCCCGACAATATCGACAGCGCAGGCAAAAACATCGGGACTAAAAGTCAATCCGACTAAGGCGGCATAACCACCGTAAGAACCGCCCATAATCGCAATTTTATCCTGTAGGGCAATTCCTGTTTCTACCAGCCAATTTACGCCATCTAGCAAGTCGTCGTGCATTTTAGCTGCCCATTCGCGATTGCCGGCATTGAGAAAGGCTTTGCCGTAGCCGGTGGAACCGCGAAAATTGATTTGCAAAACGGCGTAACCTCGGTTTGCCAGCCATTGGGCTTGTGGATTGTAACCCCAGGTATCGCGTGCCCAGGGGCCACCGTGAACTAGCAAGACTGCAGGTACTGGTGTTGAGACGCCGACAGGTTTTGTCAGGTAGCCGTGAATCGTTAAACCATCTCTTGCAGTGTAAGAAATGGGTTCCATTGATGATAGCGGTAGCCCTTCGAGTTTGGGTTGGTTGCTGAACAGAAAGGTGAAGGTTTTGGAGGCCCGATCGTAGGCATAGTAGTAAACTGGGCCGTCGTCTGTCCTGTAAGCGATTAGCCAAGTGGTATCGGCGAGGTTGCGGCTGGTGATGGAGAATTCGCCGGGGCCCAATTTGCCGATCGCCTCAAAATCCTCTGCTATGCTTTGGTCTAAAATCCGCCACTCTTGCTTGTCCTTGTAGAAGGAAACCGCCTGAATCTCTCGCTTCGTGGGGTGTACGACAATGCCACCGACATCGTATTCTGGGTCAGAGGCGAGATCGGTTTCTTGCTTGGTTTCCAAATCTAGCGCGATCAAACGTTCCGCGTTAGCATCGTGATCGCCTCGGATGTAGAGAATTTTGCCGTTTTCTGAAAACATGACGGCACCACCTTCCTCATCGGGGCCCCAGCTTCGCAGGCTTTCCCAAGACTTGTCCGCAGTTTCCCTCCATAGCAATTCTTTACCGCCCTCGGCAGTTGTGGCTGTGGCCGCCCGCACTTGAAATTGGGCGTCAGCAGCCCAATTGACGATGTTTCCTGGGTTGTCGGTGTCGAGTTCAACGGCACCGTTTTGCAGGTTGATGCGGTAAAGATCGTGTTTGCGCCGATCGCGGATGTTCATTTCCACTAAGATTTCATTAGGGAAGTTGCGGTCAACGGCGATCAGATGAGCTCGAACACCTTGAAATGGTGTCAAGTCGCGCACCAGGTTTGACTGAATATTGACTGAGAATAAATGCCATTTTTCATCACCATCAATATCTTGCTGATAAATGAGCTCTTCGCCGCTGTAAGTCCAGAAAAAGATGCGGATGCCCCGTTTTTTATCTGCTGTCAGTTGGCGATCGTCTGCTTGACCTACGGTACGGAGTCGCACTTGCAAGACATTGTTTTCGTCGGGTGCAATGTAGGCGAGATACTTGCCGTCGGGTGAAAGTTGGGGGCGGTTTTTTTCAGGATTTCCGAACAGAATCTCCCGCTCTATCAACGGTGGAATTTCAGTTTTTGGCTTTTGAAATGTGGAATTTTGCATTTTTTATCGTGCCTAATATTCTCTGAATCTACACTCCGACAGAAAAAACCAGGTTTTTACCAAATATGCGCGTAGTATTGAAGTATTTTCGTGAAAAACCCGGTTTCGGAACCGCCCTCATAAGTCCTACAATCAATAATAAACCGTCAACTGTCAACAGTTAACAGTCTACAATCAACTAACTTTTAAGCAAATCCTGAATCGGTTTACTAATCCAATTGAAACCAACTTTTAGCTGATGATCAAATGTTGGCATCCGATAGAGATAAGCTAAGCGGCGAGCAATGTGGGCTAGTTGTCCGTCGAGTTTAATTCCTAAACCGGCCAGGGTAGCGTTGTCAATTCCTAATGTCATCATTTCTCCTAGCGGCTGATAGCGGAAAGGAAGTAATGGGCGGCCGGTGAGGGAGGCCCAAATGTTCCAGGCGGTGTAGTCAGCTTGCTGGAAGGCTGTTTGGGCTGTTCCGGGGACTTTTTGATTAGTTGCATCGTGACATTCAGCTAAGTCTCCCAAGGCAAATATATCTGGATGGTCGATAATTTGCATTTGCGAATTGACTATTAATTGACCGCGGCGGTTTTGTTTGAGGGGTAGCGATCGCACTGCTTGACTAACTTGAGTTCCTACTGTCCACAGCACTATGTCTACGGGGAGAACATCTAATTGTCCTTTGTAAAGTAAGGATATTGTGTCCGCTTCGATCGCCTCTACTTCTGTTTCTAAGTCGATCCACACTTTCCGTTTTTCTAAAGCTTTGGTGGCGGCTTCGCGGTTAAACTCCGGTGATGTCCGCAGAATCATGTCCCCTTGCTCGACTAACCGCACGCGACCTTTGTCTCCGAGTCGATCGGCTAATTTACAAGCTAATTCTACTCCTGAATAACCGGCACCGACGATCGCCACCCGAATTTTGTCGGTGTTGCTGGCTTCTAAAAACCGCAGTCTTTCTTCTAAGCGGTAGGCGTCGTCGAGAGTGCGAAACGAGTAAGCATATTCAACCGCACCCTTGACCATATCTAGGGGGGTTTCGCCACCTAAAGCTAAAACCAGGCGATCGCACGGAATTTCTGGCCCGTCGTGCAACTGCACTCGCTTTTCCTCCACATCGATGCCGGAGACAGTACCTTGACAAAAGCGCACGCCTGTGTTTTCCAAGAGTTCGGCAAACGGTGGGGCAATTTCCCAGGTTTGGAGTTCACCGGTCAGGAGTTCGTACAGCAGGGGAACGAACAAAAATCGATCGCGACGGTCAACTAGGACAATTTCTGGTTTTTCGGTTTTGGAGAAGGGTAACTGACTCAAGCGCAGGGCTGTGTAGAGTCCGCCGAAGCCTCCGCCGAGAATGCAAATCCGGGGTTGTTGTTGAGTCATGGTGTTTTGTTTGAGGGGCTCACGGTAGCAAGGCAACTTATCTTATTGTAACGAGAGTGAGGGAGTGGGGAAGGGGGAGAGTGGGGGAGTGGGAGAGTCGCAGAGTGGGAAAGTGAGAAAATCTTCCCTATTTCCCTCGAACCTCAACATCCATCCGTTAAATCCGTTAAACTGAGATGCTGCACCATTGTCAGCAACAGGCTTTCCGGCCTGTTCCACAAAGAATAGATTTTCTTGTGGAACAGGCCGGAAAGCCTGTTCAGAAAAGGCTTATTGAGAATGGTGCAAGATGTGAATTTAACTCATAGGTTGCACCATTCTCAATAAGGCAGGACTTACGCACGCATCTTGCCTGTTCTTGATAATAGTTCTCTTCACAAAAAAATGCACTTGTTGTGGAACAGGCCTCTTGCCTGTTCTTGATAATTGTGCTCTGGGCGTGAGTTAAATCCATTAAATCCGTTAGACAATGCGTTTCCGAACTATTTTCTACATCTCTAGCCTTGATTAGCTTTACCTATTACCCGCCCTCAAATTTTCTGAATGTTCGCAGAACTAATTTTGTACTATATTAGTTTATAACGAATTATTTCGCACATTAAATTCACTTTTTATAGGGTCATCTACTCTACCACTTGCCCCCGCACTCACAAGTGAAAAAAAACCATGCAAATTTCTTCCAATTCTTCTAAAGTTAAGAACAGCGATCACAATCACGAAGACAGCTCATCTTTGTTAAAAAGCGAAGAACGATATAAAAATTTAGTAGCTAATATTCCCGGTGCTGTCTACCGCTGTACCTGCGAGTATACGGACGCCGGGGAATTAACAAGGGCAATGGCGTTTTTGAGCGAGGCTGTTCAAGAAATATCAGGCTATCCATCTTCTGATTTTATTAACGATCGCGTCCGTTCTTTTGCCAGCATTATCCATCCTCAAGACCGCAAAAATGTGGAGGCTGTTGTCCAAAAAAATGTAGAAACCAGAACTCCGTACATCCTTGAATACCGGATTGTCCGGGCTGACGGCGGCATTAGCTGGGTTTACGAAAAAGGCAAAGCTGTTTGCTGCGAGGCGGAAGAGGATAGAGGAAGACAAGAGGAACAAGGGGAAATTGAGGGCTTTTTGTCGGCTGTGGTTTCGCCGATTTCGCCGATTTCGCCGATCGCAAATTCTCTGTGTCGGGTTGTCTATCTCGACGGAGTAATTTTGGATATTACGGAACGAAAGCGAGCTGAGGAAAACCTGCGAAACACTCAAGATTTTCTGAATGCGGTACTGCAAAATCTGCCGATTAGTGTCTTTATTAAAGATGCTGTAGAGCAAAAATTTATTTACTGGAATACTGCTAGCGAAGAATTGTTTGGCTATTCGAGGGATGAAGTTCTCTTAAACAATGCTGCTGACTTGTTGCAGTCAGAGGAGGCAAATTACTTGCAAGCACAAGATTTAGAAGTCCTTGCAACGAGAAAAGGTATTGACTTGCCAGAAGAAACTATCCAACTTCCACACCGGGGAAAGCGGATTTTGCACACGAAAAAAGTTCCTTTGTTTGACGAGTCGGGCGCGCCTAAGTACATTCTGGGTATTGCTGAAGATATTACAGAAAGCAAAAAAACTGAAACAGAATTATCGCGCTTGGCCATTGTGGCTCAAAAAACGCAAAATGGTGTGATTATTACTGATGCTCAAGGCTGCATTGAATGGGTGAATGAAGGATTTACTCGGATTAGCGGTTATGTGCTGGCAGAAGTGCAGGGAAAAAAACCGGGTGATGTACTGCAAGGCGCTCAAACAGACCCGCTAACTATTGCTCAACTGCGATCGGCTTTGGCGGCAGGCGTGCCGTTTAATCAGGAAATTTACAATTACAAAAAGGATGGAAGGGGTTATTGGGTGGCGCTTTCGATCGCCCCAATTTATCAAGAAAATGGGGAACTCGAAGGTTTTATTGCGGTGCAAACTGATATTACGGATCGCAAGCAAGCAGAGGCAACACTCAGGGAGAGGGAGAATTATTACCGCTGCATTGTCGAGACGGCTTCGGAGGGCGTTTGGATGTTTGACAGCGAAAGTATCACGACTTTTGCTAACTCTCGGATGGCGGAAATGCTGGGGTATACTGTGGAGGAAATGCTGGGGCGATCGCTATTTGAGTTTATTGACGGAGAGTCTAGGGAAATAGCTGAAAGTTACGTCCAGCGCAGGCGGGAAGGCATTCGCGAACGCCACGATTTTAAGTTTACTCGGAAAGACGGATCTCACTTGTGGGCGATCGTGTCGGCGACGCCGATGTTCGACGCTGAGGGCAATTTTTCCGGGGTTTTGCGGATGATTACCGATATTAGCGATCGCAAACAAGCCGAAGCAGAATTGCGCCAAACTCTCAAAGAGTTGGAATTTGAAAAATTTGCTTTGGATCAATCGGCAATTGTCTCGAATACCGACGAATTCGGAGCCATTACCTATGTCAACGATCAATTTTGCGAACAATTTAAATATTCCCGAGAAGAACTGATCGGCAAAACCCACAGACTTGTCAATTCTGGCTATCACCCAGCCGATTTTTTCAAGCAGCTTTGGTCAACCATCCGTCAGGGAAAGGTTTGGCGGGGAGAAATGAAAAATCAAGCTAAAGACGGCACATTCTTCTGGTTAGATACTACGATTGTACCTTGCTTAAATACCAGCGGAGAACCCCATCAATATGTAGCAATTCGCAAAGATATTACCGATCGCAAACACGCCGAAGAAGCGGTGCAGCTTTCCGAAAGTCAATTGAGGACTAAAAATCAAGAATTGGCAAAAGCCCTGCGGGACGTGCATAAAACTCAAAGCATGATGGTTCAAAATGAAAAAATGGTAAGTTTGGGGCAATTAGTCGCTGGGGTAGCTCACGAAATCAACAATCCAGTTAGCTTTATTTACGGCAACGTCATGCACGCTGACGATTACTTTAAAGACTTGCTAAAAATGCTCCAACTTTACCAGCAGGAATACCCGCACCCAACACCGGCAATTCAACAAGAAATAGATGATGTCGATTTAAATTTTCTGCTCAAAGATTTGCCGAACCTGTTAAATTCGATGAAAATGGGAGCAGAGCGAATTCGCCAAATTGTGCTGTCACTAAAAAATTTTTCGCGCTTAGATGAAGCCGAACAAAAGCAGGTGGATATTCACGAAGGGATTGAAAGCACTTTGTTGATTTTGCAGCACAGGTTGAAAGAAACGGCAGGGCGTCCTAAAATTGTGCTGCTCAAAGAGTTCGGCAATTTGCCGCGCGTACAGTGTTATGCAGGACAGTTGAATCAGGTTTTTATGAATATTATTGGCAATGCAATTGATGCTTTGGAAGAGGCAATGGAGACTGAACAGTGGGCGGACGGGGAACTGGCGCCTATTCCTTATTGTCCTTCGCCGACGCTGCGGATTTGTACGGATGTAAAATATGAACAGGATGCTTTGATGCAGGCAGATTCTGCTGTTTCTGATGCTTCGATTCGGCATCCTTCTCATATTGTGATTCGGATTGCTGACAACGGCCCGGGGATTCCGATAGATGTTCACAAAAGGCTGTTCGATCCGTTTTTTACTACGAAAGAACCTGGTAAAGGTACTGGTTTGGGGCTGTCGATTAGCTATCAAATTGTGGTGGAAAAGCACGGCGGGCAGCTTAAGTGCGATTCTGCACCGGGTCAAGGCACGGAATTTGCGATCGAGATTCCTGTGGGGAATAGTCAGTAGTCAGTAGTCAGTAGTCAGTTGGCAGTAGTCAGTTGGCAGTAGTCAGTAGTCAGTAGTCAGTTGGCAGTAGTCAGTAGTCAGTAGTCAGTAGTCAGTAGTCATTAGTCAACAGTCAACAGTCATTAGTCAACAGTCAACAGTCAACAGTCAACTAATGAAATATAACGTAATTTACGACGGCAATTGCAATCTCTGCGTTACCTTGGTGCAGTTACTAGAAAACTTAGATAAAGGCCAGAATTTTGAGTATATTTCGATGCAAGATTTAGAGGAATTAGAGCGCTTTGGGATAACTTCTGGTGACTGCGAAATGGGGATGATTTTGATAGATGCGGAGAATCCAGAACGCCGCTGGCAAGGCAGCGATGCGGCGGAGGAAATCGGAAGGATATTGCCTGTTGGCGAGGTGTTTGTGGCTGCTTATCGGGCAATGCCGGGGATGAAGTGGATGGGCGATCGCGTGTACGAACAAGTCCGCGATAACCGCTATACTTTGTTTGGTAAGCGATCGACTACTTACAAATCTGTTTATGCAGTTGGCTGTAAGTCGATCGACAATTGCGACAATCGGGACTAATACCAAATCCAGCTTATTTCTTAGTCCGCTTGGAGTGGACTTCGTGTAGAAGCGATTTCAATCGCCGATTGACCTTCAATCTAAAATCTAAAATCTAAAATCTAAAATCGATTGACTGATTAAACAAATCAAAAATCTGCTGACAAAAGTCTTTGAGTTTTTGCGCCGACTCCACCGCAGGTTCGGTTAGGCCGAGAAAATTCCAATTTTCCACAGTAGAAAAGTGCCACTGCTGACCACTATGATCGTAACCGGCCGCCTCAACTCCGATCGCCCGCCGATATCCTTCCACCGGATCTTGGTAAAATCGGATTTGAATCAAAATGCTGCGGCTTTGCAGCAAGCGACTTCTACCGGGAAAATGGAAGCCAATGTCTATAGAATCTGGATCGACAAGTTCTCTGGTATCCTCGTCATTCATCCAAGGTTTCAAATCGACTTTTGCATCCGGGAATTCGGACTTGAATAAATTAACAACCGCAGCAATTTTGCTGGCAACTTCTATATTTTTGGCTTGTTCGGCAGCGTTCACTCGAAATACTCCTATCAAATATAGTTATTACATTTAGCTAATAATGTAACTGCATACTGCCGAATGTAGACTGTGAACAGCGGACTTTTTCAGAAAAAATTAGGCATTGACAAATTTTCATATATGTGTAGTGCTGTTTTTATCCGAGTCTCGATCCCCCTAAATCCCCCTTAAAAAGGGCGACTTTGAGCAGGCTCTTGTCCCCCCCTTATTAAGGGGGGTTAGGGGGGATCTCCGGGTTTTAAAACACGCCATAGTTCCATAATTTTAATTCAGCGGCAGGACGATCGCAAATTCCGAACCTTCTCCCAGTACCGATTCGCAAGTTAGTTTACCGCCGTGGGTTTCTTCCACAATTTGCCTGCTGATAGACAACCCCAAACCCGTACCTTTCCCTACTCCTTTGGTAGTAAATAAATGGTCAAATATTTTCGACTTCACCTCCGATGACATCCCTTTACCGTTATCTTTGATTTTAATCACCACGCTGTTGTTATCCTCGGAGACTTGAGTGATAATGGCGATCGTATTCGGTAAAGCTTGAATTTCAGCGTAAGTGCGACCCTGATTCAATTCGTCAAAACACTCGATCGCATTTGCCAGCAAATTCATAAATACCTGATTCAGTTGCCCAAAATAACATTTAACGGGCGGGATATCTCCATATTCTTTGATAATTTTAATCGCGGGGCGAGTATCTTTAGCTTTCAGACGATACTGTAAAATCATCAAAGTGCTATCGATGCCCTCATGAATATTTGCTGACACTTTATTCGCACTGTCAGCACGGGAAAAAGTCCGCAAAGACGTGCTAATATTGCGGATGCGCTCTGTACCTGATTTCATAGATAAAAGCATTTTCGGCAAATCTTCCATCAAATATTCTAAATCAATCTCCGATGCTTTATCCTCTAATTCATCTCCAGGATTAGGAAATTTTTCTTGGTAAAGTTGCAAGTAATCAATCAAATCTAAGCTACCCTCAGCAGCAGCATCAAGATTGCCCGCAATAAAACCAAGCGGATTGTTAATTTCGTGAGCAACCCCTGCAATCAAGTTGCCGAGAGCAGACATTTTTTCGCTTTGAATAAGTTGCAGTTGCGCCTGTTGCAATTCATTGAAAGATTTTTCTAACTGTTGAGATTTTTCTTTCTCGCGCGCGTACAAACCAGCATTTTCTACAGCAATAGCAACTTGAGAAATTAACACTTTGAATACTTCTACTCTCTCTGCTGTAAAAGCTCCTACTGTCAAAGCATTTTCTAAATAAATTATTCCGCGTCGCTGAGATTGATAAATAATCGGCAAACAGAGAATTGATTTTGGTTGATATTTCTGAATGTAGGGATCTACCTTAAAAGGTTCAGCGACAGTCGCATTGTCTAAAACCAGATGCTTTTGACTGCGCTGTACGTAATTAATCACAGACAGGGGTACATCTTGACTATTTTCTACGGGAATAGACGGTAAAAGTGTCACTTTATCCTCCGCAAAACTGCCAGTAGCTTCTATGCAGAGGATATCGTTTTTCAGCAGCATTAGCACTACTTTTTGAGCCGCCGCATTTTCTAAAATAATTTTGATTAATTTGGTCAACAATTTTTCTAGAACAATTTCACCGTTAATGGCTTGCGCCGACTTAATAAAAGTAGCTAAGTCTAATAAATCGCCTAAACTACTACTGGTAGTATTTCCCGTGGCAGTGCGGGTGACATCGAGAGTTGGGGTTGGAGTTGTGCGCGTCTGTGCTGCTAAGAAAGGATGTGTTGATTCTAAGTGTTTAACTTTAGCTATGGCTCCCCAATGGATATATCCATAATAGGCTTTAGTCAGATATGCTTGAGAAACTATCTCTTTACCCAAAGCTTGATAAAATTCTCCGGCTAATTCATAGGCTAATGCTTCCTCTTGAATGTAACCATTTTTGGCTGCTCCATCAATTGCGCGATCGTACAATTCCATGGCTTCGGTATTTTGCCCCAAAACTCGCGCTTTCTCGGCTGCTACCAAGTCGTATTTGTGTTGATAATTCATCGGAGCATCAACTGCCCATTTTTTCATCTTCTTTTGGTTTCGCAGCACTTTTTTCAGATATTGCTTTTGTTCCCCTTTCTCTGCTTGGGGATACAAAGCGAGAAGACTTATAGAAGAGTAAAAATTATTCAGGGAAACTACATAAAATCCGGCTACGGCTTCTTCATATTTCTCAAATAGCCTTGAATTTTCTAAGGCTTGCGCGTAGTTTCGGAATATAAAATTAAGCTGAGTTTTGGCATGATAAACCAAACTCACTAAAAAAAAGTTTTTAGATTCTATTAAAACGGGGAGCGTTTTGACTTCATTAAATTTATCACCGACTAAATGGCAGGGTTCGACAGCTTGACCGCGCAAATTGAGGGTTGTCTGCCTGCCTATACTTAGATACTGTACAGCCATTTCTAGTTGAGATTGCTGCATTAGTTTCATATATTTACCAGTCTCCTGATCCACCAAATCTAGATGCTCTCCTATCGACATTTTTTTGAAGCAATATTGACCTATACAATAACTCGCATATTCCAATTCTCCAGTTTCCATCCCAGTTTGAAAACCTTCCTTGAGAACGCTTAATCCTGAGTTAAGCTCGGTTTTCCAGTGTAGAATAAAACAACCCAAGAGTGTATAAACTCTACTTTTCATTGAACGGGATGGATATTTGTCTAGCATCCTAATGGCTAGTTGACCGCATTGGTATGCCAAACTAATGTCCCCTAGCCGGCACATAACTACGCCATAATAAAGGTAGGCAATACTTGCATAAGGCGAATTGCCATATTTAATGCACAGCTTGACCATCCTAAATGCCAGCAGTGGTACCAGGCGGGGTTTTCCCTGAACAGCAGTGCTGATAATCCCTGATAAAATCCGCATGGCTGCTTGTTGATTGGGATCTGTCATTTCTGGCAAGTTAGCTAAATCCTCAATTCGTTTCAATCCCAAGCTCAGTTTTGTCTTCATCAGTCCCGCCACAATATTTAGCGCGTTGGGGTTTTGAGGAAAAGAAATGCCTAACAGTTTCAGCACTTCCAGTCCTGTATTTAGTGCTTCTACCAGTCTAATTTGAGCATTGTAAGACTGGATTTGAAGTTCATAAACATTAATTTTTTCCAGTAAATTGTTAGCTTTTTGCAGTACGATATCGACCAGTTTTTTTGAAGCTTCATAGTTGATGTTTAAGTATTCAGCTTCTGCTGTTGATTCGTAAATTGCTAATGTTAAGTCATACTGACTTTGCCAACAATCCGCTGGCAATAATTCCATAGCCACCCGCAAATACCTAACAGCAGCTTCATAAGCACTCGCGGCTTTTGCCTTGCGTCCAGCCGTTAAATTTAATCTTGCTAAATCAATTTTTTCTACTGGCTGGCTAATCATCGGGTCAATTCCGACATTCAACTGATTGACAATATCAAAGATGTTTTCTTCGAGCTTGTCTGGGGGAGTATTCTGTAATAGTAATTGACCGACTTTTAAATGGGTAAATTGCTTTTTAGCTTCGGGAATTAGCGAATAGGCGGCTTGCTGGACGCGATCGTGCAAAAATTTGTAACTAACCCGCGAAGTGTCTAACTTGAGATTAATTGATTCGGCTCGATCGAAAACTAAAGGAATGCGATAAGCATCGCTCAATGGCAGAATTAACCCTGCTTGCAAAGCTGAATAAAGTTCAGTTGCTGTAGTATTAGCTGACTTTTCGCTAACAAGTGACAGCACATCTAGAGCAAATTTATCTCCCACGCAAGCTGCTAGCTTCAACACTTCTTGCGTGGGTACGGGCAGCTTTTCAATGCGAGAAGCTACCAGTTCCACCACACTTTTATCGGTGATTCCAATGGCTTGGATTTCATCAATACTCCAATACCAGTCACTTTGATTTCCCTCATTTGTAATGTGATTAAATTCAAATTTCAAAAGAGAGTCTTGATAAAGTGCTTGGAGTAATTGGGTCAAGAAAAAAGGATTGCCACCCGTTTTATTCCAGATTAAATCGGCTAAATTTGTTACTTTTTCTGGGCAACTGTTGAGTGTTTCAGCGATTAATTCAGTGACATTAGCTAAATCCAGCGGTTGCAACACGATATTGTTGACTATGGTACCAGTTTTTTCAATTTCTTCTACAGTCTGAATTAAGGGGTGGGTCGGACTAACTTCATTGTCTCGATAGGCACCGATTAGCAACAAATATTCCTGGTCAGGGTCAGTTATCAGTATTTGCATTAACTTTAATGTTGCTGAATCTGCCCACTGCAAATCGTCTAAAAAAATCACTAGGGGGTGTGCTTTTTGCGCGAAAATGCGAATAAATTCTTTGAATACCCGATTGAAGCGATTTTGCGATTCTACAGGGGCGAGTTCTGGCACTTCTGGCTGTTTGCCGATGATTAATTCAACTTCTGGAATTACATCGGCAATTACTTGACCGTCTGTTCCCACTGCTGTTAAAATTTTAGTGCGCCATATTTCTAATGAAAGTGCACTTTCTGTTAGCAATTGCCGCAGCAAGGAGTTAAATGCTTGGATTAATGAGGCATAAGGAATGTTGCGTTTGAATTGATCAAATTTGCCGCTGATGAAGTAACCTTTTGACCTGGTAATTGGTTTGCTAACTTCGTTGACTACGGCTGATTTACCGATGCCTGAGTAGCCTGATACTAGCATTAATTCGCTGGTTCCTGATGGGGGCGACTTTTGTTCTAAGGTTTCTGGTTTTTCTAACAAATTGTTGGCTAAACCCGCTCTTACACGTTCAAATGCTGCTAGTAATTCCTTAACCGGGTTTTCCCTACCGTACAATTTTTGGGGGATTAACAATTGGCTGAGAATATCTAAGCGTCCGGGGATGAAGTGGGCAATTTTTCCGGTGGTTTCTAACTGATGCAAAGAAATTTCTAAGTCGGCTAACAATCCGGACGCACTTTGATATCTATCTTCGGCATTTTTTGCCATCAATTTCATCACTATTTCAGAGATGGCGACAGGTATTTCTGAATTGATTTGATGGGGATATATTGGTTGAACTGCGATGTGGCTGTAAACTATTTCTAAGGGGTCGTTGCTGGGAAAAGGCAATTTTCCAGTCAGCATTTCATATAATGTGACACCAAGGGAATAAAAGTCTGTGCGGTAGTCTAGGGTGCGGTTCATTCTCCCGGTTTGTTCGGGTGACATATAGGCTAATGTGCCTTCGACTGAGTTGGGATTGTTAAATTGCGGGTTTTCTTTGTTGAGTTTTGTGGCAATGCCAAAGTCGGTGAGTTTTACTTGTTTTGTTGGCGAGTTAATTATAATGTTGCTGGGTTTAATATCTTTATGAATAATCTGCTCAAAATGCAGGTATTGTAAGGCTTTGACTATTTGGATGGCGATGTTTAAATTTGCTGGCAGGCTCAAGGTTTCTCTTTCCAGCAGTTTTGCGAGGGATTCGCCGCCAAAGTCTTCTAAAACGATTCCTAATCGGTGGTCAAATGTTTCCAGAGTGATGGCTTTAACGATTTGTTCGCTGTCTAAATTTTTGCGGATTTGATATTCGTGCTTGAGCCTGGTAATGGCTTCGAGGGTGGGATATTCGGCTTTGAGGACTTTCAGAATTGCTGGGGGCGCGTCTGTCGGTGTTTGTCCGCGATAAATTATTGTTTCGACGCCTTCGTGCAGAGTAAAATCGATTTGGTATTTTGATAAGGTCAACATAACTTAACTTAAACTTAGGAGATATAATTATCATTATTATATTAACACTACTTTACCTGGAGTTTATGTGATTCAGATCGTGTATTTTGCGATCCCCAATCACACGGAACATACACTAAGTGAAAACGTGGCAGTGATCGTGGGTGTCAACAAACATCTTAAATGAATGTAATCTCGGTCTTGTTTGTGAGTTCCCAATGCTTGCGCTCCCTCCTAAAAAATGGGGGGGGTTGCAGCGAAAGCACTCCGCCTTACACAGGAGGATTGGAGCGGACGCACTCCCGCTTTTTAACGGCATTTGGGGCAGGGGTTCTCAATCGCTGACTACGGTAACTTCACAGATAGTAGTAATAGATTCCGGTTCAGGTAAAATACGCACGCGGGCGAATTTTAAACCGCTGACTCCTTGCAGTGATTCTACCATGCCGGTCTGAACTTTTGGCTCTACCCAACCTTCGCGAGACAAGTAGCGCAAGTATTGTTGGTACTCTTCCCATTCGTCTTCGGTTGAATAAACTACCGTTAACATTCCTGGCTGGGTAATTCGGTCTTGTGCGTCTTTGTCAACGGCTTTTTCGATCCGCTTTTTGACGAGTTCGTAGCGGATGTCGCGAGTGCCTTTGACATCAAACATTTTTTCGGTGTTTTCGTTGTGAAAAATGTCGATCGTGGTATTCTGCACTAAGACTAAATGTGCGAGTTCCATGTTGATTTGAGACTCGGCTTGCAGGCGAAAAACTGTGCGGCCGCAATCGCAAATAGCTCGCAGTTGTTCGTACCGTAAACTGTGCAGGTGAAACTGGCTGAATGTGGGGTCGATCGATTTTCCTGCATAAATCATGTGATCGATGCCGTCGGTGCATTCGATGTCGCAGTAGTGGGGCAAAATTTGCTGCATTTTTTCTTGCCAGCGGGCCCAGGTTTCTTGGAGTTTGGTGCTGATTAGGTTCAGCATTTGGTCGTAGCGGTTGCGATCGCTGTAAACGCAGTTGTGTTCGTTTTCACAGGCTGCTTGGTAAGCTTTAACGGCTGCCTGAACCTTGGGCCCACACTGCACAAAATAGTCAAAATATACTTCTAAATGCTCGTTTAAATACTCGGCGGCTCGCACCTCCATATCGACTGTTACTTTTTGTTTTAAATGCTGGATGTAGTCGAGCAAGTCGAGCCGCAGTTGCTCGCCGAGGTGAGTAGTTTGTGCTTCGCAAACGGCATCAGCTATGACTAAACCTAAGCGGAATTGTTCGAGCAAATCAGTTTGAATGGCTCGGTTTCTTTCGTCGCTAGAACCGCGAATGTCTGAAATTCCGTACAGCGGATGAACGTCAGCAAATACGATTGTTTCTGGAGGCAGTCCCCAACTTCGCCTTTCTGCTTCTTGCGCGAACCGCCACTCGACTGCGGGGTGGATGTTGTGAATGTGGGTAAACCGCTCCTGGATGGCTTGCCGCAGGGCTGCAATGAAGGCGGGAATGAGTTCTTGGGCGTGTTGAGCGTCAATGCCGTTGAAGTGGTTTGGCCGATCGCACAACAGCCCCACGACTCCCAAAATCCGCTGCCCGCACCCCTCACGGGTGACGGATTTGACTACCAGCGGCACCAGCAGCATTGATCGAGTTCCCATTCTCCGCAAAGTTCGATCGCACTCGGTTTCGCACTCCCTACGCAAGTCTGGCACGTTCCAAACTTGATTGGCTGCTGTGGCCTTCAAAAAGTGAGAAGCTTCTAGGGAGTGCATTGAATAAAGAATCGGCTGCAAATGTTGGCCGTCTTTTGCAACTAATAGCTGTACCTGATCGTCGTCGGGCCGCAGCAGCAAAGTGCCGTCAGCATTGAAGAGGGATCGCAAACACCGATCGATTCTCTCAAATTTGTCTGGCCGCAGCATAGAATCTCGATCGATCAATAACTGAGTCAGCCGCCGAATTTGCTCCTGTACTGTGACATCAAAACCTTCTAGCAGCAGCAAGCCTTCTACGCGGTAATTATCCAACTGCAATCGATCGGCTAAATTCTCCAGTTGATTCGGCTGCATCAGCCAAGCTTCCCGTTCTGCAACAGGCATTAATCTTAAAGAAACATCCGCAAATTCATCTATTTTTGAGTTAATTCGAGTAATTTTTAACTGTTCCGAACCCAGCCAAAACTCTATAAATCTAGGTTCTCGGTGTTTGGGGTTTTTTACACTCGCCGTGACAGGTTCTTCTAGCACCCGCAAACCGTCGATTTCAATTTGATAATATTGCTTAAATACCCAGTGCAAAAGGTGGCGGCGGTACAATTGTTCTGCTGTTTTGCCGTCCCCATCCTCGAATAGTTGCAGCAGAGTGATGTCGGTTTCTGCAAACAAACCGTTGGTAGATTGAGTTGCCAAGGACGTTTCCTCCCAACCGGCCAAGCGGCAAAATGCTGCGTTAGCGTACCGCAGGGCAAAAGTTCCCGGTTGCATTACTGCGATTAAAACGCGGCGGTCGCCGAGAAATTGAAACAATCGCTGTAAATCTTGTTTCCACGTTTTCAAGGGTTCAATTTCAGAAGATTGACTGGGTACTTGGCCCGCCAAAGCTTCCAGTAGCTGTTCTATACTTGGTTCGCTGGGCAGATTGCTACTGTCTGGCTTTGTTGGGACGATATCTGTCGCTGGCAGTGATTTTACGGAGTTGTTGTTTTGATGGGCAGACGATTTAGGAGTAGACATGAGTAAAACACCTGAAAGCAGTGGATTTTGCCAAAAAATGTCAGCGATCGGCGATTATGGCTTTGTAAAGACCTTAGATCCTGTTTGTAAAGTTTGTGTATGGGTATCGGAAACTGGGTTTTTTCTCGGACGATGGGCCCAGGGACTTTTACTTTTATTCACAAACAACCTCTCAGTCTCGACGTTATAGGTGATATTAACGTGTTTACAGCCTGGGGGGTAACACCCATTATAAGCGGTAGACTGTAGCGGATAGTGTCAGCAACTAATGCTATTTGACTCAGACGCGACATCTATAGCCGGTTTGAGTTGAATGAAGCACAGCCCTGGTAATTGGGAATTGGGAATTGGTAACTTATACGATCGCGTAGCCAAAGTATTGGTAGTTGTAATTGACTATAACAATCCTAAATGAGCCGTAAACTTTTTACTCACCCCAACCCTCCCCTTATCAAGGGGAGGGAGTAAGAAATTCACAAATGATTGAGGATTGCTATATAAACCAGCAGATTGCTTGTCATTAATTGAGGAAATAAAAGTTGCTACCAAAATCCAAACATCCTTGCTATTTGGCAAGGGAATAATTAAAATGTATAATACAGCTAACAGGATTTTTGAAAGGACAGAATTATGGCTTTAACGGTTAACAATCTCATCGGCGACCTGACGGGATTTCCTGTATTTGCTGGGGGCGGGCCACGTCTTTTGGCCTTCGCTACACCAGATGAGATTGACGTAGCGGATGGAAATTTGTCGTCTTTTCCTTGGGGAGTTTGGGGACTCGACGGCAACGATACTATAGGAGGTTCGTCGGATTCCAACGAACGTCTGTTAGGAAATAACGGCAATGATATTATCGGTGGTGGCGGCGGAAATGACATAATTTACGGTGGGAAAGATAACGATCGCCTGGATGGAAATGATGGCAACGACCTAGTTAGGGGCGACGCCGGAAATGATATTATCTTTGGAGGGTTCGGGAACGATATCCTCCGGGGAGGGCAAGGAGACGACGATTTAGACGGCAATGAGGGCAACGATTTCTTAGCGGGCGATCGGGGAGTTGACGTGCTCACGGGAGGATCGGGTGCTGACATATTCGTGCTCAGAAGCAACGATGAAGCATTTGGTATAAATGGAGCAGATGTCATTACCGATTTTAACTTTGACCAGGGCGATCGCATCGGTTTGACGGACGGTTTAACAGAACTAGACCTCCTCTTCACTGACGACAATCTGATCGGTTACGACAACGACGGAATTATTGATGATATGGTGGTTTTCAATCGAAGAGACGGACGGATTTTGGGGGTGATTTTAGATGCGGATAACTTTGAACTTGTCGGTGCATTTGAACAGGCAAGTCCTTTTGCTTTGGCAGTTAACGGTTCTCAATTCCAGTTTTTGGCTTAGTTATTTGTAGAGAATTAGACGGGCAATAGAGTTAGTTCTGGGTAGGGGACACGGCAGTGCCGTGTCCCTACAGATAGCGGGCAATTAATCTATACGCAACCCTACTTTACAAAAATTATATTAAAACAGTTCTCCCTTTAAATATTTTTTAGGCTAATCTAAAAGTAGAAATTCAAACTCTGGGAAAGTATATATGACCATTGCCACTCACCCCAGATTAACTGCACTCCCGGAACAGCGGTTGATTTTGCCGCTATCAATGACTTGGGAACAGTTCAAAGCTTTGGATTTCTTGCTAGAGTACACTCGCAGTGTTCGCTTGTCTTACCTCGACGGATATGTGGAAATTATGACACGTTCGTCGAAGCATGAAATCATTAAATATCTGATGGCAGGAATGCTAGGTCAGTTTTTTTTAGAAAAAGATATTAGTTTTAGACCGACGGGTAGCGCTACACTCCAAGGGGAAGCAAAAGGCAGCAGTAAGGAACCAGATTTATCTTACTACTTTGGCGAAGACCGGCGGCAGCGAGAAACACCCGATTTGGCGATCGAAGTTGTTTTCACTAGCGGAACTATCAACAAGCTGGAATACTACCGCAGATTTAACGTAGCGGAAGTTTGGTTTTGGGAAGACGGAGTATTTTCGATTTACCAACTGAACTCGGAGGGTTACGATCGCGTTTATCGGAGTATGCTGTTGCCAGATTTGGATCTAGAATTGCTGGGAAAATGCCTGCAAATGTCCGAAGAAAAAGAAGCTTTGAAAGTGTTTCGGGATGCAGTTCAAGCTGGTTAACCTAGAAGATATACAAGTAAAATATGGCCTAGTAATGCCGGCAATGGCGGAAATATACGAAATGTACGAAATGTCATAAAAATCGAAATCATCTGAAAACATCAGGGTTTCGGCTTTTCAGAAATTTTATTTTAATCTATACTATTCGGAGTATAAAAAATCTTACTCTTCAGCAATCACCTATGAATAGGGATTATTCGCGCTTAGATTCCCTTGCCAGCATCCTAGCAGGAACAGTAACGGTAGCAGGAATAGTTGTTTTTGCAGCAGCAGCACCAGTTTTCGCAAAAAATCCCCAAGAAATTGCCAAATTAGCGATTTCTGCCACCGTTCAAATTAATGGAACAACTGGTCTAGGTACAGGATTTATTATTGCTAAACAAGGTACAACCTACACTGTCCTGACAGCTAACCATGTTGTTGATGATACTAAAGCTACCTATACGATTCGCAGTCATAGGGGAAAAGACTATCCAGTAACCCGTAGTGTATTATTGCAGAAAGGCCAGAATGCTCCAGATTTAGCAGTCGTAACATTTAACAGTACGGAATCTTATCCTGTTATAACTTTAGGCGATTCCGAACAAGCGACAGTTGGAACAGAAATTTTTGTGTTTGGTTATCCCGGTATTCCCGCTAGCAGACAATACCAACCAGATCGCAATTTTGAGTTTGTACCGGGTTATGTTACCAGCCGTCTCCCGAATCATCCCCAAGGTTATACTTTGCGTTACAATGCTGTCACGAAAGGGGGAATGAGCGGAGGGCCTGTATTTGATGGGGAAGGGCGTGTTGTTGGAATTCACGGAGAAGGCGATCGCGATTACGATCGTGTCACAGACGGAAAAGTTATGACAGGTTTAGCGTTTACTAAAACCGGCTTTAATTCTGCGATTCCTATTAACACTTTTATAGCTAAATTGTCGGATGCAGGTTTAAATCGTTCTGCTATTTTGGTGAATACTTCAACCGCCGCTAATGCACCTCTGAAACTGAACAATCCGCAAGATGCTAAGACTTATTACGTTCGAGGCTTAACTCGGTTTGACAAGGGAGATTTGTCAGGGGCTGTTGCCGATTTTAACCAAGCAATTCAAACTCAATCCGATTATTCTGAAGCTTATTTCTATCGAGCCCTCGCTTATTTCGATTTGAGACAAATGCCCAAGAGTATCGCTGATTATAGCAAGGCGATCGCCCTAAATGCCGGTTATGTTGACGCTTACTACAATCGGGGGCTGGTTTTGTCAGCAATGGGAGACAAACCGGGGGCGATCGCAGATTATACTCAAGTCATCCGCTTGGATAGAAACTTTGCAGCGGCTTACAACAACCGAGGATTAGCACTTTCGGACTTGGGCGATCAAAAAGGAGCGATCGACGATTTCAATCAAGCCCTGCAAATCAATCCCGGTCGCGCTAACACTTATTTTAACAGAGGATTAGCGATGTTTCGCATCAATAACGATCGCTCTGCCTTAGCTGATTACACTCAAGCAATTCAACTCAATCCCAGTTATGCTAAGGCTTTTGCTAACCGAGGAATTACGTTGGTGAGAATGGGAGATAGACAAGGGGCGATCGCAGATTTGCAGCAAGCGGCTCGTTTATTTAGGGCTCAAGGAATGAATGCAGATGCTCAAAAAGCATTAGATTTGATTGGTCAATTGCAAAAATAGCCAATTGCAAAAATTGCAAAAATAGCCCCGCCGAATGGAATTCGGGGCTACACAAACAAAGTCCGCCTACGCGGACTGAAAATCTATTTAATTCTTCAGTCCGCGTAGGCGGACTTCGTGTGACAAGAAGCGGTTTCAACCGCCGAATCCGAGCCGATTATTACATCCTTCCCCTAAAATCTCACCGTCACCAAAATCACCCGCCGAGGCTGATCTTCCGCTTCAATAGTATACTCAACACGCCCAAAACCTCTCGGCCCCGGTTCAACTAAATCGTAGCGAGATGTCACCGTACCTGCGGCTGTATCGTATTGAGCAAAAACAGCACCGGGATTCCTCCCCGCAGACGCATCGGCATCCCCTCCCCAAGAACCCCAATCATCCAATCGCGATCGCGTTGGCAATACAGAAGCCGCGATTTCTGCAGGTGTTAATCTTTGGTCTGCTAAGACTTGTTGAGCGTTATGAATAGCGCACATTGTCGGCCCGGAAATTTTGGCATCGCTATATTGATCTTCCCACTTTTGTACAAACCCAAAACCAACATTCGGGCCGACTCGATCCTGTCTTTGCCGCCCCCACAGCCGACTGGTATCTGATGCAAAATTAGAACCGCTGCCAGTTACCGCTAATTCGGTTCTTTTGCTAGTAAAATTGCGGTTAACAAATTCTTTGTCTGCGGTGCGAATGGCGTTAGCGGCCGCTGGTTCTATTTTACTGCTAACATTATTATTGCCTTGTACGATTGGTGAGAGAACGCCGGGGATGGGCTGTGCTCCACAATATTTTTGAATACCGTTGAAAACGCGATCGGCTGATAAGGCACTAATCGGAAATTCTAGGGCATAAGCTTCGGCAGGTTTTGGGAAGAAAATGCCGGATGTTGCGGAAGCAGCAAAAGAAGCGCCACCCCAGATAACGATCCGATTAAATTGACGGCGGCTGATACTCATAATTTATCTACTCCCTGGAGAGCTTGCCCCCGGCTCAATTTGAAATTTGAAGAAGTGGTACATTCTTCTGTTACAATTTTTAGCTGTGGAACAAGAGATATCAAGAGATAAACTTTTACCATTACTAATATCTACCAGCATTGTATTGATCCTCCCAGGCTTTCCCACCTGAGAAGCTACTTGATTTCCATCTACATAAACTTCTATTTTGGGTGGTAAAATTTCACTTTGATCGTCAACTCCATACTCTAATCGGAGAGAAGCACGACCGCCTGGAAGTTTACAAGTCCAACCGGCCTCGCGTACACTCATAATACTGGTGTATAGTTGTCTGCCTATGGAAATGTCTGTAGGCCGCCTGTACAAATAAGCTAACCCACCCACACCACTAATTGAGATTGTACCCCGTGTAATAAGACATTGCAGGTCAAGTATATGGATTGGCCGCTGGGCCTGCGCCACCTGTGCGCCAACAGTCGCTAAACTAAAAGACAACACCCCAGCCGAGAACAAACCGCTGAGCCACCGCACTCGCTTCATATAAATATCCTGCTAATACCTTAATCAATTAATATAAAGGATGAGCTGTGTAGGAAAAGTCCTGACTTTAGATAGATGACAAAATCCAAAATGTCACGATTGTACGAAATGTCAGGTATAATGAATGGCGTAGTGCTCCCGCTTCTCCCTAATCTATGGATATTGCCGAAGTTTTGACACTGGCAGATGAGCTAATTTTTGCTAAGACGGGAAAGCATTTAGATTACGTGCAAGAAGCTATTTTGCGGGGAACTTTACAAGACATAACTTACACGCAAATTGCTCAAGAAGTTTACTCAAGTCCAAGTCATGTCAGAAATGTCGGTTCACAACTTTGGAAACTACTTTCTAAGGCATTGAAAAAAAATATTACTAAAAACAATTTTAGGACTGTATTAGAAAAGGCAAGTTTTTATAATTATCAATTGGCTATTGTTGAAAATGTAACAGGCGAGAATATAACTGTTAATCATAACGTTAACATTTGTCATGAAAAAGCCCGATCGCCCAAAACACCTCAAAACCCCCAACCAATAGCAAAACAGCCCCGCATCGACTTAGACGACGCACCAGAAATCTCGACATTTTACGATCGCACATCCGAACTCACCACCCTCAAACAATGGATTTTGGAAAACCGCACCCGTCTCATCAGCATCTTAGGATTAAGCGGAAGTGGCAAAAGTGCGATTGCCCTGCAACTAATCCAACACATTCAATATGAATTTGACTGCATCATCTGGCGAAGCCTCCGCGACGCGCCACCCCTCCAAACACTCCAAACCGACTTAATTCAATTCCTATCGCAGCAGCAAGAAACTAACCCCCCCAACCCCCCCTTATCAAGGGGGGGCGAAGATATTCAACCTCCGTCTCCCCCCCTTAGCAAGGGGGGGTTGGGGGGGGTAATCAACTATTTGCGATCGCACCGCTGTCTCATCATCCTCGATGATGTGCAAACAATTTTCAGCAGCCAACAACTAGCAGGAAACTACAAACAAGGCTATGAAAACTATGGCACTTTCTTCAAACAAATAGCAGAATCATGCCACAACAGTTGCTTAGTTTTGATTAGTTGGGAAAAACCCAGAGAAATTGCAGCATTAGAAAGCCACCCGAAAAATTGTCAAACATTGCAACTCAATGGTTTAGGCGAAGCAGCGCGAGAAATATTCACAGAAAAAGGCATAGCCGAATCTGAAAAATGGTCAGAATTGATAGACCTTTACCGAGGAAATCCCTTGTGGTTAAATACAGTAGCTGCTGCTATTCAAGACTTGTTTAGCGGCAATATTTATGAATTTTTATCCTATGATAGCCTAGTTTTAGGAGACTTAGAATATTTATTGCACCAACATTTTCAGCGCTTGTCAGACTCCGAAAAACAAGTAATGTCCTGGTTGACCAATCAAAACAAAGCAGTCGAAATATCCCAAAAACCAGCCCTTCTGGAATTATCCCCTTCAGACTTCCTCAAAGCCGTCGAATCCTTGAGACGGAGGTTATTAATCGAAAAAGTCCAAAAAGGCGATCGCGCCATCTTCACAGTCCAACCGGCGATCGCAGAATACATAAAAACCAACATCAAATAACTTCAAAACATCCAACTATAAAAACCATCGCCCTTCTAGATAAAAGAGCGATTGCCTGTTTTTTTGGGAAGTGATATCGCTTCAAATCAATAATCAAGCAAACAGCAAGTTTTCTACTAGAGTTTTAGGTTCTGGGAGAGATTTACCATCTACCTGATATTCTTCAACTAAAAGCTCTAATACCTCTACTCCATTCTGCAAAGCTTCTTCGTAGGTATCTCCATGAGTGTGGAACTGCTGAGATGGAAAATCAGGTAAGTGAACTAGGTAGCAGTTATCTTCATCCGACCATTGAATAACAATTATATAAGGTAATTTCATGATTCAGGTTCCTCTTCTTCAATTGCTTTCAATATTCCAATTTTTCGATTAACTTCTCTCTCTAAATACAGTTTCGCATCATCGCCATCATTTCCAGCAATAGTAATTGGTTCATTAGGTAGTAAAGGATGAACCCATCTTGTATGGCTGCCTTTTGCCGAACGATAAGTAAACCCAGCTTTTAGTAGCAGGCTTTTGAGTTCTCGAATCTTTTTGGGCATAAGCAGACATTAAAATTGTGGCAAGGTGACGGAAATACTTTAATCCTATTCCAGAAAGTAGGGTTTGTCAAAACGTACCCTACTACATGAATTTGAAGTAGTTTCAGCATCAATCCGCGTTCCTCAGCGGTTAGAAAATAAAAACATTCAACTTTCAGCAAAACCCCAATCCAAAAACTCCCATTTAGCCTAAAATTAAAAATACTGACTAGCCTAAATTGCCCTATGTTTGAAGCCCTTGCCGATCGACTCGAATCCACCTGGAAAAAACTGCGCGGACAAAATAAAATCTCCGAGTCCAACATCCAAGACGCGCTCAAAGAAGTCCGCCGCGCCCTCCTGGAAGCCGATGTCAACCTCCAAGTCGTCAAAAACTTCATCGGAGAGGTAGCGGCAAAAGCACAAGGCGCAGAAGTCGTCTCAGGCGTCCGTCCCGACCAACAATTCATTAAAATCGTCCACGACGAACTCGTGCGCGTCATGGGGGAAACCAACGTACCCCTCGCCACCGCCGAATCCGGGCCCACAGTCATCCTGATGGCAGGTTTGCAAGGAACCGGTAAAACCACAGCTACCGCCAAACTAGCGCTGCACCTCCGCAAACAAAATCGTACCGCACTGCTAGTCGCAACCGACATTTATCGACCAGCCGCGATCGACCAATTGCTAACCCTCGGCAAACAAATCGACGTACCCGTATTTGAATTAGGCAAAGACATTGACCCCGTAGAAATTGCCCGCCAAGGCATCGAACACGGCAAACAAATCGGCATCGATACCATCATCGTCGATACAGCAGGCCGCCTGCAAATCGACCAAGACATGATGGCAGAATTGGGCCGCATCAAACAAACAGTACAACCCCACGAAACGCTGTTAGTTGTTGATGCCATGACCGGCCAAGAAGCAGCAAATTTAACCCGCACCTTTCACGAACAAATCGGCATTACCGGCGCAATCTTAACCAAATTAGACGGCGACAGCCGCGGCGGTGCAGCCTTATCCGTGCGGCAAATATCCGGCGCGCCGATTAAATTTGTTGGCGTCGGCGAAAAAGTGGAAGCTTTGCAACCATTTTATCCCGATCGCATGGCATCGAGAATACTAGGCATGGGCGATGTCTTGACGCTAGTAGAAAGAGCGCAAGAAGAATTTGACATCGCCGACGCCGAGAAAATGCAAGAGAAAATGCTCACGGCAAAGTTTGACTTTACCGACTTTCTCAAACAAACCAGACTGTTAAAAAACATGGGTTCCCTCGGCGGCATCATGAAAATGATTCCGGGGATGAACAAACTCTCAGACGAACAAATGCGGCAGGGAGAAGTGCAGCTAAAACGCACCGAAGCCATGATTAATTCGATGACAGTTGAAGAACGCCGCAATCCCGAACTTTTAGCAAGTTCTCCATCCCGTCGTCGCCGCATCGGCAAAGGCGCCGGCTACGCTGAAAACGACGTAACTAAGCTGGTGAGCGATTTCCAGAAAATGCGTACAATGATGCAGCAAATGAGTCAAGGCAACTTTACAGGAATGGGAGGATTGCCGGGAATGCCGGGAATGCCGGGAATGGGTGGCCCCGGAATGCAGCCCGGTTCCCGCGGCTATATGGGTGCCCAGCAGAAGAAGAAAAAGAAAAAAGATAAGCCAAAAAAAGGTTTCGGACAGTTGTAAAAATTAGGGGCGGGTTTCACCAACAATAATGGCCTAAAACCGATAATATCGTAAACCCGCCCCCAGAGATAGATTGCACCATTGTAAAAAATTTGTAGGGCGGGTTTCACCAACAATAATGGCCTAAAACCGATAATATCGTAAACCCGCCGCCACCCAGACCAAGATTCCTTTATTAGTATTGGTGGAATATGTAAGTAATATCAAACTTTGACTCTTTTCTTGTTTCCAGTTTATACGTGAAAAAGCCTGTAATTAAACCCACATTCCGCACCCCCAACTGGCACATATGCTGGTTGAGGCAGGGTGGGTTTATTGTCGTAACAATAAATTAAGGAATTGGACTATTTGCTAATGCAATCGCGAAGGATTTAACTGGTTTGTCACGAGCACAAAAACCGAAAAGCAACTCGCTAAGTTTTTCAAGTTGGTTAGCCATAAATCTTAAAGCTTGTGGAAGAGTATTCGTACCAATTATCCTAGCTAAAGAGACTAAAAACTGCCTAACCATTGCCCAGTTAGCAGGTGCATTACCACCACGATGAATACAGTTATCCTCATTTAAAGTCACGTCTTTAACCCAATGGAGGCGATTTTCAATCAACCAGTGTCCTTGAATAGCCTCAGCAAATTGATTTGCCGACCAATCCAAACTACTTAAATAATAGTGTGATTCGTGAAAATCTACCAATCGGCGGCGATTTTTTTTGCCTTGCCATCGACTGCCCATTCTCTCGATCGCAATTATGTGTTTAGCCAGGGCGAACGAATCTAAATTTTATGTTAACAGAATCTAGTATATTGGAGAAGAATTATTGAGTAACTACAAAACATTTAATTAGGGTTTACCTGTATGAAACTCCAACCTAAAATCACCCTCGCCGACCATTTTGCCGACTTAGAATATCCAAGAATTGAGCGGAAGAAACATCATCAATTAATTGTGGTTCTTCCTTACTTGGTATGCTAAATCAATAGCTAAATCAGTCAAAAAAATGGAAAAAATATGTCAAAATATCAATCAAGTCCTTGTCAGGCTTGACATTGGGGCTAGTTTAATTGTTAACTATCAATATTCACTCTTGGTTTTTGAGAGCTAATTACAGTCATTAACACAAAAAAGGGTACTAAAGTTATAACAGAACTCAGGAGTTAGATACACAAAGAAAGCGCTAAATCAGGCAAGTAATAGATTTAAATAACACCTCAAAATTGTCCAAAAAAGCAGCAGAATATCAAGAAATATTAGAGGTAATAAACGATAGTAAATATTATTTATCAAAGGATAAAGAAATTAAATAAAAAGCAAACTATCAAATTAATAGAGGTTAAAAAAGTGTGTCCAAATCTTGCAGAGATGCCTAAACTAAAAGAAAAATCCCGACAAATATTTGAAAACAAAAAAACAAATTGGTTGAGGGCATTGTTGAGAATTGGTATCTGGCAGAAAAGAGCTCAACAATATTTTCCAGATGCCGTGAAGACTATTACTAATTGGTTTGACGAGATAATTGCTTACTTTGATAATAGGACAACAAGTGGTATTGTTGAAGGTGTTAACAACAAGCTTAAGTTAATAAAACGTTCTGCCTATGGCTTTAGGAATTTTGAAAACTACAAAAATAGATGGGGTGCATCTCACTTTTGCGAATATGTCAAAAAAGGGTTAAAATGAAAAAGCTAGTAAAATCGTTAAATAAAAAT